>NZ_VDFY01000084.1 GCF_006228125.1 Micromonospora orduensis | reverse complement strand
CCCTGACCCCCACCCCTCGGTTGATCATGTCGTTGTTGCCACGACACGCCGTCGAACGAGGCAACAACTCCATGATCAACGAGGGCCCGGGTTGGGGTTCCTGCCAGCGCCGTTCGGTCCGGGCAGGCCGAACAGCTCCCCGTTGCCGACTGTCAGGTCGACGCCGCGGACTGCCTGGACCTCACGGCGCTGGGGTCGTGCCCTTCCCGACCGCCACGATCGCGTGTTCGCTCGTGATCCGCAGGCTAGGAGTGACGGGGACGGGTGGGAAACGGATTCGGATCGAGCCGAATGCTCACGCCGAGGCGCTCGTCGGCTCGTCACCGACGAGCTGTACCAGTGCCAGGCCGGCCGGTTCCAGGCCGTACAACACCCGCCGGCCCACCCGGCGGCGGTGCACCACGCCGGCGGTCAGCAGCGCGGAGAGCTGCTCCGACACGGTGCTCGGGGCGAGCCCCAGGGTGGCCGCGAGGCCAGCGGTGGTGGCCGGCCGCACCAGCGCCCGCAGCACCTGGGCGCGACCTCGACCGACAAGCACCGCCAGCCGATCCGTGGCCGGTGCCGTTCGACTCGCCGACGCGGGCCCACCCTCGGCGAGCACCACCGCCCCGCGCGCCTGGTAGGAGACGGCGATGATCTCCGGATGGTCGGTGGCGCAGACGAGTGCTCCCTGCGAGAAGACCAGTGGAATCAGCAGCAGCCGCTGGTCCACCGCCACGAACTCCTGCTCCGACGGCTTCACAAGCGTCAGCACCGGCTTGTCCCAGCGCACCCGCTCGTGCAGGTCGGCCAGCAGCGCGTCCGGACCGTACGCGGCGAGCGCCCGGGCCCGGTGCAGCACCTCCTCGTCCAGCGCCGCCTGCATCGCCGGCCACCACGGCGCGATGGCCGCGTCCCAGTACGCCTCGATGCCGTCGGCTAGCCGGTCCAGGGCGGCCCGTCGGTCCGTGACGAACGGACCGAGCCACTCCGGCAGGTCGTCCGGGTTGTGGTAGCGGGGGATCTGCTCGGCGATCACCTCAGCCGGCGTCGCGCGCAGCTCGGCGAGCTGTTCGGCCAGGGTCGGCGCGGCCGACGTGGGGATCGGGCTGAGGAAGTCCGGTGCGGGTAGGCCGACGGTCAGCAGCCGGGCGGGCGCGGTCGCCGGTACCTCGTCGAGCACCCGCCGTGCGTGCCGCGCCCAGTCGGTGTACGGCCAGGGCGCCTCTCCCGGGTGGCGGTGCAGCACGAACAGGCTGGTCAGGACCTCCCAGAGTGGGCTGGTGGCGATCCGGGTGCGGGACAGCGTCGGTTCGTCCAACTCGATCCGGATCACCCGGCCAGCCTAGGGTGCCAGCGCGCGCGTTTACTCGGCGGCGGGGTGGGGGGCGGGTCTTGTATCGTTGAGCACCGTAAGGCGATGACCCGGCCATCACCGGTGAGCCTCCGGAAGAACAGCCGGGCAACCGGCCCAGTAGAACCGGACGGGTGCGGCCCGTCACAGCCGGCAATGAGCGGGCGGTCGATCCTGACCGCCAAGCGGGGTGGTACCGCGGACCACCGGGAGCGCCGTTTCCAGGCGTACCCGGAAGGTTCGTCCTCGCAGACCCACGTTGAGTGAGCTGCGAGGAGAGCGACAGGCGATGGCCTATCCGTTGCACGACCCGACCGCCGCCGGTGTCCCGGCGAGCCCGGACCTGCCCGCGGTCGAGCGCCGGGTGCTGGAGCACTGGACGGCCGACAAGACCTTCGAGGCGTCGGTCGAGGCCCGCCCCGCCGGCACGGACGGCAAGAACGAGTACGTCTTCTACGACGGCCCGCCCTTCGCCAACGGCCTGCCGCACTACGGCCACCTCTTCACGGGGTACGTCAAGGACGTGGTGCCCCGCTACCAGACGATGCGCGGGCGGCACGTCGAGCGGCGCTTCGGCTGGGACTGCCACGGCCTGCCCGCCGAGGTGGTCGCCGAGAAGCAGCTCGGGATCACCAGCAAGGCGGAGATCATCGACCTGGGCGTGGCCCGGTTCAACGAGGCCTGCCGCAC
Organism: Micromonospora orduensis; assembly: GCF_006228125.1. GTDB lineage: Bacteria > Actinomycetota > Actinomycetes > Mycobacteriales > Micromonosporaceae > Micromonospora > Micromonospora orduensis. The sequence goes on along the minus strand of NZ_VDFY01000084.1, from coordinate 4,631 downwards.
CTCGGTGCTGGAGTTCACCCAGGACTGGGAGCGGTACATCAACCGGCAGGCCCGCTGGGTCGACTTCACCAACGACTACAAGACGCTCGACCTGGACTACATGGAGAGCGTCATGTGGGCCTTCAAGACCCTGCACGACAAGGGTCTGATCTACGAGGGCTTCCGGGTGCTGGCGTACTGCTGGCGCTGCGAGACGCCGCTGTCGAACACCGAGACCCGGATGGACGACGTCTACCGGGACCGGCACGACCCGACGCTGACGGTGTGGTTCGGGCTGACCGCCGACGAGTCCGCCCCGGAGCTGGTGCGCGGGCCGGTCAAGCTGGGTGTCTGGACGACCACGCCGTGGACCCTGCCGTCGAACCTGGCGCTCGCCGTCGGCCCCGACATCGAGTACGCGGTGCTGGAGCGCGACGGCGAGCGGTACGTGGTGGGCGCGGCGCGGCTGGCCGCGTACGCGAAGGAGCTGGACGGCTACGAGCTCCTCGGCACGGTGTACGGCCGGGACCTGGTCGGACGCCGCTACACGCCGCTGTTCGACTTCCTCGTCGAGCAGGCCGGGGAGAACGCGTACCAGGTGCTCGGCGCGGAGTTCGTCACCACCGAGGACGGCACCGGGATCGTGCACCTGGCCCCGGCGTTCGGTGAGGACGACCAGAACGTCTGCAACGCCGCAGGCATCCCCACCATCGTCACCGTGGACGACCACACCCGGTTCACCGCGCTGGTCCCGCCGTACCAGGGTGAGCAGGTCTTCGACGTCAACAAGCCGGTGATCCGGGAACTGAAGGAGCGGGGGGTGGTGCTCCGGCAGGACACCTACACCCACTCGTACCCGCACTGCTGGCGCTGCGACACCCCGCTTGTCTACAAGGCGGTGTCGTCGTGGTTCGTCGCGGTGACCAAGTTCCGGGACCGGATGGTCGAACTCAACCAGCAGATCAACTGGACGCCGGGCCACATCAAGGACGGCTCGTTCGGCAAGTGGCTCGCCAACGCCCGGGACTGGTCGATCAGCCGCAACCGGTTCTGGGGCTCGCCCATCCCGGTGTGGAAGTCCGACGACCCGAACTACCCGCGCCTGGACGTCTACGGGTCGCTTGCCGACATCGAACGGGACTTCGGCGTACGCCTGAGCGACCTGCACCGGCCGGCGGTGGACGACCTGGTCCGCCCCAACCCGGACGACCCCACCGGCCAGTCGATGATGCGCCGGGTGCCGGAGGTGCTGGACTGCTGGTTCGAGTCCGGGTCGATGCCGTTCGCCCAGGTGCACTACCCGTTCGAGAACGCGGACTGGTTCGAGCACCACTACCCGGGTGACTTCATCGTCGAGTACATCGGGCAGACCCGCGGCTGGTTCTACACGATGCACGTGCTGGCCACCGCGCTGTTCGACAGGCCGGCGTTCCGCAACTGCCTGAGCCACGGCATCCTGCTCGGCTCGGACGGGCGCAAGATGTCCAAGAGCCTGCGCAACTACCCGGACGTCTACCACGTCTTCGACTCGTACGGGTCGGACGCGATGCGCTGGATGCTGATGTCCTCGCCGGTGCTGCGCGGCGGGGACATGGCGGTCACCGAGACGCTGATCCGCGACGCTGTGCGGCAGGTGCTGCTGCCGCTGTGGAACGTCTGGTACTTCTTCTCGCTCTACGCCAACGCGGACGGGTACCAGGCGCGGCGGCGCACCGACTCGACGCACCTGCTCGACAGGTACGTGCTGGCCAAGACGAACGAGCTGGTGTCGACGGTCGGCGCGCAGATGGACGCGTACGACATCTCCGGCGCGTGCGCCACCGTCCGGTCCTACCTGGACGCGCTGACCAACTGGTACGTGCGCCGCTCGCGGGACCGGTTCTGGTCCGGCGACGTCAACGCGTTCGACACGCTGTCGACCGTGCTGGAGACGCTCTGCCGGGTGGTGGCGCCGCTGGCGCCGCTGACCGCGGAGGAGATCTGGCGCGGGCTGACCGGGGAGCGCTCGGTGCACCTCACCGACTGGCCGGAGGCGAGCGAGTTCCCGGCCGACCACGACCTGGTCGCGGCCATGGACAACGTGCGGGCGGTCGCCTCGGCGGCGCTGTCGCTGCGCAAGGCCAAGGGTCTGCGGGTGCGACTGCCGCTGTCGAAGCTGACCGTGGCCTCGCCGGCGGCGGAGCAGCTGCGACCGTTCGCCGATCTGATCGCCGACGAGGTCAACGTGAAGGAGGTGGAGTTCAGCGCGGAGCTGTCCGCGTACTGCCAGCAGGTGTTGACGGTGGTGCCCCGGGCGCTCGGCCCGCGGATCGGCAAGCAGGTCCAGCAGGTGATCAAGGCGGTCAAGGCGGGCGAGTGGGAGCTGGTCGACGGCGCCCCGGTGGCCGCCGGCATCACCCTGGCCGAGGGCGAGTACGAGCTGCGCCTGGTCGCGGCCGACGCCGAGCACTCCGCGCCGCTGCCCGGCGGTGAGGGCGTGGTCGTGCTGGACACCGAGGTCACCCCGGAGCTGGCCGCCGAGGGCCTGGCCCGCGACGTGGTGCGGGTGGTGCAGCAGGCCCGCCGCGACGCCGACCTGGACGTCTCGGACCGGATCGTGGTGTCGGTGTCGGCCTCCGAGGAGGTGCGCGCGGCGGTGGCGGCGTACATCGACTTCGTGTCCGGCGAGGTCCTGGCCGACTCGGTGGACTTCGCCGAGGGCCTCGACGGTTTCGCCGGCGAGGTGGGCGAGGGTGAGCGGGTGACGGTCACCGTCCGCCGGGTGTAACGCGCGAGGGCGGACGCCTCCCCACCTCCGTCCGGGAGGTGTGGAGGCGTCCGCTACCGTGACACCGCCTGCTCGCACCTCATCTGCCGGAGGACCAGTGCCCCTGCTCTACACCATCGGCAAGCTGACCGTGGCGCCCACGCTGCGGGTGGCGTTCCGCCCGACCGTGGAGGGTCTGGAACACGTGCCGGAGACCGGCGGCGCGATCTTCGCCGGCAACCATCTCTCGGTGGCCGACGAACTGTTCCTCGGCACTGTGGTGCCCCGGCACCTGGCGTTCTGGGCGAAGTCGGAGTATTTCAAGGGCACCGGCGTGAAGGGCGCGATCTCCAAGTTCGTCCTCACCGGCCTGGGCGCGATTCCGGTCGAACGGGCCGGCGGTCGGGCGGCGCTGTCCGCGTTCGACGCGGCGATCCCGGCGCTCAAGGGCGGTGACCTGGTGGTGGTCTACCCGGAGGGCACCCGTTCCCCGGACGGCAAGCTCTACCGGGGGCGGACCGGTGCGGCCCGGCTCGCCATCTCCGCCGGTGTGCCGATCATCCCGGTGGGCATGATCGGCACGGACAAGGCGCAACCGATCGGCGCCCGGGTGCCCCGCCCCGGCGCTGCCAAGATCACCGTCCGGTTCGGCAAGCCGCTGGACTTCACCGGCCGGCCGGACGACCGCGCCTCGCTGCGGCAGATGACCGACGAGCTGATGAGCGAGATCCAGAAGCTCACCGGCCAGGAGTACGTGCCCCGCTACGCCCCGCCGCGCGCCCACCCGGACCCCACCCGCGACGCCTGACCCTGGCAGCGCGCGCCGCGCGTCTGTCAGCCCGGGGCGCGCACTGGCGCTGTGGAACCGGCTCCCGCCCGCGGGGTAGCCCGGTCTGATGGGCGGATATACCTGTGCGTCATCAATATGACCCACAGGTATATCCGCCTCCAGTCCTGCCGCCTGGGCGGGGCTTACCCGGTGTGACGAGCCGCAGCAGCGCTCCAGAGGGCCGGCCGCCCCGGGGTGCGGCTCAGCCCCGTTCGGGCTGGACGATCTGGGCGCGCAGGGTGTCCAGCAGGTCGGCGCTGTCGGAGACGGACAACCGGGTGAACACGCCGGTGGCGATGCTGCCGTGGTCGACCGACGTGCAGACCACCACGTCGCTGCCGTCCGCCCGGCCTACCGCGCACCGCTCGTGCCTGCCCCGCACACCGGTGTCCACGGTCTCGGCGGCGCCCAGCGCGTACCGATCGGTGAGCCGGCTGATCTCCGCCTCCGCGTCCGCCTCCGGGCTCAGCCGGAAGCCGGTGCCGCCGAAGACCGTCACCCGCTTGCCGTTCGTCGTGGAGTAGACCCCGGCGAACGTGTCCTCGGCCAGCCAGTGCTCGTTGCGTACCTCGCTCTCCAACTGCCGGGCGGTCGCCGCGCTGCGGTCGTCCTGTCGCAGGCTGAGGTCCTCCACCTGGTCGGGCAGAGCCGCGCGGGCCGGGTACTGGGCCGAGATCGGGAGCCCGTAGTAGGCGGGGCAGCCACAGCAGCAGGCGAGCGTGAGCAGCAGCAGCCACGGCCAGCGGCGTCGTCGCCGGACCGGGACCGGCACGTACCCCTTGGGGGCCTGCCAGCCGGGCGGCGCCGCCGGTGGTGGCGCCGAGCGCCGGCCTCGACGCTGCTTCGGCACCGGGGCCGGCGCGGGCGGTGACGTCGGCCGGTGCGGTGGCGGCGCGGGCGACATCGGCCGGGTCGGCGGGCCGGGTCGCGCGGCGTTCGGCGGCATGGGCGCGGCCGGCGGTGACACCGGGTGCGAAGCGACCGGGGGAGCGGGCGGACCGGACCACTGCCTGTCTCTTATATACATCTCCGAGCCCACGAGACCGGAGCCTACCTCGTATGGCGTCTTCTGCTTGA
>NZ_VDFY01000254.1 GCF_006228125.1 Micromonospora orduensis | reverse complement strand
AGAGACAGGGGTGGCCCGCCCACCCCACACCGACACCCAAACCAGACACCACGCCCAGCCCGGCCATCCGGCGAACCGGACATCCCAGCACTGGCGTGCCTGGACGGTTCTGTCACGGGTCAGCAGGTCCCATCACGCGTTGACGGCTCGCCTCGCCCCGGACCCGCCCGTCGGGGGCTGATCGACTCGGTATCGGCGATGTCGCGGTGTCCGGGCGCAGGGATGCCCCGTGTCGCCGATAGGGAGTCGATCGCGAGGCAGCACTTTCCCCGAAGTTGCGCACGCGTAGACCGCCAGCACGCGGCAAAGGCCGCGCGCAGGCGGAGCGCGCGGCAGGACGCGACTCGCCCGTCAATAGGCGGACGGCCGCCCGCAGCCGTCCGTCGGCGGTCGACCAGTGGTCGGAGCCATACGTGCCTCTGAGCCTTATACCTCAGAGGCATAAATATGACTCTGAGGTATAAGGCTTCCTGGTGTTGCTGCCGCCCGTGACCGATCTCCACAGGAAACATTCAGCCAGGCGGCCAGCGACGGCCAGGAGCGGCAAGCGAATGGCGGGTTGCCGGCACCCGGTGCGTCACGGACTCGGACATCCGGCCCATCCATGCACGATCGGCGCGACAGCCGGCGCCGAGCCCCGGGCGGCCGCCCGGGCTGATGTCGCCGGGGCGGTGCCGGGCGGCGATGCCCAGGGGCGTAGCGAATCGGTCGGTTGGGTAACACCAGCGGCCATGAGCACGAGCGCCGCACCCCCCGCCGCACCCCCCGGCACGCCCGTGGCCGCCCGGCTGGGCACGGTCGCGGTGGTCGCCCACCGCCGCAAGAGTCTCGGTGGCGGCCTCGACGAGCTGCGGGCGACCCTCGCCAGCGCTGGGGTCGACGACCTGCTCTGGTACGAGGTGCCGAAAAGCCGCAAGGCGCCGAAGAAGGTCCGCAAAGCGCTGAAGAAGGGCGCCGGGCTGGTGTTCGTGTGGGGTGGGGACGGCATGGTGCAGCGCTGCGCGGACACCCTCGCCAACTCGGGGACCCCGATGGCCATCCTGCCCGCCGGCACCGCGAACCTCTTCGCCGCGAACCTCGGCATCCCCGAGGATCTCCAGGAGGCGGTGCACATCGGCCTGCACGGCCGACGGCGCCGGCTGGACCTGGGCCGTCTCAACGGCGAGCATTTCGCGGTGATGGCCGGCGCCGGGTTCGACGGTGAACTGATCCGCGCGGCCGATCGGGACCTCAAGGGTCGGCTCGGCCGGCTGGCGTACGTCTGGACGGGGTTGCGGCACGTTCGGGGAGAGTTGGTGCACACGCGCATCCGGGTGGACGGGGTCACCTGGTTCGACGGCGAGGCGAGCTGCGTGCTCTTCGGCAACGTCGGCACGATCACCGGTGGCATTCCGGCCTTCGACGACGCCCGGCCGGACGACGGCTGCCTGGAGGTGGGTGTGTCGACCGCGAGCGGGGCGATCGACTGGGCCCGCACCCTCGGCCGGATGGCCGCGGGCCGCTCGACGGACTCGCCCTTCGTCCGGATCACCCGGGGCCGCCGGGTGCGGGTCCGCTTCGCCACCCCGCGGATGTACGAACTCGACGGTGGCGCGCGTACCGCTGTACGGAAGCTCAAGGTGCGTTCGGTGCCCGGGGCGCTCACCGTCTGCTGCCCCGACCCGCCCGCCTGACCGACGCTGAGCGGTATCAGGACTTCCGGGCCGTACGCCGGTTGCCGAACGACTCCATCGTGGTCGCCTTCTTGGCCGGCGCCCTGGTGGCGGACGTGGTGCGGGCCCGGGCCGACGCGGCCTTCTTCGCGGGCGCCTTCTTGGCGGCGGCCCTCGTCGCGGGCGCCTTCTTCGGCGGAGCGTTCTTGGCGGTGGCCGCCTTCGCCGTCGGCCTGCGGGTGGGCGTGGCCGTGGTGGCGGACGTGTCCTTCTTCCGCGCGACGCGGGGCGTGGTCGGTGTGGGCTTCTCGCCGGGAGCCTTGGCCGCGCTCGCGCCGGTGGCCCGCTTCGTGGCGGTGGCGACCTTCTTCGCCGCGACCTTCCGGCTCGGCGGCATCGTCTTCGCCCCGGTGGCCTTGGCCGGCCTGCGCGCCGGGGTGATCGTCTTGCGTGGGCTCATCCTCGCTCCTCCTCGGGTGACGCTGGCATCGCCAGCACTGCCCGACAGGTGTCGGCGGGCCGCCCGGCCCGATCGGCGAGGTCTTCCCGCGCCCCGCCCCGCCAAACTTGGGACGAAAGACGGATGGGGCAGCCCGACGCATCGGACCGCCCCACCCGTTCGGAAAAACCGGCTCAGAACCCGAGTACGCCCCGACCCCCGACCACCGGCAGCCGCAGCTCGCTGTCGTTCGGCGCGACCCGCAGCTCGGTGCCGCCCAGCGGCAGCAGCGTGTACTCCTGGTCGCTGGAGAAGACGACCACCCCGATCCGGTGGCCCGCCGGGAAGATGTAGTCCTTCGGCTCCAGGGTCCACCGGTAGTCGTACAGCTTGCCCTGCTTCACCGGCTCGGTGCGGGCCGGACCCTTGCGGTTCTGCGGGTCCATCCATCCCCGGGTCACCACGGTCGGCGCGGCGGTCGAGCCGGCCGGACCGTAGTCGACCAGGTACGCGGTGAGGTTCGCGTCCGGCTTGTTGTCGATCGCCATCCGTAGCCGCATCTCCGGACGCCCGGAGATGCGGACGTCCTGGGTCAGCACGGGGGAGCGGTAGGCGAGTCGGTTGGGGCTGGCGGTGTCCGGGTTGGCCACCAGGGTGTCCGGGTGGATGGTCCGCCCCTCGTCGACGAAGCCCTGCTCGACCCGGGCCTTCGGCGGCTTGCCGGAGGTGAGCGCGCCCGGGGCGGTCGCGTCGGTGGCGGCGAGGTTCACGTCGACGGTACGGGCCGCGGGGTCGGGCCAGTTGGCGTACGTGGTGTAGGCCCGGTTCTCACGCTGGATGACGGCGGTCGGCTCGTCCATGATGCCGTTGCGCACGTTCCACAGCCAGAAGTCGAACCAGCGGTTCTCGGTCTGCTTGTACGTCCACGTCCGGCCGTCGGGCAGGGTCACCGACGCGCTGCTGCCGGGGCCGCCGTGCCCGCCCTGGTGCAGCCAGATCTTGCGGGGTACGTCCCGCTTGGCGAGCTGGTCCCACCAGTTGGCGAAGTGCCCGGTCTTCACGTTCCAGTCGTTGAGGCCGTGCACGACGAAGACGCTCGCCTTGACGTTGCGGGCGTCGAGGTAGTCGCGCTCCCGCCAGAATGGCGAGTAGTCACCGGTGGCCCGGTCCTGTTCCTCGGTGATCTTCGCGAGTTCGTCGGCGCAGGTCCCCTCGGCCCGTGTCTGCCCGGCCGTGTACTGGGCCAGGACGTCGAGGTCCTCACCCTGGAACGTCCCGGGTGCGACGACCAGACCGTTGGCCCGGTAGTAGTCGTACCAGCTGCTGATGGCCGAGACCGGCACGATGGTCTTCAGTCCCTTGACCCCGGTGGTGGCCACCTGGTTGGGCAGCGTCCCGTTGTAGGACACGCCGGTCATGCCGACCGCGCCGGTGGTCCAGCCGGCGGTGACCGGGGCGCCGTTCGCGTCGTACCCCTTGGCCCGGCCGTTGAGCCAGTCGATGACGGCCTTGGTGCCGAGGGTCTCGGCCTGGTCGCCGCTGGTGGGGCAGCCGTCCGAGTCGCCGGTGCCGATGCTCTGGCCGAGCACCACCGCGTACCCGCGGGGCACGTAGTAGTCGTCGAGCGAGCCGGGCAGGTTGGCCTTCGCCTGGGCACGCTGGGCGCCCACGTCGAGCGACCGACGCCCGGAGCCGTGGGTCAGGCCGTTCTGCGGCAGGTCGTCGACCAGCACGCTCGGGTAGGGCACCTCGTCCCAGGTGCCCTTGCGGTACGGGCTGTGCTCGAAGATGACCGGCACCTTGAAGCCCTGGGTGGCGGTTTCCCGGGGTCGGGAGATGTCGATCGCGACGCGGTCGGGTCGGCCGTCGTGGTCGCTGTCCACCGGGGTCTGGACGAACACCCGCTCCTCGATCGCGTCGGCGAGCGAGAACACCGGTTGGGTCATGCCGTCGGCGACCACGATGCCGGTGGGCGTGGTGGCCGTGGGCGGGGCCGCCGCCGCGGTGGGGGCTGCGCTGAGCACGAGGGCGCCGGAAACACCGACGCTCAGTAGTGCCAGATGGCGGGGTCGACGCATGCGCGTCTCCCTTCGGTCGGGCTGGTAGCCGGGTCTCGGCACTGACGAATCCTGAAGATCCATTCGCCGTCATGCTAGGCGTGGGTGGTCGTTCCGTCGATCCCTTCGAATGGGGATACGGCTTCTGTTCCACCTGGAAGTCGGCGTCCGGGCGCACCACCGGACGTCACTGGCCCTCCCAGACCGCCTTCGCGCCGGAGTCGCCGGTACGGATCACGTAGTACACGGCGACGCCGGCGGCGACCACCGACAGCACCTGCAACGCCAGGGTCAACGGCCGATTGGGACGTACGCCCTCGGCGGTGCGCGGCGGAACGAACCGGACCAGCGCCAACGCGACGACCGCCAGCCCGATCGTGGCGTAGAGGGTGAGGTCGCCGAAGTCCTGGTGCGCCTCCAGCTTCGGCACGAACTCCGGGGTGACCCGGTTCGCGGAGCGCATGCGCTCGAAGAAGGCGTCACCGGTGAGCTTCGCCAGCAGCGCGGCGAGCGGCGCACCCAGGGCGAGCAGCGCCAGCACCCAGCGCGTGTGCGGCCGGATCGGCGCGACGAGCGCGTAGCCGATCGTCAGGAGAGCCAGCAGCGGCACGAACACGACCGCGGCGTGCAGGACGAGAGGGTGGGCGGGGATGCCCATGAACTCCTCGAACATCGGCGTCTCCTCGGGTGGGGGTCGAGTGGACGTCGATCGTCCAGCAATCAGCGGTCGCAGCGCAACGCGCCAGGTCGACGCGTGGGCGGGGATCCAGAGTCCTCAGGCCACCGCGGCCCGCACACCGAGACCGACCAGGATCACCCCGGCCAGCCGATCGAGCATCCGTCGGACACCGGCCGTACGCAGCCGGGCGGCGGCGCCGGCGACAACGTGCCGCCACCCGCTGACCGACGCCCTCAGCTGCGGGAACGTGGCAGGCAGTCCTTCTTGTACTTCAGGCCGGAGCCGCACCAGCAGGGGTCGTTGCGCTCCGGCGGCCAGGGCACCCGGGCGCTGAGCTGTGCCGCCACCTCGGCCGCGTAGCCGGCCCGGATCTCCGGATCGGACGGATCCCCGCCGCGACGCCGGGCGAACGCGTCCAACCCGGCCACCGTCGCGGCGAACACACCCAACCCCGTGCGGCCGGCGTTCGCCAACTGGACCAGCGCCTTCTCCAGCCGGGCGCGGTGCGCGTCCCAGTCCGGTCCGTACACGTCGGTCAGCTCGGCGTGCTCGGCTAGCAGACGATCGAACTCGTCCCGGCGCCAGAGGAGCAGATCCGAATCGCCGCCCTGGCGCTCCGCCGCCCGACGGACGAGCTGGTTCTCCAGCCGGTCGGCCAGGTCGTCCTGCCGGTCGTGCGGCAGATTGAGATTCCGGCGTACCCGGTGGCGCTGTTGCAGCAGGAAGAAGAGCACTCCGGGCGCGTCCGGAGGACCGACCTCCGGGTCGGCCGCCGTGGCGCGCTCACCGAGCAGGCTGTCCACCGCCTCGCTCAGCCACGTCTCGGCGATCGACGAACGACCACCGGCGTCCAACGCCGCACTCAGGTACGCCGGCGCGTCGGGCTGCGTGAGCAGCCACGAACGCAGCGCCGTCAGCTCGGCCATCGCCTCGTCGTCCCGGCCACCGGCCCGGAACAGGGCCCGCGCCCGCAACGCGCGGGCCACCCCGGCCCGGGGATCATCACGCGACGGGTACGCCTCCAACGTCCGGTCCGCGTAGCGCAGCGCGGCATCCGGTCTCGCCCGGATGTCCGCGATCTCCGCGGCCAGCGTCAGCGCGTCGCCGGCGTCATCCGGATCCTCCAGGCGGCCCTGCTCCGCTGCCTCGGCCAGGTCGGCGGCGACACCCAGCGGATCGGCCGCCCCGAGCGCCGAGCGCCGCAGTTCAGCCAGGTCAGCCTTGGTGAGTACGTCTCTCGTCGGCACGACCTCACGGTACGTCGGGGTGCTCCCGGACGGCCTGATTATGGCCATCTGCCGTCAACCCGTCGTCGGTAGCGTCCGGTCGCCAGTTTCTCGACCAGACCGCACAGAGGGTGAGCCATGGGCATCGTGGATCGGCGTACGTTCCTCAAGGCGATGAGAACCGCTCCTTCGACCACTACTTCGGCGCCATGCGCGGCGTACGCGGCTTCGGTGACCCCCATCCGGCGACGCTGCCGTCCGGCAAGGACGTGTGGCACCAGCCCGACGGCGCCGACGAGTTGCTGCCGTTCCGGCCCGAGGTGAAGGACCTCGGCCAGACCTTCCTGCCGGACCCGCCGCACGGCTGGAACGACGGGCACGCCGCCTGGAACGACGGCCGGTTCGACAATCGACATCCTGGCGTCGAACCCCGAGGTGTGGAGCAGGATGGCGCTCTTCATCACGTACGACGAGGAGGGCGGGACTGCCCCGGGTTCGGTTGACTCGCGGGTTTGAGTGGTTCAGGCCGCGTGTACGGGCTGGTTGATTGTCTCAAACTCGATCGGGGTGAGCCGTCCGAGGCGTTGTTGCCGTCGCCGGCGGTGGT
>NZ_VDFY01000321.1 GCF_006228125.1 Micromonospora orduensis | reverse complement strand
GCCGGCACCGGGGGCCCGTCCGGCGCGTACTCCCCGGCCCGCCGGCGCCGCCGACGGCCCGGCGGGGTCCGCGCCGCCCGGGCCGGTCGCGGACCCGCAGGCGTCCGACGGCACCGACGACGACGGGGGTACGCGCTGATGCCGCTCTGGGTGGAGCTGGTGCTGCGGGTGGGCGGGGTGCTTGTCGCGTTCCTCACCCTGCCGTTGCTGGTCGGCCAGACCGAGCACAAGGTGATGGCGCACATGCAGGGCCGGCTCGGCCCGATGTACGCGGGCGGCTTCCACGGCTGGGCCCAGCTGGTCGCCGACGGGGTCAAGTTCGTGCAGAAGGAGGACGTGACCCCGCGTGAGGCGGACCGGGCGGTGTTCCGGTTGGCCCCGGCGGTGGCGCTGGTGCCCTACCTGCTCGTGCTGCTGGTCATCCCGCTCGGTCCGAACGACCTGGTCGGGCAACCGCTGGACATCGGCCTGTTCTTCGTCCTGGCCGTGGTCGGCGTCGGTGTGGTGGCGGTGCTCATGTCAGCGTGGGCGTCGGCCAACAAGTACAGCCTGCTCGGCGGGCTGCGCGGGGCCGCGCAGCTGCTCGGTTACGAGTTGCCGCTGGTGCTGGCCGCCGCCTCGGTGGCGATGGCGGCGGGCACGCTCAGCCTCTCCGGCATCGTCGAGGCGTGGCAGCCGTGGTGGTTGCTCTGGCAGGCACCCGCGATGATCATCTTCTTCGTCGCGGGGTTGGCCGAGATCCGCCGCCCGCCGTTCGACATGCCGGTGGCCGACTCCGAGCTGGTCTTCGGCTACATGACCGAGTACACGGGTCTGCGCTTCGCGTTCTTCCTGCTCGCCGAGTACGTCGGCATCGTGGTGATCGCCGCGCTGACCACTGTGCTGTTCCTCGGCGGCTGGCAGGGCCCGTTCGCCGACGACCAGCTGGGCTGGCTCTGGACCCTGCTCAAGGTCTTCGCCGTCGCCTTCGTGATCATCTGGCTGCGGGTGTCCTACCCCCGGCTGCGCGAGGACCAGCTCCAGCGGCTCTGCTGGCTGGTCCTGGTGCCGGCCTCCCTCGCGCAACTGGTCCTCACCGCAGCCGTCCGCGTCGCCCTCTGACCCGTCCCCGGGAGTCAGCGCAGCGGGGTGTGCGCGGGGTCGACCGGCTCGACCGGCGGCGGCGGTGGTGTGCCGTCGCCGAAGGGCCGGCCGCCGAGGGACTCCCGACCGTGCGGGGTGAGCCAGTTGGACAGGTCGGGGCCGAGCGGCACGATCCCGGTCGGGTTGATGTCGCGCTGCACCTCGTAGTAGTGCCGCTTGATGTGGTCGAAGTCGATGGTGTCGCCGAACCCGGGGGTCTGGAACAGGTCCCGGGCGTACGCCCACAGCACCGGCATCTCGCTCAGCTTCTGCCGGTTGCACTTGAAGTGACCGTGGTAGACGGGGTCGAAGCGGACCAGCGTGGTGAACAACCGCACGTCGGCCTCCGTGATGGTGTCGCCGACGAGGTAACGCTGGTCGGTCAGGCGCTCGGTCAGCCAGTCCAGCCGGTCGAAGAGCTGGTGGTACGCCTTGTCGTACGCCTCCTGGCTGCCGGCGAAGCCGCACCGGTAGACACCGTTGTTGACGTCGCGGAACACCACGGCGTTGACCTCGTCGATCTGCTCGCGCAGGTGCTCGGGGTAGAGCTGCGGGGCGCCCTCGCGGTGGTACGCCCTCCACTGGGTGGACAGGTCCAGGCTCATCTGCGCGTAGTCGTTTGTCACCACCTGCCCGGTCGGCACGTCCACGATCGCCGGGACTGTGATGCCGCGTTCGTAGCCGGGGAAGCGCTTGAAGTACGCCTCCTGAATGCGTTCGATGCCGAGCACCGGGTCGCGGCCGTCGGGGTCGAGGTCGAAGGTCCAGCTCCGGGCGTCGTGGGTGGGGCCGGCCACCGCCATCGAGATGGCGTCCTCCAGGCCGAGCAGGCGCCGCACGATGATCAGTCGGTTGGCCCACGGGCAGGCGCGGCTGACCGCCAGCCGGTACCGGCCGGGTTCCACCGGGTATCCGTCCCGCCCGTCCTCGGTGATCCGGGTCGCGATGTACCGCTGGTCGCGGGTGAACTCGCCACCCGGCTCGACGTACTTCCCGCCTGTTTCCTCGCCCACGTGACCCTCCCGGTTCTTTCCCCTGTCTCTACCCCATCCTCACGGATCTACCACGGTGTGTCCGGCTACCCTGCCGGGGTGACGGATGCGGAGGCGACGGCCCGGCGGTTCATCGCCGACGTGTGGAACGCCCGCCGGGAGGAATCGGCGTACGAGCTGGTCGCCGACGAGTGCCCGGGGCTGGGCGGGACCGGCCCGGAGGCCACACTGGCCTGGCACCGGGAGCGGCGGGCGGCCTTCCCGGACCTGCGCTACAAGATCGTGGACGTGGTGGCGGCGGGGGAGCGGGTGGCCGTGCACTGGCGGGCGGCCGGCACCCAGATGGGCCAGTTCGGGCCGGTGCCGCCGACCGGCCAGGTGGTCAGCTACTCGGGAGCGACGTTCCTGCGCTTCGACGCGGCGGGGCGGATCGTCGAGGTGTGGAGCTGCAACGAGCTGTTCCAACTGCTCCAGCAGCTCGGCGTCGAGATGCTCCCACCGACCGTCGTCAACGGACCCGGGGCGTGATCCGGCTGATCGGCAGGTTGATCGGGAAGGGCTCGCCGGTGTCGACGAACTTCGTCCACCGCCCGGTCTCGGTGTAGACCTCGTTCACCGCGTCGATCCGGTAGGTGACGACCTCCAACGCGCCACCCTCCGTCTCGATCCGCCAGTAGAACGGGATGCCGGCCTGGGCGTACAGCGCCGGCTTCAACACCCGGTCAATGGAGCGGGTGTTCGGTGAGACGATCTCGATGGCGACGACCACCTCGTGCGGCTCGTACTTCGACGGCTCGCGCGCCGCCGCGGTAGCGGTGGTGATCAGCACGTCGGGGATGAAGGACCGGGTGCGGTTGATCCGCACCTCGACGGCCTGCGTCACGTCGTAGCCGTCGGGGCAGTCCTCGTCGAGCGCGGCACCTAGACGCATCGCGATGCTCTGGTGGGTACGGGTGGGGGAGGGGGACATCAGCAGCACTCCATCGAGCAGTTCCCGGCGGCGGCCATCCTCGGGCAGCGCGTCCAGATCGTCAGTCGTCCACTCGCTCTCGGGCGGGTAGTCGCTCTGCGGAGCGGCGGTCATGGGTGGGTCCTTCCAGGTGCGGTCGTTCTCCCCGCGACCACGGTACCGCCTCGGACCTGTGGGTGGTGGTCGCGCGCGCCGGGGCCACAGGGCAGGATGGTCCACATGACCGACCCCAGCGAGCACGGCGGCCCGACCTGCGGCACCGGCGACCGCGGCCTGCCCGGTGCGGGTCTGGTGAAGGGGCTGGCGGTCACCCTCAAGACGATGACCAGCCGCTCGACCACCCAGCAGTACCCGGATGTGGCACCCGAGCTGCCGCCCCGCTCGCGGGGCGTGATCGCGTTGTCGGAGGAGAACTGCACGGTCTGCATGCTCTGCGCCCGCGAGTGTCCGGACTGGTGCATCTACATCGACTCGCACAAGGAGGAGGTGGCGGTGCCCGGCGCCGCCCGTCCCCGCCAGCGCAACGTGCTCGACAAGTTCGACATCGACTTCTCGCTCTGCATGTACTGCGGCATCTGCATCGAGGTCTGCCCGTTCGACGCGCTCTACTGGTCGCCGGAGTTCGAGTACGCCGAGTACGACATCAAGGACCTGCTGCACGACAAGGACCACCTCGGTCAGTGGATGGCCACGGTGCCGCCGCCGCCCGCGCACGACCCGAACGGTGAGCCGGCCAAGGAGGAGACCGCCGCCGCGCGCAAGGCCGCGCGTCCGGCTCCGCCGGCGGTACGCCCCGACGCCGACCAGGATCCCGCGTCGTGACCGCCCGAGTGGGAAGGGCGGTCCGGTGACCGGCGCGGACGTGCTGCTGCTCGCCCTCGGCGCGGTGGCGGTCGGTGCCGGCGTGCTGGTGGTGACCACGAAGCATCTGGTCCGCGCCGGCCTCTACCTGGTGGTCTGCCTGGGCGCGCTGGCCGGCGACTATCTGGTGCTCAGCGCTGAGCTGGTGGCCTGGGTGCAGGTGCTGATCTACGTGGGCGCGGTGGTGGTGCTGCTGCTGTTCGCGGTGATGTTGACCCGGGCGCCGATCGGCGCCTCCGACGACCTGGACCGGCCCGGCTGGCCGGCCGCCCTGATCGGCGGCGGCGCCGGGCTGGGGTTGACCGTCCTGCTTGTCGACGCGTACCGGTGGAGCACTGTCGAGCTGCCCGAGGCGGGCACCGCCGAGCGGCTGGGCGAGCAGATCTTCCAGTCCTGGGTGCTGCCGTTCGAGGTGCTCTCGGTGCTGTTGCTGTCCGCGCTGGTGGGCGCGGTGGTGTTGTCCCGGCCGGACATCGGCCGGCCCGGCCCGCCGCGCGACGGCGGCGCCGTGCCGCTCGACGCGACGGCTCCGGCCGGCCCGGCGGCGCCGCGCGAGGCCGACGTGGACGCCGGGGGGCGCCGGTGAGGCCTGTCATCCCGTACGTCACCGCCGCGCTGCTGTTCGGCCTCGGCGTCTACGGCGTGCTGCGTCGGCGCAACGCGGTGCTGGTGCTGATGGCGGTCGAGCTGATGCTCAACGCGGTCAACCTGATCCTGGTCACCGCCGACACCACCGCCCGTGCCGTGCTGCCGCACTCCGGGCAGGTCTTCGCGCTGTTCGTCATCGTCCTCGCCGCGGCCGAGATCGGGGTGGGGTTGGCGATCGTCCTTCAGCTCTACCGGCTGCGGGCGACCGTCGCGGTGGACGACGTGCCGTTGACCGAGCCTGCCGTCTCGGCGCGGACCGTCGGCCAGGATGTGGAGGCGGGCCGGTGACCGGGCTGCTCGGGGCGCTGCTGCCCGCCGTACCGCTGGCCGCGGGTCTGCTCGGCCTGCTGCTGCCGCCAGCCCCGCGCCACCGGCCGGAGTCGGCGGGCGGTGACCGGGCGCGGACGGTCGCCGTGACACTCGGGGTGGTCGGCGCGGCCGGCGCGCTGGCGCTGGCCGTCGCGCTGCTGGTGACCGTGGACGCTCCGACCCAGACGTCGACGACCTGGGTCGACATCGGTGGGCTGGCGGTGACCCTGGGCGTACGGCTGGACGGCGCGGCGGCGCTGGTCGCGGTGGCGGTCACCGCGGTCGCCCTGGCCGTGCAGGTCTACTCGATCGGCTACCTGCGGCGCGGCCCGCACGACGACATCGACGTCGACCACCGCTACCCGCCGTACGCGGCACAGATCAGCCTCTTCACCGGCGCGATGCTGCTGGTGGTGGTCGCCGGTGACCTGATCATGCTGCTGGTCGGGTGGGAGGTGATGGGCCTCTGCTCGTACCTGCTCATCGCCCACGACCGCCGGCTTGCCGGCGCTCCGGCCGCCGCGATGAAGGCGTTCCTGGTGACGCGCGTCGGTGACGTCGGTTTCCTGCTCGGCATCGCGCTGCTCGGTGTGTCGACGGGCAGCTTCCGGATCACCGACGTGCTCGCCCACCACCATTCCGGCGTGACGTTGACCGCCGCCGGCCTGCTGCTGCTCGCCGGGGTCGCCGGCAAGAGCGCGCAGTTCCCGTTGCACACCTGGCTGCCGGACGCGATGGCCGGTCCGACGCCGATCTCCGCGCTGATCCACGCGGCGACGATGGTCGCCGCCGGGGTGTACGCCGTGGCCCGGCTCTACCCGCTGTTCACTGCCGCGCCTGTGACGCTCACCGTCCTCGGGGTGATCGGTGCGATCACCCTGCTGCTCGGTGCGCTCGCCGCCACCGCCCAGGACGACATCAAGCGGGTGCTGGCCTGGTCGACGGTGTCCCAGTTGGGCTACATGACCGGCGCGCTGGCGGTCGGCTCACCGTCGGCGGCGCTGTTCCACCTGCTCACCCACGCCGCGTTCAAGGCGCTGCTGTTCCTCGCCGCCGGCGCGGTGATCCACGCCGTGGGCACCACGTTGATGTCGGAGATGGGCGGCCTGCGGCGCAGCATGCCGGTGACCTTCTGGTGCACGGTGGTGGGCCTGGGCGCGCTGGCCGGTGTGCCGCCGCTGGCCGGCTTCTGGAGCAAGGACGGCGTGCTCACGGTCGCCGAGTCGGCCGCGCTGGAGGGCACCGGCCCGGCGCCGTCCTGGGTGGGCTGGATCGTCTGGATCGCCGGGCTGGTCGGCGTGGCGGTCACCGCCTGGTACGCGGGCCGGCTGCTGCTGCGGGCCTTCTTCGGCGAGCCCCGGCTCCCGTTGGTCGCGCCGCACGACCCTCCCGCGCTGCTGCGCTGGCCGGTGCTGCTCCTGGCCGTGCCCGCCGCGCTGCTCGGCCTGGCCGGGTATGTCGGGGCGTTCGCCGACCGGCTGCGGTTCCCGACCGTGCCGGTGGCGGGCTCCGAGGACGGCCTGGTCCACGTCGGGCCGAGCGTGCTGGTGCCGCTGGCGCTGCTGGTGGTCGGGGCGGGCCTGGTGGCGCTGCGCTGGCGCCGGGATCCGGTCGCCGACCCGGCGTCCGCGCTGGGCCCGCTGCGGCCGGTCTTCGCCCGCGCGTTCCGGCTCGACGACGTCCAGCACACCCTTGTCGTACGCCCCGTCCGGGCGTTGGCGCGGGCGACGCGTACCGGTGACGAGGTGGTGGTGGACGGGGCTGTCGAGGGCAGCGGGCGGGCCGCGTCCGGCCTGGGCGGTGGGCTGGCCGCGCTGCACCGGGCGGCGCTGCCCCGCGCCGCCG
>NZ_VDFY01000320.1 GCF_006228125.1 Micromonospora orduensis | reverse complement strand
CCCCCAACCCGTGGAGGCCGCCGTGCCGCAACCCGCCACCGCAGCGCGACACCCCCGACTACGGACCCTCGCCCTCCTCGCGCCGACACTGCTGCTCGCCGCCTGCACCGGCACCCCGGCCACATCCCGCACGCCTGACGCGTCAGCCACCACGCCCCAGGTCACCGGACCCCTCTGCGCCGCCCTGCCCACCGGCACCGACCCCGGCAACCCGACCTTCCTCGCCGGTCAACCCGTCGACGCGGCACTGCGCTGGATCCCCACCCTCACCACGTTCGAAGCGGCCCTGCGCACCAGCGGCGTCCTGGACGACCTCCCCGCCGGCACCGCCGTCACCGTCCTCGCACCCACCGACGACGCCTTCGCCGCCACGTTCTCCGAGGACAACTGGGACGACCTCATGACCCACCACACCGACCAGCTCCGCACCCTGCTCAAGGCCCACCTCAGCACCGGAGCCCACCCGATCGACGACCTCACCACCGCCGGATCGACCACCACCCTCGACGGCGCCACCATCACCGTCACCCGTAGCGGACCCACCACCCGCCTCGCCGACCGCGCCGACACGGTCTGCGCCGACTACCAGGCCACCAACGCCCGCATCCACATCATCAACGCCGTCCTCGGCCCCCTGCCCGTCACCGCCGACGGCACCGGCCACCGCGCACACTGAGCCGCTCACTCCTGCGCGACCAGAGCCGCCAACGCGCGGTTGGTCCGGTTGGCCCGCACCGCGTCCCGCTGCTGCCCGGCCGTCACCTCGATGTACGTCTGCGACGACGCCAACGACGCGTGCCCCAACAACCGCATGATCTCCGCCGCGCTCGCCCCGTCCTCCGCCAAACGGGTGGCGAACGTGTGCCGCAACGCGTGCAACCGCGCCCCACGCGGCACCCGGTCACCGATGCCCGCCCGCCGATAACAGGACTCCACCAGATACTGGAGCCCACCGCGGCGCAGCGGCTCACCGCGCCGGTCCACCAGCAACGCCGAGTCCGGCCGCACCGACCGCGAACCGAAGCGGCGCACCCGACTGTCCAGGTAGTCCCGCAGCACCCGATCCAGGTCCGCCTCGATCGGCACCACACGTGGCCGCCCACCCTTGCCGACCACCTCGATACGCCGTTCACCCGGCCGACCCGCCAGCGATCCGACCCGCAGCGCCAGCAGCTCCGACAGGCGCAACCCCGCGCACAGCGCCACCGCCAGCACCGCCACGTCCCGCTCCGGCCACGGGTCACGCTGCCGGCCGTCGTCCCGGGCGACCGACGCGAGCAGCACCTCGGGGGTGTCCGCGCCGCGCAGCGGCTTCGGCTGGGGGAGTAGCGCCCGGGGGCGCCCGACCGCCGGCATCGGATTGCCCGCCACCACCCCGTCGGCCACCAGGAACGTGAAGAAGCTGTTCCAGGTGGACCAGGCCCGGTGCACCGACGCGGGCGCCCGGGGCGCGGCGAACCGGGCGAAGGCCGCCCGCATGACGCGGGGGGAGAGGTCGGTGATCGACAGCTCGCCGAGGGGGAGGGGAGTGGCGTCACCCTCGGCGACAAGGGTGGCCACCGCGTACAGGTCCCGCCGGTAGGCGGCCAGGGTGTGGGGGGAGGGCTTGCGGGTGGCGCGGGCGGTCAGGAACTCCTCGATCAGCACCCCGAGCGATTCGCCCTTTTTGTCATGCATAAGGGTTATTATGCAGCATTTTCGCGTTCCCGGGAAGCAGGGGAGAGGAGACCGGAGACGCGTATCGTGCCCGGCATGGGACCGGCCGCCACCTGCCCGGAGTGTGGTCGACGGGGCAACCCGAGCTGGTACGAGGATTCGGCCGAGCCCACCGCCTGGGTGTGCCCGGTGGGGCATCGGTGGCCGAGCGCCGGCGGACCCGGCTGGACGGCGTACGCGTCACCCGCCGCGGTTCCCGGACGCCAGGGCACGGGTGAGGCGTCGACCGGGACGCGTCCCACACGCGTCAGCAGGGACGGGCGGAGCTGGCGGATCGGGACGGCCGACGACGTCTCCTGGATTGCCGGCCACACCACGCAGGGCCCGTCGATCACTGCCGCCATCCCGCCGGTGTTCGAGGCGTACGCCACCTTCCACCCGCCGGACGGTGTCCCTGTCGACGCACACGAACGTGCCGTCGTCGACGAGCTGGCAGCGCGTACCCCGGAGCAGCAGTGGTGGCTGGGCTACCTCGACACCGGGGCGCACGACATCGTCTACCCGGGCGCGGCGACGGTGTCCCTCTACTGGGGGTGGTCCTATCTGCTGGTCGAGGCGGGCCCCGAGCAGGCTCTCACCTGGCGTACCGGCCACCTGCGCGGCGACGGAGCGTTGCCCGACCTGTTCTTCCCGGCGGATCGCTCCTGGCTGGCCTCCGCCCTGTGGGACGACACCTGGACCGACATCGGCGGCAGCGCCGACATGCTCGCGGGGCTGCGGCGTCATCCGCTGGTCAATGCCCGCCTCGTCAGCCTCGACGAGGACGCGTGTCCTCCCGGGCTGACGCGCGACTGACCCCCTTTCGAGGGGACCCCAGTTCGGCTTACTTTACATAATGTACATTATCGAATCGGCGGCCGGCGTACGACCCGCGTGGCCTGGTGGTGGTGGATCTGGGCAGCTCCATCAAGAAGAAGGAGACGGTCAGGTTCCTCTGGACCCACCTCGACGCCGGCGACGGGCTTCCGTGCCGAATCTGTGAAAGGGCACGTTCACCCCGGAAGTCATACGGCGGCCGATCGGCGGAGGCAGAGCTCCCCCGGAAGCCACTACCCGCGGTCGCTTCTCGGTGTCGCCTGGCTTACTGCGGCGGGTACTGGTGCGGTGGCTGCGGCGGGACTGCGGTCACCGTGGTCGTCGAACGGCTCTTGGACTGCGCGAACCACCAGTGGACGATCCACACCACCCAAAGGACGCCGCAGGTGAAGATGCCACCGACCGCGTAGAGCACGTGCATCCAGCCGGGGATCCCGCCAGACGCCACGGTGGTCTGCTGGAAGCCCGTCGGCGGCGGGTACCCCTGGGGCGGGTACTGACCATGTGCCGCCTGCGGCGGCGGATACTGCGGGCCGCTCTGGGGTGGCGGCGGGGATGAGCCGGGCTGCGGCGGCACAGGCGGCTGCTGGCGCTGGGTCGGGTCGTCCGGGTACATCGGGACAGCGTACGGCCACGCTGCGTTGTAGGCGGTCTCGCAAGGCGTCGGGTGTCCAGAATCGAGCCGAGTGGTGGGCCGCAGACGGCCGATCTGGCATCGCCGTTGGTCCGGACAGGCCTCGGCGGGACGGCACGCAGTGGACTGCTGAAGCTGTTGCTGCAGGCCACGTTCAGCCCGGCGGCCACCATCTCGTCCATCGCCTCCCGCCGGATCCGGGACAGGACGGACGGTACGCGACACGCCACCGGATGCGGTGGCGTGTCCACATCGCTACGATGAGTCAGCACACTCGAGCGGAGGGGGTCGTGCCCGCGTGCGAAGTCCCGTCGATGGAAACCCGCCGACTCCTGCGCCGACTCGATCCGTCCCGTTCGTGGCCGGCCGGATGCGCAGGCTCGCCCGGCGGATGGTGCTGATCCTGGCCGCCGTCGGGGCCGGCTTCGTGGTGGCCGTTCTGTTCCAGGGGCCAGCCGCCGCGGATGACGGGGTCGGCGGCGAGCGTCATCAACGGACCGGTGTGGTCGAGCGGGTCGTCCGGCTCACCGTCGGAGAAGGCCTCGACCGGCACCGCCAGCGGGATGCGAGGGTCGACGACCGTCGCCAGGATGTGCCCCTCACCTCGCGGGCAGGGGCTGTGCGGGTCGCCCCTGCGACGCCACCGACGTGGCCCGAGGGGTCGAGCCGAGGCACGGCCGGTTCGGTGGCGCTCCCCCGCGTCGCCGCGTCCGTGACGCATCGTCCGGTCGAGCGGGGAACGCTCCGGCCTGGACTGCGGTCGGGGTCGGCCGTCCGGGTCGGTCATCGCCCGCCTCGCGACGCCGGCCCGCCGCGGCGGGTGGTGTCTCCCCCAGCGCCAATCGTGGCGGAAGCGGTCGGTGCGGTTCCCTTGACCCGGGCACACCCGCGCCTGGCCGCGCCGCCGGTGGTCCGGCCCGCCATGTCGTCCACGGTGGGCCTGGTCAGCGCCTCGGTTGCGCAGGTCGTGGGCGTCGTGGACTGGGTGCCGATCCGGCCGGTCGTCGTCGTACTCGGTCGCGTCACCGATGTCGTCCTGTCGCCGGTTCTCGGCGCGGTGATCGTTGCGGTGCCAGCGCGGCTGCCCGCGCTGGCGGGGCCCGGGCTCCGCCCTGTCCCGGTGACCGACGCGGCGAGCCGGCAGGCCCCGGCCCCGCCGGTCGATCCGGCGCTGGCTCCGGTACGCCCCGTCGAGCTGCTGCCGGCGGTGGCTGCGCCGTGGCCGGCGTCTGTCGTCCAGGGGCCGCGTATGACGTCTGCGACGGGGCGTCCTGTCGCACGGCCAGGTCGGGCGTCGACTCCGGCGGTGCTTCCGGGGCTGCCCGTCACACCCGCCGACCAGGATGCGGCCGGCGTCGACGACGGGTCGACGCCCGCGCCCGGCCTGGTGTGGCCGGTCGTCCGGCAGGTGGCCGCCGCCGCCGCGCAGACCTACGATCTCGGGCTCGTCGTCCTCGGGACCCGATCCCCGTCGGTGATCGCCCGACCTGGGTGAGGCGGCCGGTCGGCCCGCGGCGGCTGCCCTGTATTCGGCAGATTCAGCCGCTGGCTCGACCGGTGCCCGGGCCCGTTCACGAGACGGTGCCTGGGCCGACGCCTGCCCGTCTGTCAGGCGTGGACGGTCTGCTGGACCCTGTGGGTGATCCGGGGTGGTGGCCGTCTGACGCGTACCTGAGATCGGAGAGACGTGGTGATCCACGTTGTCATCGCCGAGGACATGGGTTTGTTGCGCGGGGCGCTCTGCGCCGCGCTGTCGCGTGAGGAGGACATGGAGGTGGTCGCCGACGTCGAGGGTGTCGGCGCGTTGTTGACTGTGGTCCGGCGGTGCCGGCCGCAGGTGGTGGTGCTCGCGCTGTCGCCGGATCTCCCCGATCCGGTGGAGGTGGTCGCCGCGGTCCGGGCGGAGGCGCCGACGAGTGCCGTGCTGGCGATGAGCCCCCGGTGGAGTCCGGCCCTGGTGGAGGCGGTGCTGGCGGCCGGCGCTCGGGGCCTGGTCGGGAAGGACGGCTCGCTGGAGGAGTTGGTGCGGGCGATCCGCACGCTCGCCGACGGGGAGCGTGCGATCGATCCGGTCGCGGCGGCGGCGGTGCTGTGGCCCACGGAGAGTCCGTTGACGCCCCGGGAGTCGGACGTGCTGCGGATGGCCGCGGAGGGTCTGCCTCTGAAGGAGATCGCTGTCCGGCTGCACCTGGCGCATGGGACGGTGCGCAACCATCTGTCGGCGATCCTGCGCAAGACCGGTGCTCGTAACCGGTTGGAAGCGGTGTGGCGGGCGCGCAGGGACGGCTGGTTGTAGTCGTCCGGGGGGCGGGCCCGGGGCGTGTTCGGGGCCCGCTCCCCCAGCGTGCGGAGGCGCGATTCGCGTGTTTGAATGCGTACGTTGCGTGATCGTCATCCGGGTGCAGGGAAAGGGTTCGAGGTGATCCGTACGCTGCTCGCGTTGGACGGCGCCCTGGTGCTGGGTGCGTTGTCGTTCGTCCTGGCCGCCGAGGACGACATCCGTGTGGTGGGGAGGGTGGACCGCGTCGCCGGGGTTCCCGATGCCGTGCTCGCCCACCGGCCCGACGTGGTGGTGGCCGACCTGGACTTCATCGAGGGGGTCGAGGCGAGTCGTCTGGGCTCGTGTCCGGTGCTGGTGCTGGCTCACCCGCGTCGGGCCCGGCGGCTGCGGGGGATGTTCTGCGCGACCCGGATGGTGGGTGTCCTGCGCTGTGACGTCGCTCCGCAGCGGGTCATCGACGGGGTTCGTCGGCTCGCGCGGCGGGAGCCGGTGCTCGACGCGGATCTCGTGGTGGCGGCGCTGCACTCGGATGGTCCGCTGACCGATCGTGAGACGCAGGTGTTGTCCCTGACCGCGGCGGGGGCGCCGGTCGCGGAGGTCGCGGTGTCGCTGGGGCTGACCTGTGGCACCGTCCGCAACCATCTCGGTCGGATCGCCCGCAAGGTCGGGGCTCGTACCCGGGTCGAGGCGGTGCGCGTCGCGCGTGAGGCGGGCTGGATCTGAGGCTGGTTCAGCCGCGCGGTGCGGGGGGTGTCATCGCGGGTTCGTCCCAGCAGCCGACGAGCAGTCGGTAGGTGGCCGAGCGGCTCAGCAGTTGCTCGTGGGTGCCCGCCGCGGGTTCGTCGCCGTCGAGGACCAGCAGTCGTTGGGCGCGGATCGCGGAGCTGATGCGGTGGGCGATCACGACGAGGCTGCCGGGGCGGTGGGCGAAGGCGTCCTCGACTGTCGCTTCCAGCGCCGGGTCCAGGTGGCAGGTGGCCTCGTCGAGGATCACCAGCGGGGCGGGTGCCAGCCAGGCCCGGACGGCGGCGATGAGTTGCCGTTCGCCGCTGGAGAGCAGGGTTGGGGTGATCTGGGCGGCGAGGCCGCCCAGGCGGGTGGCCAGGGGGCGTGCGCCGAGCGCGTCGAGGGCGGTTTCCAGGGTGCGGTCGTCGGCGTCGGGTCGGAGGTAGCGGAGGTTGTCGGCGAGGCGGCCGGTGAAGATGTAGGCCTCCTGGGGCACGAGGACCCGCATCCGGGCCAGGGCGGCCGGTGTGGCGTCGGCGACGGGCTCGCCGGCGAGGTGGACGGTGCCGGTCTGGGGTGGTGTCAGGCCGGCGATCAGGGCGGCCAGGGTGGACTTGCCCGCGCCGCTCGGGCCCACCACGGCGAGGTGTTCCCCGTCGGTGAGGGTGAGGGAGAAGTTCTCCAGGATAGGTCGGGAGCGTGGGCCGTAGCGGAAGGTCAGTCCTCGGGCCTCGATGGCCGGTTCGGGGCTGGTCCGGTGGATCTGTCGCTTATACACATCTGACGCTGCCGACGATAAGG
>NZ_VDFY01000210.1 GCF_006228125.1 Micromonospora orduensis | reverse complement strand
CATGCCCTCCGACCGCCGCAGCCGCCGGATCTCCGCCCAGTCCTCCACGCTCAGCACCTCCCGATGCTTCAGGAGGTGGTCCCGATTCAGCCGGAACCACGTGGTCAGTTTTCAGGCGGAGCCGACACCCTTGGCCTTCCGGCGAGGCGCAGCTTGATTGGTGCCGGTTGCGGTGACCGTCGCCGGGCTCGTCACAAGTCAGGCAGGTCCAGACGTCATCCCGTAACCCAGTAGGAAAGATCGTCTAGCCGGAGGTGGGCGCGCGTTCCGAGACTGATCCGTCACACAGGTCCTGAGACCCGACATCGCTGGAAGCCGGCTCTCGTACTCCGCTTGATCGTGACGGGTTGGCTTGGACATGATGCATGGCGCTCCGCCGAGTGGTGATGAGGGCGACCAGGTCCTCACCGCGGTCCCCCGCACCACTATGAAGACGGTTGCCCGGTCCAAAGTCCGCAAGCGAACCACCACGACCGTTTAAGGTGCACTTCAACCGTCGGCAGAGGACACACATGGACAACCGAACCGACCCGGTCATGATCATCGCCGGGGTGTCAGAGCGCGACGGCAAGCAGCGCGCCTTCGAGGTGTGGCTCTACAAAGCCACCAAGGAAGGCTGGTCCGTCACGGTGGAGTCGACCTCGGTGGACCAGCCAGGTGACCAGTGCGGCGTCGTGCACATCGAAGGTCTGACGTACCGCATCCGCCACGCGAGGCGCGTCCGGCGGCACGTCACCATCGTGCCGGCAGGGCAACACCTGGTCAGCGCGGCCGTCAACCTGTCCCTGGGCGAATCACACGGCATCACGCAGACCTGGGAGTTCGGCCACGCGGCTTGGGCCGAGCCCATCGTCGAGGACGACTAGGTCGGCCGGGCAACCTCGACACGACGCGGCCAGCCCTTGGGGAACCCCTGCCGGCGACCCCACGCCCCGTCACGCTCCAGCTGACACGGCGGCCTGGTTGACGGTTGCCATGATCGCTGGAGTCGCGTCACACGCGCGACTCGCGGCATGATCGGACGTTGCGCGGAATACTCGCCATGTGGACGCCCCTCACCCGAAGCAACTGGCAGCCCTCGTTCGAGCGACGGCGGTCTTGGCACTCAGCCCGACGCAGCAAGTGGCGTGGCTGGAGTCGCTTGAAATCCGCGTACCGGTCGACGAATTGGCGCTGGAGTTCGAGGACGGACATCTCCTACTGCCGCAGTGGGTTGAGGCAGGTTGGCTCCCGCCTGACGCAGTCCCGGCCTTCTCGGCCCTGGACGAGGCCCTGACCGCCATGAGCGGCGCGGAACACGCTGAGCTCTGGACCGTCGCGGCACTCCTCGAGGCTCCTGAGTGGGCGCGAGTACGCGAACTCGCCGCCAAGGTCTTTCACCTTCTCTGACAATCCGCTCATCGGCCACGAGCGCACGGATGCCGCGCCATGATCGCCGAGGGCCGTTGGCCTTGCGCCCGTCACTTGGCGTTGAAGTAGCTCGCCTCCGGGTGGTGGACGACGATTGCGTCGGTGGCCTGCTCCGGCATCAGCTGGAACTCCTCGGACAGCTCCACCCCGATCCGCTCCGACCCGAGCAGCTCCACGATCTTCGCCCGGTCCTCCAGATCCGGGCAGGCCGGGTAGCCGAACGCGTACCGGCAGCCCCGGTAGTCGTTGCGCAGCAGGCCGGCCAGGTCCGTCGGGTCGTCGTGGCCCAGCGGACGGCCGTCGGGCAGGGTCAGCTCGGCGCGGATGCGCCGGTGCCAGTACTCGGCGAGCGCCTCGGTGAGCTGCACGGACAGGCCGTGCACCTCCAGGTAGTCGCGGTACTCGTTGCGGGCGAACAGCTTCGCCGCGTACTCGCTGACCGGCTGGCCGACGGTGACCAGTTGCAACGCGACCACGTCGAGCTGGTCGCCCTTGGGCTTGAAGAAGTCGGCCAGGCAGAGCCGCCGCTCCTGGCGCTGGCGGGGGAACGAGAACCGGGCGCGCTCCGCGTGCCCGTTCTCGTCGAGCACCACCAGGTCGTTGCCTTCGGAGTACGCGGGGAAGTAGCCGTACACCACGGCTGCCTCAAGGACCTGGTCGGCGATCAGCCGGTCCAGCCAGTACCGCAGGCGCGGGCGACCCTCGGTCTCGACCAGTTCGTCGTACGACGGGCCGTTGCCGCCCCGCGCGCCGTTGAGCCCCCACTGGCCGCGGAACGTGGCCCGCTCGTCGAGCAGCGCCGCGTAGTCGGCCATCGGCACGCCCTTGACCACCCGGGTGCCGAAGAACGGCGGGGTGGGCACCGCCACGTCCACGGCCACGTCGGAGCGGACCGACGAATCGTGCAGCTCCGGCAGTGACTCGGTGACCATGGACCGCTGCCGTTCCCGGCGGGCGCGGCGCGCCGCGAGTGCCGCCTCGCGCTCCGGGTCGATCACCGGCGCACCGCCACGCTTGGCGGTCATCACCTTGTCCATCAGGGACAGCCCCTCGAACGCGTCCCGCGCGTAGTGCACCTGCCCGGGGAACATCGACCGCAGGTCGTCCTCGACGTACGCGCGGGTCAGCGCCGCCCCGCCCAGCAGGACGGGCCACCGCTCGGCGACGCCGCGCGTGGCCATCTCGGCCAGGTTCTCCTTCATGATGACTGTGCTCTTGACCAGCAGCCCGGACATGCCGATCGCGTCGGCGCGGTGCTGCTCGGCGGCGTCGAGGATGGCGCTGATCGGCTGCTTGATGCCGATGTTCACGACCTCGTAGCCGTTGTTGGACAGGATGATGTCGACCAGGTTCTTGCCGATGTCGTGCACGTCGCCGCGCACCGTGGCGAG
This sequence comes from Micromonospora orduensis, assembly GCF_006228125.1. GTDB lineage: Bacteria > Actinomycetota > Actinomycetes > Mycobacteriales > Micromonosporaceae > Micromonospora > Micromonospora orduensis. The sequence goes on along the minus strand of NZ_VDFY01000210.1, from coordinate 4,201 downwards.
CACGATGCGGCCCTTGCCGCCGTCCTCGGTGGTCTCCATGTGTGGTTCCAGGTAGGCCACCGCGGTCTTCATCACCTCGGCGGACTGGAGCACGAACGGCAGCTGCATCTGCCCGGAGCCGAACAGCTCGCCGACGACCTTCATGCCGTCCAACAGGATGTCGTTGATGATCGACAACGGGGATCGGCCGCCGGCCATCGCCTCGTCCAGGTCGGCCTCCAGGCCGTTGCGCTCACCGTCGATGATCCGCCGCTTGAGCCGCTCGTCCAGCGGCAGCGCCGCCAACTCCTGCGCCCGGCTGGCCCGGGCACTTGTCACGTCGACGCCCTCGAACAGCTCCAGGAAACGCTGCACCGGGTCGTACCCCTCGCGGCGCCTGTCGTACACCAGGTCCAGGGCGACCTCGCGCTGCTCGTCCGGGATCTTCGACATCGGCAGGATCTTGCTGGCGTGCACGATCGCCGAGGTCAGACCGGCCTGGACGCACTCGTGCAGGAACACCGAGTTGAGGACCTGCCGGGCCGCCGGGTTGAGCCCGAAGGAGATGTTCGAGATGCCCAGCGTGAAGTTGACACCCGGGTAGCGTCGGGAGATCTCCCGGATCGCCTCGATCGTCTCGATGCCGTCGCGGCGGGTCTCCTCCTGCCCGGTGGCGATCGGGAAGGTCAGCGCGTCGATCAGGATGTCGGCGCGGTCCATCCCCCACCTGCCGGTCAGGTCGTCGATCAGCCGGGCCGCGACCCGCACCTTCCACTCCTGGGTGCGGGCCTGCCCCTCCTCGTCGATGAGCAGCGCCACCACCGCCGCGCCGTGCTCCCGCACGATCGGCATCACCCGGGCGTACCGGGAGTCGGGGCCGTCGCCGTCCTCGAAGTTCACCGAGTTGACCACGCAGCGGCCGCCGAGCATCTCCAGGCCGGCCTCCACCACGTTCGGCTCGGTGGAGTCCAACATGATCGGCAGCGTGGACGCGGTGGCGAACCGGCCGGCCAGCTCCCGCATGTCCTGCGTGCCGTCCCGGCCGACGTAGTCGACGCACAGGTCGAGCAGGTGCGAGCCGTCGCGGGCCTGACTGCGGGCGATCTCCACGCAGGCCCGCCAGTCGGCGGCGAGCATCGCCTCCCGGAACGCCTTGGAGCCGTTGGCGTTGGTCCGCTCCCCCACCATCAGCACCGACGCGTCCTGGGCGAACGGCACCGGGTGGTAGACCGACGAGACGCCCGCCTCGTGCCGCGGCTCGCGCGCCGGGGCGGTGAGGCCGTGCAGCCGCTCGGCCAGCACCCGGATGTGCTCCGGGGTGGTGCCGCAGCAGCCGCCGACCAGCCCCACGCCGTACTCGGTAATGAACCGCTCCAGAGCCTCGGCCAGCTCCACGGGAGTCAACGGGAAGTACGCCCCGTCGGCCGTCAACACCGGCAGGCCGGCGTTCGGCATCACCGACAGCGGGATGCGGGAGTGCTGCGACAGGTAGCGCAGGTGCTCGCTCATCTCCGCCGGGCCGGTGGAGCAGTTGAGCCCGATCAGGTCCACCCCGAGCGGCTCGATGGCCGCCAGGGCCGCGCCGATCTCGCTGCCGACCAGCATCGTGCCGGTGGTCTCCACGGCCACATGACAGATGATCGGCACCGACTGGCCCAGCTCGGCCATCGCCCGCTTCGACCCGACCACGGCCGCCTTGACCTGGAGCAGGTCCTGGCAGGTCTCGATGATCAGCGCGTCCGCGCCGCCGGCGATCAGGCCGGCGGCGTTCTCCTGGTACGCGTCACGCAGGGTCGCGTAGTCGGCGTGCCCGAGGGTGGGCAGCTTGGTGCCCGGCCCGATCGACCCGAGCACGAACCGGGGCCGCTGCGGAGTGCTGGCCGCGTCGGCTGCCTCCCGGGCGATCCGGGCGCCCGCCTCGGACAGCTCCCGGATGCGCTGCGGGATGTCGTACTCGGCGAGGTTGGCGAGGTTGGCGCCGAACGTGTTGGTCTCCACGCAGTCCGCGCCGGCGGCCAGGTAGGCGTCGTGCACACCGCGCACCACGTCCGGGCGGGTGACGTTGAGGATCTCGTTGCACCCTTCGAGGCCGTCGAAGTCGTCGAGCGTGAGGTCCGCGGCCTGCAACATCGTGCCCATCGCGCCGTCGGCGATGAGGATCCGGTCGGCCAGCACATCCATCAACGAAGTCCGCACCCGTTCAGGTTAGTGCGGCACCCGTCGGCCCAGCGGCCCTCGGCACCCGATCCCATATTGTGTCAGCGGGATCACGCTGTCCGGTTCGCCAGGGTATGGCCGGTTGCCGGCGGGGCGGACCGGCGCGGCCGACGGGCCGGGCCCCCGCTCGGCACGTAGGCTGACGGACGTGAAGGACAACAGGGACGCCGCTGTGCACCACGGCCCGACGACCGGGCGTGGTCCCGGGGACGGCCGCGACGAGCAGGGTGAGGTGACGGCGTGACCGAGTTCGACGGACTGCCGGTGCTGCGGTCCCCGGTGGCCATCGCCGCGTTCGAGGGGTGGAACGACGCCGCTGACGCGTCCACCGCGGCCGTCGAGCACCTGGAGCAGGTGTGGCAGGCCCGGCAGATCACCGAACTGGATCCGGAGGAGTTCTACGACTTCCAGGTCAGCCGACCCACCATCACGATGGCCGACGGGGAGACCCGCCGGGTGGAGTGGCCGACGACCCGGTTCATGGTGGCCAGCCCGGAGGGCACCGAACGGGACGTGGTGCTGATCCGGGGCATCGAGCCGAGCATGCGCTGGCGCACGTTCTGCGAGCAGGTGCTGGAGATCTGCCACAGCCTCGAGGTCGAGCGGGTGGTGCTGCTCGGCGCGTTGCTCGCCGACGTTCCGTACACCCGGCCGTTGCCGATCAGCGGCAGCGCCTCCGACGCGCAGGCCGCCGAGCGCTACCAGCTCACCCCCACCCGCTACGACGGGCCGACCGGCATCGTCGGGGTGCTGCACGACGCGTGCACCCGCGCCGAGGTGGACGCCGTGTCGTTCTGGGTGCACGTGCCGCACTACGCCAACAACCCGCCCTGCCCCAAGGCGACCCTCGCCCTGCTGCACCGCGTCGAGGAGGTCGTCGACCTGCCGGTGCCGATGGCCGACCTGGCCGAGGAGTCCGCCGAGTGGGAGCAGCGGGTGCGCAGCGCCGCCGAGCAGGACGCCGAGCTGGGCGAGTACGTGCGCGAGCTGGAGGAACGCGTCGGCGACGAGGGCATCACCCCGTTGACCGGTGACGAGATCGCCCAGGAGTTCGAGAAGTACCTGCGCCGCCGGGGCGGCTCGGCAGGCCCCACCGCCGGCTCCTGGTAGCTCCCTTCGCCTGCGGGCCCCTGGACCTTCTGGTCCGGGGGCCCGTTTTTCGCGTGTCGGGGGTGGCGCCGTCACACCCTCTAGGGCATCCTAGGAACCTAGATGTGATCAAGGAGGCGGGTGTGCAGATCAACCCCGGCGCGGCCGAGTTCCCCCACCGGCAGATCGCCGCGCAGCTCAAGGCCCAGGTCCGCCGCGGCGACTGGGGGCCGGGCGAACGGCTCCCCTCCATCCCGGCCATCGCCGAGATGTTCGGCGTCGCCAAGCAGACCGTGCAACGCGCCGTCGACCAGCTGCGGGTCGAGGGCATCCTGATCACCAAACCCGGCTCCGGTACGTACGTCCGGGGCACCCGGCGCCGACTCAACCGCCTCTCCCGAGGCCGGTACGGCGGCTTCCGCGGCTACCACACCGACCTGGCCGCCCGGTACCGCCAACAACTCGTCTCGGTCGGCCGCTCCCCCGCACCCGCCGAAGTCGCCGACGCGTTCGGGGTGCCCGACGGCACCGACCTGCTCTGCCGCCGGCACCTCGTCCGCACCGACGACTCCCCCGTCGAGGTGGGCGCGTCCTGGTTCCTGCCCCGCGACACCGCCGGCACCTCGCTGGAGCGCGCCGAGGCGTTCGGCAGGCCCCTCTACCAGGAGGCCGAGGAGGCCACCGGCCGGCAGTACGTCTCGGCCACCGACACGATCAGCGCCCGCCAGCCCAGCCGGGAGGAGGCCGAAACCCTCCAGATCCGGCCCGACACCCCGGTGCTGCACCTGCTGCACGTCGCCTTCGACGCGAACCACAAGCCGATCGAGGTGGCCCAGGCCACCTGGCCCGGCCCGATGACCACCCTCACTGAGGAATACCGGATCCCCAGCCCAACCCCCGACCCGGAACCCGACCC
>NZ_VDFY01000318.1 GCF_006228125.1 Micromonospora orduensis | reverse complement strand
CCCCGACCGTGACGCCCACCCCGACCACGCCGCCGCCGGGTTCCGGCGCCTGCCGGGTGAGCGTCGCCGTCAACGCCTGGAACACCGGGCTGACCGAGAACATCACCATCACCAACACCGGTACGGGTGCCGTCAACGGTTGGTCCCTGGTGTTCACCCTGCCCGGCGGGCAGAGCGTCACCTCGGGCTGGAACGCCTCCTACTCCCCCGCCTCCGGGCAGGTGACGGCCCGGAACGTCGCCTACAACGCCGGCATCCCGCCGAACGGGTCGGTCACCATCGGCTTCCAGGCCACCCACACCGGCAACGCCGCCCGGCCGAGTTCGTTCACCCTCAACGGCGCGGCCTGCACGATCGCCTGACAAGGGCCAGCGTCCGGACAGCTCCGACCGGCCCCGTCGCGGACAGCGGCGGGGCCGGTTCGGACCGTCAAACCGGGGTCCGCCAGCGGGATGGGGAGAGGAAGCTCGTCGGCGCGCCCGCTCATTTCCGGTGGCGGTGGCGCACCGCCCGAGGATCAGTCGGCCCTCGGGCCAGCGGCAGAGAGACGCTAGCTTCCTGCTGGCACCTGGTCCTTGACCTCGTCGTAGCCGACCGCGCCGGGCGCGGCGGTCGGCGCGTAGATCACGCGGATCACGCCCGTCGGAAACGCCTCCGTCGCCGTGACCTTCAGGTGGTACGGCGTCTCGCCGTCGTCGAACAACCTGCGGCCCTTGCGCGCTGCGACCGGATGCACCAGCAGGCGCAGCTCGTCGACCAGCCCAGCGGCGAGAAGCTGCTGCACCACCGAGATCGACCCGGGAATCAGGACACCCTTGCTGCCGGCGTCGGCCCGCAGCGCGGTAACGACGTCGACGAGATCACCGGAGAGCAGTTCCGAGTTGCGCCAGGAGAACGTCAGCGGCTGGCGTGAGACGACAATCTTGCGTACGTCCCCGAGCTGCTTGGCGAACGACGCGTCCTCCCCGCCGGCGGCCTCCCGGTCCGGCCAGGCGCCAGCGAAGCTGTCGTAGGTCTCGCGGCCGATGAGCAGGACGTCGGCGGCGTCGTAGTCCTCGCCGACGGCGCGGCCCATGTTGTCGTCGAAGTACGGGAAGTGCCAGTCGGGGTCGATCTCGGCCACACCGTCGGCCGAGATGAACAGCGTGGAGATGACCTTTGCCATCGCGGTGCCCCTTCGAATCGGGTGATGTCGTCAGGTGAACCGCCACAGCATCCCAAAATCATCGGCCGGCCACGGACACCTCGCCGCGACCGTGGTCGTGGACCGGGCCCCGGCCGGGGATAGGGTGCGTCGATGGAGGACCTGACCCACCTGTTCCGCTTGGCCGCCGACCACGCCGCCGACTACCGACGGTCGCTGCCGGACCGGCCCGTGGCGCCGCCCGACCAGGCCGCGCTGGCACGGGCGTTCTCCGGTCCGCTGCCCGCCACACCGACCCCGCCGCAGCAGGTGGTGGCGGACCTGCTCGCCGCGGCCGAGCCCGGCCTCGTCGCCAGCGCCGGCCCGCGCTACTTCGGTTTCGTGGTGGGTGGCGCGCTACCGGCGGCGACCGCCGCCGACATGCTCGCCGTCGGCTGGGATCAGCTCGCCTTCAACGCCGTCACCTCGCCGGCCGCCATCGCGGCCGAGGCCACCGCCGGAGCGTGGCTGAAGGAACTGCTGGACATCCCGACGACCGCGTCGGTCGGCTTCGTCACCGGCGGACAGGCCGCCAACACCGCCGGGCTCGCCGCCGCACGGCACCAGGTGTTGGCCGACGCGGGCTGGGACGTGGAACGACGCGGGTTGATCGGCGCGCCGCCGGTCCGGGTGATCGCCGGAGCGGAGCGACACGCCACCATCGACCGATCGCTGCGCCTGCTCGGCCTCGGCGTGGACGCGGTGCGGCCGGTGCCGGCCGGCCCGAACGGCGCGATCGACCCCGGGGCACTACGCGACGTCCTGCGGGCCGGCCCCGTGGGCCCCACCATCGTGTGCCTTCAGGCCGGAAACGTGAACACCGGCGCCTGCGACGAGTTGCGGGAAGCCTGCGAGCTGGCACACCGCCACGGCGCCTGGGTGCACGTCGACGGGGCTTTCGGCCTGTGGGCCGCGGCGAGCCCCACCACCCGTCACCTCGTGGACGGGCTGGAGCTGGCCGACTCGTGGGCCTGCGACGGTCACAAGTGGCTCAACCTGCCGTACGACACCGCCTTCGCCTTCTGCGCCCGGCCCGACTCGCACGCGGCGGCGATGTCCTTGAGCGCCGCGTACCTCGTCGGTTCCGGTGGCGTGCCGGCGGGCGCGGACCTCACCGCCGAGTCCTCGCGCCGCGCCCGGGGGTTCGCGGTCTGGGCCGGCCTGCGCGAGCTGGGGCGCGACGGGCTCGCCGCCGTGGTGGACCGCTGCTGCGCCCTGGCTCGCCGGTTCGCCGATGGTCTGACCGCGGCCGGGTTCGAGGTGGCCAACGAGGTGGTCCTCAACCAGGTGCTGGTCGGCTTCGGTGACGACGCGCGCACCGACCGGGTGGTGGCCGCGGTGCAGGCGGACGGGACCTGCTGGGCGGGCGGTACGACGTGGCGGGGACGGCGACTCATGCGCATCTCGGTGTCGAACGCCACCACCACCGAGGCGGACGTGGACCGGTCGATCGCGGCGATCACCCGTCTCGCCGCGTGACCCCGCCGAGGAGACCTCGCTTCTCCGGTCACGGCGACGATTCTCACACGCGGTTCCGCCAGGTGCGGCCGGAGCAGGAGCGGCACAATCGGTGTGCGGCGAGCGAGCGACGACGGAGGTTGACATGAAGCGCGGTTGAGGTTCTAGCCTCCGCCGTGGATCACGTTGCTCGCCGTTGGAGGGATTCCGATGCACCTGCCCCGCCGCTTTAGCCCGCGCACCGTCGTCAGCGCCCACTGTGACCTCCCGTGCGGCGTCTACGACCCGGCCCAGGCCCGCATCGAGGCCGAGTCGATCAAGGCGATCGCGGAGAAGTACCAGGCCAGCGACGACCCGGAGTTCCGCACCCGGTCGCTGATCATCAAGGAGCAGCGGGCCGAGCTGGTCAAGCACCACCTCTGGGTGCTGTGGACCGACTACTTCAAGGCGCCGCACTTCGAGAGGTACCCGCACCTGCACGACCTCTTCAACGAGGCCACCAAGCTCGCCGGCGCCAGCGGCGCGAAGGGGGCTACGGACCCGGCCGTCGCGGAGCAGTTGCTCGCGAAGATCGACGAGATCTCGAAGATCTTCTGGGAGACCAAGCAGAGCTGAGCCGTCGAGACCGGGTGGCCGCGTGCCACCCGGTCCGGCACACCCGATCGGAAGGACCCGCATGACGTCGCGTACCGACCTCGTCGAAGAACTGATGAGCCGATTCCCGCAGGTGCCCCGCGAGGCGGTCATCAAGGAGGACCTGCTGCGCGGTGGACTCGCCTTCGACGACGCGGCGTTGACCGACAACGAGAACGGGAACGTCAAGCCGAAGTCGTACTTCATCTTCTCCTTCGACCACCGGACGCTGCCGGAGTTGGGGACGGCCGCGCTGCGCCGGCCGCCGGAAGAGATCGTTCTCACCGGTGGGCCGTACGAGCTGCGCCGGACGGTCGTCTCGGTCCGGACCAATCCCGGGTCTCCGTACCGCGTCCGCACCGACAGCGACGGGCGGCTGCGGTTGTTCCTGGACGGACGGCCGATCGCCGACGTCGGACTACCGCCGATGCCGAACTACTACCGGCACACCCTCGCCAACGGAAAGTCGGTGATGGAGGTCGCCCCGACCATCCAGTGGGGCTACCTCATCTATCTGACCGCCTTCCGGGTCTGCCAGTACTTCGGGGCGAAGGAGGAGTGCCAGTACTGCGACATCAACCACAACTGGCGGCAGCACAAGCAGGCTGGTCGCCCCTACACCGGCGTCAAGCCCGTCGACGAGGTCCTGGAGGCCTTGGAGATCATCGACCGGCACGACACCGAGCGGGCCTCACAGGCGTACACCCTCACCGGTGGCAGCATCACCTCACACGTCGGCGGGCTGGCCGAGGCGGACTTCTACGGCCAGTACGCGCAGGCGATCGAGGAACGGTTCCCGGGGCGGTGGATCGGCAAGGTCGTCGCACAGGCACTCCCCCGAGCCGACGTGCAACGGTTCCACGACTACGGGATCCGCATCTACCACCCCAACTACGAGGTGTGGGACAAGCGGCTGTTCGAGTTGTACTGCCCGGGCAAGGAGCGGTACGTCGGCCGGGAGGAGTGGCATCGCCGGATCCTCGACTCCGCCGAGGTGTTCGGCCCGCGCAACGTGATCCCGAATTTCGTGGCGGGCGTCGAGATGGCCGCCCCGCACGGCTTCACGAGCGTCGACGAGGCGATCGACTCCACCGCCGAAGGGCTGGAGTACTTCATGTCGCGCGGGATCACGCCCCGGTTCACCACCTGGTGCCCGGAGCCCACCACGCCGCTCGGACGGGCCAACCCCGAGGGCGCGCCGCTCGAATACCACGTCCGCCTGCTGGAGGTCTACCGGGCGACGATGGATGCCCACGGCCTCTTGAGCCCTCCCGGTTACGGGCCGGCCGGAGCGGGTCGGGCCGTCTTCTCGGTCAGCTCGTTCATGGACAGCCTGCCGTCCGCACCCGCCTGATCGCCCGAACCACCGCCGACGCGGCTGAGCCGACCCGCCTTCGCGAAAAGGGGGCCGGCTCAGCCGATCGCGTGTCCGGTCAGCTGTTGAGACGGGCGAGCAGCGCGGTGGCCATACCCTGCTCACCGCGGGCGTTCGGGTGGAACGGGGCGGCCGAGTTCTGCGGCACCAACCCCTCGACCCACCGGGTGCCGCTGCTCTTGCACGCGTCGCGGCCGATCGACGGGGTGTAGACGTCGGCGTAGACAGCGCCGTTCGCCGCCGCGGTGTTGGCCAGCATCGCGTTCAGCGACTTTTCGACGCCGCGCAGGTACGGCACGTCCTGGTAGGCGATCGGGACGACGGGCCAGCAGCCGTATCCGGTGTCCGGCACGATCGCCGGGTACCCGAGCACCACGACGCGCGCGCCCGGCGCGGCCCGGCGGATTTCCTGGAGCACGGTTGTCACCTTCGGCACGGTGGCCGTGATCCGGGCCTGCAACTGGTCGACGCCTCCGGCGGTGTAGCGGTCCTTGCACGGCGACCCGAGCGGGCTGCTGAGGCTGGCCTCCGCGCAGTCGCTGATGATGCCGGAGAAGCCGATGTCGTTGCCGCCGATCTGCACCGTCACCAGCGCGGAGTTCGACGTGACCGCACTGAGCTGCGGCGGCAGCGTGATGCCCAACTGGCCGCTGCCGCCGTAGAGGATGTCGTCAGTGGTGGCGCCGGAGCAGCTCACGTCGGCGAACGACGAGGAGCCGGCGGACGCGGCCACCAGGGACGGGTAGTTGCGGTTGGACCGCAGGCAGTTCAGGTCGACCTGCGTGGGGATCAGCGGACCAGCGGTGTACGAGTCACCCAGAGCGACGTAGCGGCCGGTGGGCACGGCGGCGCTGGCGGGTGTGGCGACGGTGAGCAGCACGCCGACGGTGGCCGTGGCGAGTGCGGCCAGGCGGGCGGCTGCGCGCAGGAGCCGCAGGCGGGGACGGGTCATGACGCCTCCCAGACGGGATCACGGTGGTGGTGGTGCCGAGATCCTGTCGCCGTCGACGTCCGGCGTCAATATCGATGGCCCTCACTAAATGCTGGTCCGGAGTGTGGGACGACGAGGTGCCGCTCCTTCCCGGCGGGACCGCGGTCGGGCGTACGGGTGCGGACGATCCGCCACACCCGTACGCCCGACCGGCCGGCGATCAGCCCGGCGCGGCCCCTCAGAGGGTGAACACGACAGTGGAGATGCTGCGCGCGCCGACGTTGATGGTGGCCTGTCCGCCGTTCACGCTTGTCGGCTGGCTGGCCACGTTGGCGTTCTGGGAGGTGAGGTAGTGCTCCGCCCTTGTGACGTTCTGCGGAGCCTGGATCACGGCGTTGTTGACCGCGCTGTTCGACCGGTTGAGGATCACCAGCGTGATCTTGCCGTCGCCCTGGTAGGCGGTCACCTCCAGCGGCGAGGCCTTGGAACTCTTCGTCAGGGCGACCCGCTGGTAGCCGGGGCGGACGAACTTGGCGTACTGCGAGAAGGCGTACCCGCGCTTGAGCGGAGCGCCCGCCGTGGTGCCGTACGCCGCCTCACCGTCGCCGATGAAGGAGTAGTAGCGCTTGCCGTACCACCAGATGTAGGCGCTCCAGTTCGACTCCATCGACTTGTGCACCGTGCGCATGATGTCGTCGAGCGTCTCGTTCCAGACCGCGAGGTTGCTGGGGTTGCCCCAGATGTTCGAGCCGCTGCCGTCGGCCTCGTGGTAGTTCCACTCGGTCATCCACACCGGCTTGTTGTACTGCTCAGCCAGGGAGTACGGCCTCAGCCGGCCCGAGTCCTCGGTGCCGTACAGGTGCCCGCCGATGTAGCCGATGTTGTTCCGGGCGGTCGTGTCGTTCAGGGTCGGATCGGTGAAGCCGTAGTTCATGTTCACCGCCTCGGCGACCATGAGCCTGGTGTTCTGCACCCTCGCGCCCTGGTCACGGACAAAGTTGCGGAGTTCGGTGCCGCTCCAGTCCATCGAGTCGTAGTTCGGGTGCCAGTCCGGCTCGTTCTGCACCGAGGTGACGTCGATTGCCACACCCTGGTTACGCATGTACTGGACGTAGCTGTTCAGGTGGTTCGCATAGTCGTCGTAGTAGTCGGTCTTCAGCTTGCCGCCGTTCACCCGGCTGTTGTTCGTCTTCCACGCGGCCGGCGCCGTCCACGGTGACGCGAGGATCTTCACGCCCGAGCCCGACGTCTTCGCCGTCTTCAGGGCGTTCACCTGGGTCGACCACTCACTGGAGACGGGCGAGAGGCCGGTACGCACGATGGACAGGCCCAGCTGGTTGGCACCCATCCCGACAAGCGTCTGGGTCTCGGCCGTCGACCAGGTACCGCCCCAGATCGGCGTCGCGGCCCCGAACCCGTCGACCGTCTGGTACCTGGTGGCGCTGTTCACCGTGATGTCCGCCGGGCCGTTCGGAGGCGGGGTGGTCGGG
>NZ_VDFY01000088.1 GCF_006228125.1 Micromonospora orduensis | reverse complement strand
GCCGAGGCCTACCCGGCGGCCGCGCAGCCGGGCCGCTCGACGGCTCCGCCACGCCCGGCGCAGACTCCGGCGTCACGCCCGGAGCGACCTGGGCCGGCGTCGCGCCCGGGGCGGCCTGGGCCGGCTCGGTGTCGGTGTCCGCCGCGACTGCGATCTCCCCGTCCAGGGCGGCGGATTCGCCCGAGGCGACGCGCAGGACGCGGGCCGCCTCGGCGGCCGGCGGCCGGTCGGCCGGGTCCCGGGCCAGGCACCAGCGATAGAGCCGGTGGACCTCGGCCGGCACCCCGTCCATCTCGGGCAGCGGGTCCGGCCCGACGTGGACCTGGGCGTGCGCCGTCCCGTTCCGCCCCTCGGCGACCCGGGGCAGCCGGCCGGTGAGCGCCCGGTGCAGGAGCAGGCCGAGGGCGTACACGTCGCAGGCAGGTAACACCTCGCCGGCCGCCAGCCGTTCCGGGGCGAGGTAGGCCGGCGTACCGAGCAGCCGCCCCTCGAAGTCGATCTCCGGATCACCGGCGACGGCCGCGATGCCGAAGTCGAGCACCTTGGCGCCGGTGGGTGTCAGCATCACGTTGCCCGGTTTGATGTCGCGGTGCACCAACCCCTGGTCGTGTGCGGCCGCGAGCGCCGACGCGACCTCCGCACACACCCGCAGCCCGACGCGGGGTGGCAGCGGCCCGGCGACCAGCCGCTGTTCGAGGGTGGTGCCGCTGAGCAGTTCCAGCACCACGAACGGAACCCGCACACCGTCGAGAAGCGACTCCCCGTAGTCGTAGACGCTTGTGACGTGCGGATGCGACAGTCGGGCCGCCGCCAGGGCTTCGGCGCGGATGCGCTGCCGGGCGTTGGCGTCGGAGCCGACGAGCACCTTCACGGCCACGTCCCGTTCGAGCACCTCGTCGTACGCCCGGTGCACCGCAGACATGCCGCCGCTGCCGAGACGCTCCAGGAGACGGTAGCGGCCTGCAAGCAACCCATCACGCTGCACGACGGATAGCCTGCCGTACCGACCCGGCCCGACACCACCCGGGATCGAGGTTTCACAATGGCACGGGCGTCGGATGTCCCGGCGGACGGCCGATCAGCCGTCGGCCGGGGCGCGCCAGGCGAAGCGCGGCTGACGACGCTCGACGATCGCCGCCACCCCTTCCCGTGCCTCGCCGGTGGTGGTCACCTTCCGGTGCCACCAGGCGATCCGCGCCGGTCCGGCCCGGTCGTCGATGATCTCCTTGGCGGCGGCGACGCTCAGCGGTGAACGCTGGGCGATCGTGGCGGTCAGGTCGTCCACCCGCGCGGCGAGCCGGTCGCCGGGCAGCACCTCGTCGACCAGGCCGATCCGCAGGGCTCGTTCGGCGTCGATCAGTTCGGCGGTGAACAGCAGGTGCTTCGCCGCGGACGGTCCGACCAGCCGGGACAGCCGGCGGGTGGTAGGCGCCGGGTAGACCAGCCCGAGCCGGGCCGGGGGTACGCCGAAGCGGGCGTCGTCGGCGGCGACGCGCAGGTCGCAGGCGACCGCGAGTTGGGCGCCGCCCCCGACGCAGGCACCCCGGATCGCGGCCACCGTGGGCTTGGCGAAGCTGGCGAGCCGCTCCTCGGCGGCCACCGCGATGCTGGCGTCACCGGCGTCCAGCAGCTCGGCCAGGTCGCCAAGGTCGGCACCCGCGCAGAAGGCGTCACCCGCGCCGGTGAGCACCACCGCCCGTACGCCGGGGTCGGGCTCCAAGCGGTCCAGCAGTTCGGGTAGCTGCCGCCACATGGCCGCCGTCATCGCGTTGCGGCGGGCCGGGTTGTGGATCACCACGGTCGCCACCGGTCCGGTCACCTCGACGGTCAACTCCGCGTCCGACACGTCCGCCCCTCTCCGCGTCAGCCGTCCGACGCCACTGCGAGCCGCCGACGTGCGGCGGTGCGGCGACCATAACGGCGCGGACCCGACGACCACCGATGAGGGGTGGTCGTCGGGCCCTGTACGACGGTCAGGTCAGGAGACGTTGAGCGCCGTGTCGTCGACCACGAAGGACGTCTGGAGCGAGGCGTCCTCGGTGCCGGTGAACTTCAGACTGACGGTCTGGCCGGCGTACGCGGCCAGGGAGAAGGACTTCTGGCTGTAGCCGGTGGCCTTGTTCAGGTTCGAGTAGGTCGCCAGCGTGGCCAGAACGGTTCCGCCCGAGTTGAGCACCTGCACGTTGAGCTTGTCGTACGCGACGCTTGTGGTGGTCTCGGCCGAATCGATGTGCAGCCAGAAGCTGACCGTGTACGACGAGCAGCCCGACGGCAGGGCCACCGACTGGGCGAGCGTGTCGGTGTGGCTGGTGCCGTACCCGTTCAGCCAGGCCTTGTACGACCCGGTGCGGGCCGCCTGGCTGCTGGAGTTGGTGATGACGCCGGAGCTGGCGGTCCAACCGGTCGCACCGGACTCGAAGCCCGGGTTGGCCAGTTTCTGCCCCGGCGCGGTGCAGCCGCCCCCGGTGCCGTTCACGGTCAACGTGTAGGTCGCGCTGCGGGTGACCGCGCCCGCGCCGTTGACGGTCACCGAGTAGGTGCCGGGTGGGGTGGCCGCCGAGGTGCTGATGGTGAGGGTGGACGAGCCGCCCGAGGTCACCGAGGCGGGGCTGAACGCGGCGCTCGCCCCACTGGGCAGGCCGGACGCGGAGAACGTCACGGTCTGCGCCGAGCCGCTGGTGGTGGCCGTCGACACGGTGGTGGAGACCGCGCTGCCCGGGTTCACCGAGCCGGCGGTCGGGGACAGCGACACGGAGAAGTCGTTGCCGGTCGAGCAGGGCGCGTCGTTGCCGGCCACGTTCACCGCGGTCCACGCGGCCTGCACGGCCTTGTACTCGGTGGAGCAGCTTCCGTACAGGTCGGTGGCCGCCCGCAGGCTGTAGGCGCGGGCGGTGTTCGCCGGGTTGCTGGAGCTGACGTACGCCGTGTTGGAGGTGAAGTAGACGTCAAGCGCCCGGAACCAGATCTTCTCCGCCTTGGCCCGGCCGATGCCGGTCACCGCGGGGGCGGAACCGCAGACCGGGGAGGTGCCGTACGCGGTGGCGCCGGTGCCCTCGGCGAGGTTGAAGTAGAAGTGGTTGGCGACGCCGGACGAGTAGTGCACGTCCTTGTTCTTGGTGCTGGTGGACCAGCAGCTGTCCGACGAGCCGTCCAGCGACGGGTTGTACATGTAGCGCAGCGGCGTGCCGTTGCCGTTGATGTTGATCTTCTCGCCGACCTGGTAGTCGCCCGGGTCGGCCGAGGTGTTGGCGTAGAACTCGACCATGTTGCCGAAGATGTCGCTGGTGGCCTCGTTGAGGCCGCCGGACTCACCGGAGTAGGTCAGGCCGCCGGGCACCACGTTCTCGGTGACGCCGTGGCTCATCTCGTGCGCGGCCACGTCGAGGGCGACCAGCGGGCGGGCGTTGCCGGAGCCGTCGCCGTACGTCATCCGGGAGCCGTCCCAGAACGCGTTGACGTAGCTGCTGCCGTAGTGCACCCGGCTCGGCACGCCGGTGCCGTTGCCGAAGATGCCGTTACGGGCGTGCACGTTCTTGTAGTAGTCGAACGTCTTCGCGGCGCCGAAGTGGGCGTCCACCGCGGCGGACTGCCGGCTGGAGGTGGCGCCGGTGCCCCAGGTGTTGTCCGCGTCGGTGAAGGTGGTGCAGCTCGACGTGCCGTTGTTCATGTCGCAGGTCGACCCGTTGCCGTGCGAGGGGTCGATCATCTGGTACGTGCTTCCGGAGAGCGTGGTGTCGACGCTGACCGTGCCCGAATAGAGGCTGTTGCCGGTGCCGGTCACCGATTCGATCTCGTCGTACGACCCGACTGTCGCGCCGGTGGTGGCGTCGGTGATCACGTGCAGCCGGGACGGGGTCTGCCCGTCGGGCTGCCATCCGCTGACCACGGTTTCCCACGCGAGCCGGCCCGTGCCGGAGCTGGCGTCGACGAACAGCTCCGGCGTGCCCACCGCCTCGGCCTTGCCGGCGAACCCGGTGCGTGCGGCCTTCTGCGCCGCGGCCGCCGGGATCCTGGCCGAGGTGGCGAGGGTCAGCGGCGCGGCCAACCCGACCGAACTGCCGGCGTACGTGCCGTTCGGCGCGGTGTGGATGACGAAGTCACCGCCGTACACCCGCAGGCCCTGGTAGGTCCGGGTGTAGCGGGTGTGCGCGGCACCCGTGGCGTCCAGCTTGGTGCTGTGCACCTGGTAGGACTCGGCGCTCGAACCCTGGACGGCGCCGGGGTTCGTCCGTAGGACGGTTGCCGCTCGGGCCGCGGCGGAGGCGTCCGGCGCGGGGGCGGTGGGCGGAGCCGCGTGTGCCGCGGTGGCGACACAGGTCAGCATGCCGCTGGTGAGCAGCACTGCACTGACGGCGGCGAGGGGTCGTTTCACGTGCCCTCCTGGAAGGAGAAGAGTGTGACGGGGGTGGTCACGCATGTAGATATAGCTATGTGTCGAGGAAAAGAGAAGGCCTGGACCGCACCCAGACATCGACAATGGCCGAACGGATGAGGCTTGTGACAGGGAACCGACGATCGGCGCCACGCGTCCGACGGACATGAGATCCGCCTCGACAACCGGCGCCAGCGTCGCGCTCCTGATCGCCCTCCTGGCCGGCTGCACCAGCACCGATCGGGGCGGCAACCCCCCGGACCAGCCGCCCGCCGCCACCGGCCCGTCCCCGACCGTCGCGGCCACCGACTCCCCACCGACGGTCGCCCCCACGGCCAGCGGCGTGGCCCCCCAGGTGATGCTGCGGCGCTCCGGCGGTTTCGCCGGGCGCGGCGACGCGGTCACCGTCGAACCGGACGGCCGGTGGACGGCCGTCGACCGGGCCGGCAGCCGGCGTACCGGCCAACTCGACACCGCCGACCTCGGTCGGTTGGGTGGACTCGTCGCCGACCCCCGCCTCGCCGCCGAGGCACGCCGGACGGCCACCCCGAGCGGATGCGCCGACGCGTTCAGTTACCGGTTGACAGTCGGCGCCATCGAGACCGGGTACGTCGACTGCCCCAGCGAGGCCACCCCACCACCGGCCACCCGCGCCCTGGTCGAGCTGATCCTGCGGGCCACCGACTGACCGCCGGCACTCACACCAGGTAGTCCGCCGGCAGGCCGGTGCCGCGCAGCTCCGGCGGCAGGTGCGCCACGTCGTTGAAGGCGACCATGTTCGGCGGGCCCGCCGGCCCGTACCGGATGACGGTCAGCCCCGCGTTGTGCGAGTTCACGCCCAGCCACCGCCCCTCCGGCGCGTCGAGCGCGTGCCGGACCAGCCAGCCGATCAGGAAGTTGTGCGTCACCACCAGCTCACGCACCGGCTCGCCGCCCCCGTCACCGTCGACCGGGCCGGTGAAACGGCGGACCGCCGCCGCCGTCACCCGCGGCCCGTCGACCCGCGCGGCCGCCGGGAACTGGGCCAGGAAACTGGCGTACGCGGGCGGCAGGTCAGTCGGATCCGTGTCGTGCGGCAGGTGGTCGCCGGCCAACTCCGTCGCGTACACCGGAACCCCCGGCAGTGACGCGGCGACCAGCTCGGCGGTCTGCGCGGCCCGGAGCAGCGGCCCGTGGTGCACCGCGGCGAACCGGCGGCCTCGCAGGCGCTCGCCGAGCAGCTCGGCCTGCCGCCGGCCGCGCTCCGACAGGCCGGAGTCCGGTTCCTCCGACCCGTCCGCCCCGGTCAGGTCCTGCTCACCGTGTCGGGCCAGATACAACAGGCGGGTGATCATGACCTACCCCACCACATCGGGAGGCGCGGGGTCGACCCCGCGCCTCCCGACCATCGCCCCAACGGCCAGCTAGGCCCGCGGGAACATCTGGCCGATGCGGATCTTGTTGCCGAACGGGTCCCGGATGCCGAAGTCGATCCCGTACGGGCGCTCGGTCGGCTCGTCGGTGATCTCGACGCCCTTCGCCACGAGATCCTCGTGCGTCTTGCGGGCGTCGTCGGTGGTCATGAAGAGGTACCCGCCCAGGGCACCCTTGGTGAGCAACTCCCGGACCTGCTCGGCGGTAGCCGGGTCGAGCGCCGGCGGACCCGGCTTCTCCAACAGGATCTCGCGCTCCGGGTCGCCGGGCAGGTTGACCGTCAACCACCGCATGAACCCGAGGTCCTGGTCGGTGTTGACCTCCATGCCGAGCTTGTTCACGTAGAAGTCGAGCGCCTCGTCCTGGTCGAGGACGTAGATCTGGGAGCGGCTGATCGCGTTCATCGTCATGCCCATGACGCTAGAGGTCGCCCCTGACCTGCTGCTTATCCAAAACTGATCGGTCTGGTCCAGGCCTTGGTGAAGCAGGACGGCACGTTCGTGGGCGTGGCGCGTCGACGGAAGCCGGTCGGCGACTCACCGACGATCTGCCGGAACGTCCGACTGAACGTGCCCAGGCTGCTGAAGCCGACCGCGAAACAGATGTCGGTCACGTCCCGCTCGGTCTCCACAAGCAGCCACATCGCCCGCTCCACCCGGCGGCGTTGCAGGTAGCGGTGCGGGGTCTCACCGAACGTGGCCCGGAATGTCCTGATGAAATGGGCCTCCGAGACGTGCGCGATCCGGGCCAACGCCGGAATGTCCAGCGGCTCGGCGTACGCCCGGTCCATCGCGTCCCGGGCACGCAGCATCGCCCGGTTCGACTCCTCCACCGCGCGACTCATCGGGCCCCCGTCCCGCCCGGCTGTCTGCCCGGCCCCAGGCTACCGCCAGGCCCCGGACTGCCGAGAAGATGCGCCGCCACGTTGCCGCGCGGCGCACTCGCGGCGGCGCCGGTCCGAAAACTGCCTGATGGAATTGGAGCCCCCGGCCGGGATCGAACCGGCGACATCTCGCTTACAAGGCGAGTGCTCTGGCCAGCTGAGCTACAGGGGCGCGTGCGTCGTGGTCAGCATAGCGAGTGACGTCCGGATATCCCGCTCGCGAGGGCTCCCGAGCACGGGAAACGTCAACAACCCGACGCCCATTGGTATGACGACATGTCGATTGATGGCCTCCCGTGCCCGACTGACCGGAATGCGTAGGTGATGGGCCACGTACGACCCTCCCCCGCCTTGGCAGCGCGGGGAAAGCCGTTTACGGTGCAGTGACACGGACGACAACCCGGCCGCCCCCGCGACCGGGCCGCCGTCCGCTGACCGGCACGGACACGTGCCTGTCGCTCCTTCACTCGGATCGTCCGGCACGTTCCTGCCGGTGAAAGGAAGCGCTTCACCATGGCTACGGTCACCTATTCCAAGGCGTCCCGGATCTACCCGGGCACCGAGCGTCCCGCCGTCAACGAGCTGGACCTCGAGATCGGCGACGGCGAGTTCCTCGTCCTGGTCGGCCCCTCCGGTTGCGGCAAGTCCACGAGCCTGCGGATGCTCGCCGGCCTGGAGGACGTGGACGCCGGTTCGATCTACATCGACCAGCGTGACGTCACCCACCTCCCCCCGAAGGCCCGCGACATCGCGATGGTCTTCCAGAACTACGCCCTCTACCCGCACATGACTGTGTACGAGAACATGGCGTTCGCCCTGAAGCTGCGCAAGACCTCCAAGTCGGAGATCGACCGCCGGGTCAAGGAGGCGGCCGGCCTGCTCCAGCTGGAGGAGTTCCTCAGCCGCAAGCCGAAGGCGCTCTCCGGTGGTCAGCGTCAGCGTGTCGCCATGGGCCGCGCGATCGTCCGCGAGCCGCAGGTCTTCCTCATGGACGAGCCACTGTCGAACCTCGACGCCAAGCTGCGTGTGCAGACCCGTACGCAGATCGCGTCGCTCCAGGCCAAGCTGGGCGTCACCACCGTGTACGTCACGCACGACCAGGTCGAGGCCATGACCATGGGTCACCGGGTGGCCGTGCTGCTCGACGGCGTCCTTCAGCAGGTGGACACGCCGCGGGCGCTCTACGACACCCCGGCCAACGTCTTCGTCGCCGGCTTCATGGGCTCCCCCGCCATGAACATCAAGACCGTTCCGCTGAACGAGCAGGGCGCCGAGTTCGCCGAGCTGCACATCCCGCTGACCCGCGAGCAGGTCGCCGCGGCCCGCGCCGAGGGCGGCGACGGCAAGGTGACCGTGGGCTTCCGCCCGGAGGACTGCGACCTGGTCAGCCCGACTGAGGGCGGCATGCCCGTCGTCGTCGAGCTGGTCGAGGACCTCGGCTCGGACGCGAACGTCTACGGTCACGCCGCGCTGGGTGGCAACTCGGAGCGCTTCGTCGTCCGCACCGACCGGCGCACCATGCCGAACATGGGTGACACCGTGTTCGTCAAGCCGCGCACCGGCCGCAGCCACGTCTTCCACGCCGCCACGGGCAGCCGGATCTGACGTAACGCCGTACCGGAAGGGGCGGTCCGCTTCGGCGGGCCGCCCCTTTTGTCGTACCGGCAGGTTCGCCTCACCCGGTGGGCACACGACGCGGCCCCTCCCCGGAGTCGGGGAGGGGCCGCGTCGACGTGACTACAGCTCGACCGAGCGCCGGCGGGCGACCTCGGCCAGGGTGACGGCGGCCGCCACGCTGGCGTTGAGCGACTCCACCTCGGAGATCATCGGGATGCTGACGGTCAGGTCGCAGGTCTCGCCGACCAGCCGGGACAGCCCGCGCCCCTCGGAGCCGACCACCACCACCAGCGGACCGACCGCGGCCTCCAGGTCGTACAGGTCGGTGTCGCCGTCGGCGTCCAGGCCGACCACCATGAAGCCGGCCTCGCGGCACGCCTTCAACGACCGGGTCAGGTTGGTCACCTGCGCCACCGGCACCCGCGCGGCCGCGCCGGCGCTGGTCCGCCAGGCGGTCGCGGTGATCCCGGCGGCCCGCCGCTCGGGTACGAAGACACCCTGCGCGCCGAATGCGGCGGCCGAACGGATCACCGCGCCCAGGTTGCGCGGGTCGGTGACCCCGTCCAGTGCGACAAGCAGCGGCGCCTGCTGCTCCAGGGCGGCGGCGACCATGTCGTCGAACGGCTGGTACGCGAAGGGCGGCACCTGCAACCCGACGCCCTGGTGCAGCACCCCGCCGGTCATCCTGTCCAGCTCGGCCCGGCTGATCTCCAGGTTGGCGATGCCCCGGTCGGCGGCGGTCCGGATGATCTCGTTGATCCGGTCGTCCATGTCGATGCCCTGGGCCGTGTAGAGCGCCGTCGCCGGCACCTGGGCGCGCAGCGCCTCCAGCACCGGGTTGCGCCCGACCAGCAGCTCCGGGGTGTCCTTCGACGGGTTGGACTTGCGCCCGGGCGCGACCCGGGGACCGCTGCGGCCGACGGGCTTGCCGCCCCGGCCTGCGGCGCCACGACCGGCGGCCCGCCCGGCAGGTACGCCCCGGCCGCCGCCCTTGCCCCAGGTGGTGTCCTTGCTGCCCGGCTGACCGATCTTCGGGGCACGCCCCTCCTCGGCCGCCGCCCGACGCTCCTTGTCCTGCTTCCAGGCGGTGCGCTGGGGCAGCTTCTCGGTGCCCGAGTAACCCTTGTGCCACGGTCGCTCGTCGGCGGGCAGCGTACGCCCCCGACCGGCGAGGGAGTCCTTGTTCTTGCCGCCGGAGCCCTTGGGGGCACCCGCCTTCGGCGTCAGTCGCCGGCCACGGCGCTGCGAGTTGCCGGCCATCAGTCCTGCTCTCCAATAGTCCAACGGGGGCCCTGGGGGGTGTCCTCGACCACCACGCCGGCCAGCTTGAGCTGGTCGCGTACGGCGTCCGCGGCGGTCCAGTCCTTGCGGCCCCGGGCCTGCGCGCGCTGCTCCAGGGCCAGCGCGATCAGGGAGTCCACCACGGCGCGCAGGTCATCCGAGCGGCCGCCACCGGTCCACGCCGGGTCGAGGGGGTCGATGCCGAGGATATCCAGCATTGCCCGCACTGCGGCCAGGGTGGTGCGGACGGTCACATCGTCACCGACGCTGAGCGCGGTGTTGCCGTCCCGGATGTGCTGTTGCAGCACGGCCAGGGCGGCGGACGTGTTGAGGTCGTCGTCCATGGCGGCGACGAAACCGGCCGGAAGCTCGCCGAGCTGCCCGACGCCGACCCGCTCGGCGGCCCGCTGCACGAAACCCTCGATCCGGCGATACGCGGTGGCCGCGTCGCGCAGCGAATCCTCCGAGTAGTCGATCACCGAGCGGTAGTGGGCGGCGGCGTAGTAGTAGCGCAGCTCCACCGGCCGCACCCCCAGCGAGTCCACGTACGCCAGGTCCAGCGCGTTGCCCGCCGACTTGCCCATCTTGGCCCCGCCGATGCTGAGCAGCCCGTGGTGCACCCAGTAGCGGGCGAACGGCAGCCCGGCCGCCTGAGACTGGGCGATCTCGTTCTCGTGGTGCGGGAACGTCAGGTCCAGTCCGCCACCGTGGATGTCGAACTCCGGGCCGAGGTACCGCCAGCACATCGCCGAGCACTCGATGTGCCAGCCCGGCCGGCCCAGCCCCCACGGCGACGGCCAGTAGGCGTCCGCCGGCTCGTCCGGCTTGGCGCCCTTCCACAGGGCGAAGTCGCGCGGGTCCCGCTTGCCCCGGTCGGGGGCGTCGCCGGCCGACTGCATCGCGTCCGGGGATTGACCCGACAGCGATCCGTACGCCGGCCAGGACGCCACGTCGAAGTAGACGTCGCCGGAGCCGTCTGTGGCCGGGTAGGCGTGCCCATCGTTGATCAGCTTGGTGATCAGCTCGTGCATCTCCGGGATGTGCCCGGTGGCGCGCGGCTCGTAGGTGGGCGCCAGCACGTTCAACGCCTGGTACGACTCGGCGAGGATCAACTCGTTGGCGTACGCGATCGACCAGAACGGCCGACCCTGCTCGCCCGCCTTGACCAGGATCTTGTCGTCGATGTCGGTCACGTTGCGGATGAACGTGACCTCGTAACCGGCGACAAGCAGCCAGCGGCGCAGCACGTCATAGTTGACGCCGGAGCGAAGATGGCCGATGTGCGGCGGCGCCTGGAGGGTGAGACCACACAGGTAGACCCCCACCTTGCCGGCTTCCCGCGGGACGAAGTCCCGCACCGATCGGGTGGCGGTGTCATACAGGCGTAGCGTCACCGTACAAGGGTAGCCGTCCACGCCTGTCCGGATCCGCCGGTGCCGGGTCGTACGCTGCCAGACGTGGATGCGACCGCACGCTCCGGTGAGCCACCCGCCAGCACCGAGACTGTCGTGGGTCACCCGGACGCGGTCGCCGGGGTGGCCGGGCGGGGCGGGGAGACGGCGCAGACGCTGGACCGGGGTCTGCGGCTGCTGCACCTGGTCGCCGACGCGCCGGGCGGCCTGACGGTCACCGAGGCCGCGACCCGGCTGGGGATCGGCCGGGCCGCCGTCTACCGGCTGGTCGGCCCGCTGACCGGGCACGGAATGCTGCGCCGCGACGCCGACGGGCGGCTCCGCCTCGGCGCCGGGGTGCTGCACCTGGCCCGCCGGGCCCAACCACTGCTCGCCGAGGGCGCGCTGCCAGCCCTGCGTCGGCTCGCCGAGCAGGCCGGCGCGACCGCGCACCTGACCGTGGTCGAGGGCGGCGAGGGCGTCGCGCTTGTCGTGGTCGAGCCGAGCTGGACGTCGTTCCACGTGGCGTACCGGACGGGGGCGCGGCATCCACTGGATCGGGGAGCGGCGGGGCGGGCCATCCTGGCCGGCCGGACCGGTGTGGCGGAACCGGTGAGCAGCAGCGGAGAGTTGCAGTCCGGGGCGTACGGGGTGGCAGCGCCGGTGCTCGGCGTACCCGGGTTGGAGGCGAGCGTGGGCGTGGTGGCCCTCGCCCCGCTGGACGTCGGACTGGTCGGCCCGCAGGTGCTGGCCGCCGCAACGGCCGTCGCCGCCGCCCTCCGCTGACGCTGACCCCGCCGGCCCGCTGACCCGTCGGTCGGTCGGCCTTGATCGACTCCACATCGCCGATGTGGCGGCATCTCGGCCGATCGATGGCGCCACTACGCCGATATGGTGTTGATCTAGCCGTATAGCACTCCGAGCCGGGTGGTCGGCGGTCGTCCACAGGTGCGCCCCGGGCGCCCTTCCGGCGCTGTCCACAGGGGTTTCGGGTGCCCAGTCGGGGTCCGAGTCTGGGCCTATGCCTCCTCATCCCCACCGACCTCCCGCCCTCGCCTGGCAGGTCTTCCGCGGCTCCGACGTGGTCCGACAGGGACTGGCCACCAGACACCAGCTACGTGGCTCGTCCTGGATCCGCCTTCGGCACGACGTGTACGCCGACGCCCGCCTCGATCGCGACCACGCGCTGGCCTGCCGGGCAGCGGCGTTGCGGCTGCCACCCGAGGCGGTGATCGCCGGCCCGTCGGCGGCCTACCTGCACGGCGTCGAGCACGCCGCAGGGTTCGACGACGACGTCCACGTCCTGGTGCCGAAGGCCTGTCGGGTCGACTCCCGACGCCGCCTCCGGGTGCACCTGCTCGGCGCCGCCGACGCGCCGTCCCTCCCGCCGGTGACCAACCGAAGAGACGGCATCGAGCTGCGCCGCACGGATCCCACCTCGGCCGCCTGGGAGACGGCTGTCTGGTTGGATCCGCTGCGCGCGGTCCCGATCGTCGACTCGCTCCTCGCGGGCGGTCTGACCACCCAGGCGGCGTTGTCCACAGTCGGCACCGCCAACGCGGACCGACCGGGTGGCCGGCGGGCGAGATGGGTCTTCGGCCTGGCCGATCCGGGCGCGCAGTCGCCTCCCGAGTCGCAGCTACGGGTACGTCTGGTGCTGGGCGGGCTTCCCCGGCCGGTGACCCGGCAGCCGATCCGCGTGGCCGGCGGGCTCGTGCTGCATCCCGACCTGGCCTGGCCGGAGTTCCGGGTGGCGCTCGAGTACGACGGCCGGTGGCACTCCGATCCGCAGCAACTGCACCGCGACCGCCGACGGCTCAACCTGCTCGTCGGTGCGGGCTGGCTGGTGCTGCACGTGACCAGCCGGCGATTGCATGGCGAGTTCCCGGCGGTGCTCAGCGAGGTGCGCGCCGCGCTGATCGGCCGGGGCTGGCGTCGGTGAGCACCAGAACCCGAGTCGATCAAGCGCCGAGACCACTGTCTCAGGCGTTGACGGCCAGCGCGGGCTCGGGCGGGGCAGGTGCGGGCGAGGCGCGCAGTTCGTCGAGGCGTACCAGCGCGACCCCGGCGACGATCAGCACGCCTCCGAACAACTGCCAGGCGGTAGGCAACTCGTCCAGGAACAGCCAGGCGATGAGCACCGCGAAGAGCACCTCGGTCAGTCCCACGAACGAGGCCAGCCGGGGCCCGAGGATCCGGGTGCCGGCGATCCCGGCCAGGTACGCGACGACGGCGGCGACCAGGGAGAGCCCGACGATGGGCAGGAGCCAGCTGGTGCGCTGCCCGGCGAAGGTGACCTCGCCGAAGGTGGCGTGCAGCGGCAGCACACCGGTCAGCCCGATCAGGAGCAGAACGGCGGCGCCGACGGCCATTCCGCCGCTGGCCATGGCGACGGAGGGCAGCCGGGGATCGACGCGGCCGGCGAGTACGAAGTAGCCGGCCAGGCCCAGCGCCGCGCCGAGTCCCCAGAGCACGCCCACCGGGTGGAAGTCGGCGTTGCCGGCGAGGTCCAGCACGAACGCCAGTCCGCCCAGGGCGGCCACCGAGCCGACCACGGTGAGCTGGCGGGGACGCTGCCCGTGTCGCAGCCACATCCAGCCCACGACCAGGATGATGCCGAGGTATTCCAGCAGCAGCGCGACGCCGACCGGCAGGTAGCGCACGGCGTTGAAGAAGCAGGCCTGGGCCAGCGCGACCCCGAGCAGCCCGAACATCGCGATCGCCGTGGTGTTCCGCCGCAGCACGTCCCAGTTGCCGCGCAGTGACAGCACGGCGGGGATCGCCAGCACCAGGGCGGCGATGCCGACCCGGGCGCTGACGGCGGCCTCGGCGGACCAGCCGGCTTCGATGAGGGAGCGCGCGAAGGTGCCCGAGGTGGCGAAGGTGACCGCGGAGAGCAGCGCCAGCGCTACGCCGGCGGCGGGTCGTCGGTGCATCTCGCGCTCCTCGGTACGGCACGGGTGTCATGAGCAAACTATCCTTGTGCCGATGACGCTAGGCGGAGCCTGTGACAGGAGTCAAGTTGCTGTTCGCTCATGACACCGAGTGTTCGCTGATCGCCGCCGCCGCACTCGTGAACACGGCGGGCCGCGACGGCGAACTGCTCCCCGACGTCGCCGCGCTGGACGCGTTCTTCGTCCGGCACTCCTACAGCGGGCGGCACGAGCACACCGACGCGGAGTTGCACGCCGTCCGGGAGCTGCGGCCACGGCTACGCCGCATCTGGTACGCCGAACCGCCCGAGATCGTCACCCTGGTCAACGGCCTGCTGCTGGAGCACAAGGCGCTGCCGCAGCTCATCGAGCACGACGACGAGCCGTACCACCTGCACGCCGTACCCCGGGACGCCCCGCTGGCGACCCGCCTCGCGGTGGAGGCAGCGATGGCCATGGCCGACCTGGTCCGCGCCGGTGAGCTGCGTCGACTGCGGATCTGCGAATTCCCGGACTGCGACAACGTGGTCGTCGACCTGTCCCGCAACCGGTCGCGGCGCTTCTGCGAGGCCGGCTGCGGCAACCGCGCGGCGGTGACCGCCTACCGGGCGCGCAGGGCCGCCGGCCGTTCCTGAACGGCGTCGGCCCGCACCTCGTACTCGACCTCGCCGTGCTCGGTCCCGGGAATCGGGTCGTCCCACTGAAGGTGGAAGGTGCGCACGTGGCGCAGGCCCGCCTTCGCCAGCACCCGCCGGGACCTGTCGTTGACCGCCATCGTCTCGGCCCAGACCCGACGCACGCCCACCCGGTCGAAGGCGTACCGGACCAGCGCCCGGGACCCCTCGGTGGCCAGGCCGCGCCCCCACGCCGAGCGGCGCAGCCGGTAACCCAGCTCGGCCTCCGTGCCGTCGACCGACGGGTCGAGCGCGAGCCAGCCCAGGAAGTCGCCCGTCCCCCGGTCGAGCGCCGCCCAGCGGCCCAGCCCGGGATGCCTGTCGTACTGGGCGAGCAGCTTCGGCAACTGCTCATCCCGGACGGTGGCCAGCGGTGTGGCGACGCCACCGGTGAGGAACCGCATCACCTCCGGGTCGCTGTCCAGCTCCACCAGCGCGTCCACGTCGGCGATCGTCAACCGACGCAGCAGCAGCCGCCCGGTCGCCGGAGGCACTCCATCCATG
The DNA here is from genome assembly GCF_006228125.1 of Micromonospora orduensis. GTDB lineage: Bacteria > Actinomycetota > Actinomycetes > Mycobacteriales > Micromonosporaceae > Micromonospora > Micromonospora orduensis. Next base: position 46,517 of record NZ_VDFY01000088.1, on the reverse strand, counting down.
ACCGGATCATCCCGCCCACCCGAACACCCGTCGAGCCGTTTACCCACGACCCCGCGACCGCCGCGGCGGGCGAGGCGGTCGCGTCAGCGCGGGGGCGCGGCCACGAAGAGCCGCCAGGAGTACGCGTCGACCACGAGCACGGGCCCGTCCGGGTCCTTGCTGTCCCGCACCCCGACCACGCCCCCGCGATTCGTAGCCACCTCGACGCACCAGTTGTCCTGGTTGCTGCGGCTGCTCTTGCGCCATCGAGCGTCGGTCAACTCCACGACTCGGCCACCTCGTTCATCAACTCGATCGACGCCTGCGGGGGCAGGGCTTCGCCCAAGGTAGCCTCCCAGACCCGCTGCAACCGCAACAGATCCCTCGGCTGGTCCAGCTCCTGGCCGCGGACCTGACCCTCCAGGTAGGCCACCTCGGTGCCGTCGGGCAGGGCGGCGAGCGCGAACTGCCCACCGAGCCCCGGATACTCCTCGGCGGATCGCGGCACCACGTGCAACCAGACCCGGGGGTGCCCGGTGGCGATGCCCAAGGTGCAGCGTCTGGTCGCGCATCACCTTCCGCCCGCCCACCCGACGCCGCAGCACGGCCTCGTCCAGCACCGCCACGATCTGCGGCGCCCGCTCGCTGTGCAGCACCTCCTGACGTTCCAGGTACTTGGCCGTGGGCGGCTGCTGGCCCAACTCGACGGCGCTGACCATCGACGCCGAGTAGTTGACCGCCTTGGCCAGCTCGTCCTGACTCCAACCGCGCCGGGCCCGCGCCCGGCGCAGCTCCGCGATCAGGAACGCCGCCGCCGTCATCTGCCCATCGGCCATGCCCAGCCACCCTCCACCCTGCCGACGATCAACTCCAGCCGGTCGCCAGCGGCGGTGCGGTCCCGGAACAGAGCAGCCCCGACAGGCCGGCCGAACCCTTCCGACCGTAGTCGTCCGATCACCAGACTGTGAAGCGCGGCACCGCTCCCCGTCCCCTGGGCGAAGCCGACCAACTGCGCAAGATCGTGCTCGATCATGGAAGTAGTGGGGTCCTGGCGTGCGAAGGCCACTACATCCAGGATCGAACACGATCAAGGCACGGCACGGCAAGGCGCGGCACGGCGCGGACGCCAGAGCGAGCGGGGGTGATGCCACAAACGATTCAGCTCCAAAGGAAGGCCGCAGCATGCCCCGGACCACCCCGGACGACCGCGCGACGACGCCCCGCCGACCGCACCTGCCGCTGCGCCCGCTCTGGCTCTGCCGGGTCTGCGCCGCGCCCTGGCCGTGCCCGGTCGCCCGGCTCACCCTCCGCCAGGAGTACGCCCACGACCGGATCGCGTTGAGCATCTACCTCTGCGCCGTCCTGCACGACGCGGCTGCCGACCTGTACCGGCTCAACCCGCACGACGGGCCGGACCCGGCAACGCTCTTCACCCGGTTCCTCGGCTGGGCGGCACCGCGCGGCGGCCAGGCCTCAGGGGTGGGTCATGCGGAGTAGGTCCAGGGTCTCGTCCAGCTGGGTTTCGGTGAGTTTGCCGGAGTCGACATGCCCCCGGGAGATCACCACCTCGCGGATGGAGGTCTGCTTGGCGAGCGCCTCCTTGGCGATCGAGGCGGCCTCGTCGTACCCGAGGTAGCGATTCAGCGGAGTGACGATCGACGGCGATCCCTCCGCGTACGCCAGGCAGACCTCGGCGTCCGCGACCAGGCCGGCCACCAGGCGGTCGGCGAACAGCCGGCTCACGGCGGCCAGCAGCCGGATCGACTCCAGCAGGTTGCGGCCCATCACCGGGAGCATCACGTTCAGCTCGAAGTCGCCCTGGGAGCCGGCGAAAGCGACTGTCGCGTCGTTGCCGATCACCTGGGCGCACACCTGCCGCATCGCCTCGGCGACCACCGGGTTGACCTTGCCCGGCATGATCGACGAGCCGGGCTGGAGATCGGGGATGCGCAGCTCACGCAGGCCGGCGCGAGGGCCGGAGCCCATCCAGCGGATGTCGTTGGCGACCTTGTAGAGGCCGACCGCCACGGTCCGCAACTGCCCCGACGTCTCCACCAGCGCGTCCCGGGCCCCCTGCGCCTCGAAGTGGTTACGTGCCTCGGACAGCGGCAGGCCGGTCGACTCGCGCAGCTTGCCGATGACGGCGGCGGCGAAACCGAGCGGGGTGTTGATCCCGGTGCCCACGGCGGTGCCACCCAGCGGCAGCTCCGCCAGCCGGGGCAGCGAGCCCTCCAGCCGCTCCACGCCGTAACGGACCTGGGCCGCGTACCCACCGAACTCCTGCCCCAACGTGACAGGGGTGGCGTCCATCAGGTGGGTACGCCCCGCCTTCACCACCGTCTCGAACTCGGCCGCCTTCGCCTCCAACGCGGCGGCGAGGTGGTTCAGCGACGGCAGCAGATCCTCCACGATGAACTGCGTGGCGGCCAGGTGGATCGACGACGGGAACACGTCGTTGCTCGACTGGGATGCGTTGACGTGATCGTTGGGGTGCACAGGCGCGCCCAGCTCACGGCTCGCCAGCGTGGCGATCACCTCGTTGGTGTTCATGTTCGAGGAGGTGCCCGAGCCGGTCTGGAACACGTCCACCGGGAACTGGTCGTCGTAACCGCCGTCGGCCACGTGCGCGGCGGCGGCCGTGATGGCGGCGGCCACGTTGGCGTCGATCACGCCCAGCTCGCCGTTGACCTCGGCCGCCGCGCCCTTGATCTGCGCGAGGGCCTTGATCTGGGCCGGCTCGATGCCCCGCCCGGAGATCGGGAAGTTCTGCACCGCACGCTGGGTCTGCGCCCGCCACAGCGCCTCGGCGGGCACCTCCACCTCGCCCATCGAGTCGCGTTCGATCCGGTATCCGGTCGCCTCTGGAGTCGTCACGCGTACCATCCTGCCGCGCCCGTGGCCGACTCGCAGATGATCCGTCAGCCCAACTCGGCCAGCAGCCGTTCCACCTCGTGCCGCTCCGGCGACTCGACCTGCCGGTACAAACCCAGCGCCCGGTTCAGGTCCGCACGCGCCGCAACCGGGTCGCTGCCCCGCAGGCAGCGTGCGATGCCCTCCAGCGCCCGGGCCTGCTCGTAGCGGGCACCCAGTTGCGAGGCGTCGGCGAGCACCCGGCGATGCAGGTCGAGCGCGCTGGCCGTGTCGCCCTGATCCAGGATCGCCCGGGCCAGCAGATTGCGCGAGGCGCACTGGCCGATGCGGTCCCCCACCTCGGTCATCGCGGCGAGGGCCGCGCGGTGCAGGTCGGCGGCCCGTTCCGGGTGCCCGGCCTCCCGGTCCATGGCCCCGATCTCGTTGAGCACCTCACCCTCACCGAACCGGGCACCGGCCTGCCGCTTGAGGCGCAGAGCCGCCCGCAGCAGTCGACGTGCCGGCCCCGCCGCACCCATCCGGTGCCGGATCATCCCCAGGTGACCCACGGCGTTGCCGAGCTGTCGCGGATCGCCGATCTCCCGGGCCAGCGCCAGGTGCCGTCGACACGTGTGGAGCGCCTCGTCGTACCGGCCGCAGAGAAGCAGGGCGATCGCCAGGTTGTTGAGCCCGTTCGCGAGTGGCACGCGCTCCCGCATCTGCCGCGCGAGGGTCACTCCGGCGTTGTAGCACTCGATGCCTCTGCGGTAGTCGCCGTTCGCCGCGTACGACGTACCCAGGTTCCCCAGGCTGTTGCGCACCTCCTTCCACAGCCCGAGCTGGCGGTACAGGCCTACCGACTTCTCCATGAGGCGGGTCGACTCGGCGAACCGACCGAGCCGGTAGTGGGCCGAGGCGAGGTAGTTGAGGGTCGTACCGACCGCCGTCTTGTCACCCAGCGCCTCGGCGGCGCTCAGCGCGATCGTGTGCGTCTCGATCAGCTCGTCCAGGTGCCCGCCATCGAACTGGGCGTGCCAGCAGGCGCGCGCCAGATGCCAGCAGTGCTGGAGAAAACCCTCCTCGTCCGCGAGGCGGACCAGGGCCGTCAGCGCGGTCAGGTTCTCGTCGAACCACACGCCACCCTGTTCGGCGACGGGCAGGACCAGCTCCGGACGTGCGGGCTCGGGCAGCAGCGCCAGGGTGTAGCCGGAGGAGAGTTCCCTCCGACGGGCGATCACGGCGGCCACGTGTAGGTGATGGTCGAGCAGACGCTCGATGCCGACCCGCCGCTCCACCGCCCGCTCCGGCTCGGCGACGAGCGAACGCGCGTACTCCCGGACCAGGTCGTGCAGCCGGTACCGGCCCGGCACCGTCTCCTCCACCAGGTTCGCATCGACCAGCTCGTCCAGCAGGTCCTGCGCCTCGGGAAGCGGCTGCTCGGTGAGAGCCGCGGCGACCGCCCTGTCGAACCGTACCCCCGGGTGCAGGCCCAGCAGCCGGAACGCGCGCTGCGCGGCCGGCGACACCTGGGCGTACGACAGGGCGAACGCGCGGCCGACGGACCGCTCGCCCGCCTCGAACTCGGCCAACGGATCACGACGGGAGATCAGCCGCTCCGCCAGGTCGGCGATGCGCCACCGAGGCCGGTGCGCCAGCCGGGCGCCGGCCAGCCGGATCGCCAGAGGCAGGTGGCCGCAGCGCCGGACGACCTCGGTGGCCGCCTCCGGCTCCGCCGCCACCCGGTCCACGCCGGCCACCCGCCCGAGCAGCTCGACCGCCTCGTCGGTGTCGAGCACGGGCAGCGACGACGGGCGTCCCTCGTCCACCCCGACCAGCCGGCGACGGCTGGTGATCAGGATCAGGCACTGCGAACCGTTGGGCAGAAGCGGTGTCACCTGGTCGGCGGTGGCCGCGTTGTCCAACACCACAAGGGCTCGCCGACCGGCCAATTCGGTGCGCCAGAGCGCCAACCGGTCTTCCGGGTTCGTGGGCACCTGCTCGGCGGGCACACCGAGCTGCCGCAGCAGCGTGGCCACCGCCGCGGCCGGCGTCAACGGGGTGCGCTCGCTGTGCCCGTGCAGGTCGATGAAGAGCTGCGCGTCGGGGTAGTCGTCGGCGAGGGCGGTGGCGACGTGCACGGCGAGGGCGGTCTTGCCGCTGCCGGCCATGCCGTCGACCAGTTGGATCCGCGCGCCGTCCTGCACCTCCTTCATGAGGCGGGCCAGCGTCTCCTGCCGACCGGTGAAATCGCCGATCGCCCGGGGCAGGGAACGGACCGGCGCGACCGACCGGGTTTCCCGTCCGGCCAGTGCCAGGTCGCCGGCGAGTACGCGCTGATGCAGCTTCTGCAACTCGGCGCCCGGTTCGATACCCAACTCGTCGGCGTAGGAGCGGCGGCCCTCCCGGTAGACCGCGAGCGCGTCGGCCTGCCGACCGACCGAGGACAGTGCCAGCATCAGTTGACCCCGCAGGCGTTCCCGCAGCGGATGCCGGTCGACGCTCTCGGTCAGCTCCTCGATCAGCTCCGCGGCCCGCCCGAGGCGCAGCTCGACGTCGACGCACTCCTCCAGCACGGTGAGGCGCTGCTCGTCGAGTGCCTGGGCGCGCCGGCGGACGCTGCGGCTCGGGATGCCGCCGAGCGCCGGCCCGCGCCAGAGCGCCAGGGCCGCGCGGAACCGCTCACCCGCGTCGCCCAACCGGCCGGCCGCGACGGCGGCCCGGGCGGCGTCCACCGCGCGGGCGAAGACCTCGGCGTCCAGGTCGCTCGGGGCGGTACGGATGCCGTAGCCGACCGGGTCGGTGATGATGGTTTCCGGGGTGAGCCCCAGCTCGGTGAACCTGCGGCGCAACCGCGACACGCAGGTCTGCAACTGGGCCCGGGCGGTGGCCGGCGGGTGCTCCTCCCACACCGCGTCGACCAGCTCCTCGACGGGCACCAGCCGACCGGGGCGCAGCAGCAGCATGGCGAGCACGATCCGGTCGCGGCCGGCGGTGACAGTGGACTCGCCACCGCCCACCCGCAGAGGCCCCAGGATCCCGAACCGCATCTACTCCCCCGCATCAGTGGTGCAACTTTCAGCAGAGTAGTCCGGCGATCACAGATCGGCGCAGTCAGGCGAGAGTGATCTGAGAGCGGATCGACAGCGGTGCGCAGCAGACTCGCTCCGGGTTGTCGGTGACGGCATCCGACGGGGGCGGTGCGCCCGCCCCACCCCAGCGGGGCGGGCGCACCGATGTCGGTTCAGCACGGGCGACAGAAGGGGCGTCGGGCGATGTGCCCGGTGCCCCTTTCGCCGTACGCGTCGGGTCAGCGGCGGCCGACTGTGAGCACCGGCTTGGTGACCTCGGCGAAGAAGTCGTTGCCCTTGTCGTCGACGACGATGAAGGCGGGGAAGTCCTCCACCTCGATCTTCCAGACGGCCTCCATGCCCAGCTCCGCGTATTCGAGCACCTCGACGTGCTTGATGCAGTCCTGGGCGAGGCGGGCGGCGGGACCGCCGATCGAGCCGAGGTAGAAGCCGCCGTGCTGCTGGCAGGAGCGGGTCACCTGGGCCGAGCGGTTGCCCTTGGCCAGCATCACTTGCGAGCCGCCGGCGGCCTGGAACTTCTCCACGTAGGCGTCCATCCGGCCGGCGGTGGTGGGGCCGAAGGAGCCGGAAGCGTACCCCTCGGGGGTCTTCGCGGGGCCGGCGTAGTAGACGGCGTGGTCGCGGAGGTACTGCGGCATGGGCTCGCCGGCGTCCAGCCTCTCGGCGATCTTCGCGTGGGCGATGTCCCGGGCGACGACCAGCGGGCCGGACAGGGACAGCCGGGTCTTCACCGGGTACTTCGACAGCTCGGCGCGGATCTCGTCCATCGGCCGGTTGAGGTCGACCCGGATGACCATCTCGCCGTCGAGGGAGTCGTCGGTGACGTCGGGCAGGAACCGCGCCGGGTCGGTTTCGAGGCGTTCCAGCCACACGCCCGACGGGGTGATCTTGGCGACGGCCTGCCGGTCGGCGGAGCAGGAGACGGCGATCGCCACCGGGCAGGACGCGCCGTGCCGGGGCAGCCGGACCACCCGTACGTCGTGGCAGAAGTAGCGGCCGCCGAACTGCGCGCCGATGCCGAAGTTGCGGGTCAGCTCCAGCACCTGCGCCTCCAGCTCCAGGTCCCGGAAGCCGTGTGCGCTCATCGACCCGGAGGTGGGCAGCGCGTCGAGGTACTTGGCGCTGGCGTACTTCGCGGTCTTCAGCGCGTACTCGGCGGAGGTGCCGCCGATGACGATGGCCAGGTGGTACGGCGGGCAGGCGGCGGTGCCGATCAGCCGTAGCTTCTCCTCCAGGAACTGCATCATCCGCGTCGGGTTGAGCAGCGCCTTCGTCTCCTGGTAGAGGTACGACTTGTTGGCCGAGCCGCCGCCCTTGGCCATGAACAGGAACTTGTACGCGTCGGGGTGCCCGTCCGGGTCCTCGGCGTACAGGTCCACCTGGGCGGGCAGGTTGCTGCCGGTGTTCCGCTCGTCCCACATGGTCAGCGGGGCGAGCTGCGAGTAGCGCAGGTTCAGTCGGGTGTACGCCTGGTAGACGCCCTTCGAGATGGCCTCGGCGTCGGCCCCGTCGGTCAGCACGTGCCGGCCCCGCTTGCCCATCACGATCGCGGTGCCGGTGTCCTGGCACATCGGCAGCACCCCGCCGGCGGCGATGTTGGCGTTGCGCAGCAGGTCCAGTGCGACGAACCTGTCGTTCGGCGAGGCGGCCGGGTCGTCGATGATCGACCGGAGCTGGGCCAGGTGCGCCGGGCGCAGGAAGTGCGCGATGTCGTGCATCGCCTCGGCGGTCAGCGCGGTGAGCGCGGCCGGCTCCACGGTGAGGAACCGGCGGCCCCCGGGGCCGTGTACGACGTCCACGCCCTCGTCGGTGACCAGGCGGTAGTCCGTCTGGTCGGGGCCGGTCGGCAGGAGGGGGGCGTACGAGAATGCGGCGGCACTGCTCATGAGCGGCAAGCCTAGGGCAGACCGGTCGATCATTCCCACCCGCCGGGCTGCGTCTGGGACGCCGCTCTCATCAGCCGTCCTTGCCGCCGCCCGGGTCGGGGCAGAGTTCCCGTTTGGGTCCGCAGTTGTCGCCGCCGTCCGGTCCGGCGGGGCCGGTGCCGCCGGGGCGCGGGACACCGCCGTCGCCGGGCCGGCCGGGGGTGCCCGCGGAGGTGCCGAAGCGGATGTAGCCGATCTCCCGCCCCTCCCCGATGATCATGCCTTGTGGCCCGACCGCGAGGGCGTTCGCCGAGGTCCGTACGACGGCCAACTCCCGCCCGGTACGCGGGTCCCGCGCCGTCAACCGGGACGGCTTCTCGTCGGCGATCAGCGCCGCGTACGGCGTGAGGGCGGCGCCGGCCTTGCCGCTGGCGGTGCGGGTCCACAGAACCCGGTCGGTGCCGAGTTCACGGGCCGTCACCGAGCGCTTGTCGGCGGCCCGGAACACCGCGTACCGGTCGTCGACCGCGACAAGTCTGGTGCCCGGTTCGCCCACCCACAGCAGCCGCCCGTCGTACCCGTCGATGACCGCCTCGCGGCCGTCCGCGCCGACGCCGATCAGCACGTTCCGCGCGCCCTGCGGGTCCTCGCGCTGCGCGCAGCCGGCGTTGTCGGCGGTCCGCAGGTTGACGCCGGCCCGCTGCCAGGCCTCCTGCCCGGTCGCCGGGTCGCGGGCGGAGATCGCGAAGTAGCAGGATCCGTCCTGCGAGCGGGCGGCGATCCGCAACATCCGGCCGCCCACCACCGAGAGCCGCTCGTCCTGGCCGGGCTCCACGTTCTGCAGGACCCGGCCGGTGGCGGTGTCGACGACGTGCACCCGACCGTCGACGGGGAAGCCGAGCAGCGGCGGCACCGACTCGGGGCCGCCGACGCCGTCGTCGACCCGGGGGGCGGTGAGCCGGCGGGTGCCGCGCAACCCCGGGTTGTCGGCGAGCAGGCCGCTGTGCACCCCGGGCAGGAACGCCGTCCACAGGGGGGCGGTGCCGCGCGGGTCCCAGGCGCTCAGGGTGCAGTCGGTGGCGTCCGTGCAACTGGCGTCCAGCAGCAGGTTGCGGTACGTCCACACGGCCACCGCGTCGTCGTCGCGCCGCCGCGTCGCCCCGGTGGTGGGGTCGAGCAGCTCGTACCCCTTGACCAGCAGCTTGCCCACGGCGACGACCGGGTCACGGTCACCGCCGGCGACCGCCGCCCAGTCCGCCTTGCGTTCCCAGAGCTGGGTGCCGGTGGCGAGGCTGCGGGCCTCGACCCGGGTGCGCTGCTCCACCACGACTGTGTCGCCGGCGATGGTCACGCTGCGTGGGGTGCCGCCGATCCGCTGCTGCCAGACCACGTCCGGCTCGGAGATCGGATCGCTGCGGTCGACCCAGTCCCACAGGCCGGGGAAGGGATTCCAGACACCTGTGGCGGCGAGGGCGACGACCACGGCAAGGCCGAGCAGCAGCCCACCGCGCACGCTCCCCTTCGCCACACCGCACACCGTAGCCACGATCACGGATCTTCCGTACGCCCGCGCCGCCGTGTCGCCGCGCTTTCTGGGCGCGCAGGTGTTACGAGGGGTTTCGCCCCTCGGCGCGTACGGCACTGCGTACCAGCGGAAGCGTGCGGTAGGGGATCTGCTCGGCCAGCGCGATGATCGTCGACGCCCGGGTGATGCCGGCGGACGAGACGATCTGGTCGATGACCCGTTGCAGGTCGGTGTTGGAGCGGGCGACAATCCGGCAGAGCAGGTCGCTGGAGCCGGTGATGGTGTGCGCCTCCAGCACCTCGGGGATGGCCGCGAGGTGGGCCGTGACCGGGTCGTGGCCGTGCCGTTGGCTGATCTCCAGGGTGACGAAGCTGGTCACCCCGAACCCGATCGCGGCCGGTGCGATCTCCGGGCCGAAGCCGCCGATGACACCCCTGTCGACCAGCTTGTCGAGGCGGGCCTGCACGGTGCCCCGGGCCACGCCGAGCCGCCGGGAGCACTCCAGCACCCCGATCCGTGGCTCCTCGGCGAGCAGTTCGATCAAGCGAACGTCGAGCGCGTCGAGCTGTACAGCCTGCTCACCCTTCATGGGTTCAGACCATACTGAATGCGCAACCTGACCAGCGTTCACACCGACAGTTGCCCACCTGACACCGACACGGCGATCCTTCGGACAACAACCGGCCCACGAGGCCGGCCGGTACGCGAGGGAGGCCACCATGACCCAGGCGATCGACCGACCCCAGTCGACCGAGGACGTCGACGTCGACCAGCTCGTCGGCGCTGTCGACCACGACATCAGCCACGACCCGTTCCCGGTCCGGGGCCTCGACCACGTGCACTTCCTGGTGGGCAACGCCAAGCAGGCCGCGCACTACTACTCCACCGCGTTCGGCATGACCTGCGTGGCGTACCGCGGCCCCGAGCAGGGCTACCGCGACCACGCCCAGTACGTGCTGACCAGCGGGTCGGCCCGGTTCGTCCTGACCGGCGCGGTGCGCCCGGACGCCGACGGCGCGGAGCACGTGGCCCGGCACAGCGACGGGGTCAGCGACATCGCGCTGGAGGTGCCGGACGTCGACGCCGCGTACGCGCACGCCGTCGCGCAGGGCGCCACGAGCGTCGTCGAGCCGCACGAGGTGAGCGACGAGCACGGCACCGTGCGGATGGCCGCCATCGCCGCGTACGGCGACACCCGGCACACCCTCGTCGACAGGTCCCGCTACACCGGCCCGTTCCTGCCCGGCTTCGTGGCCCGCGGCCCGATCGTGGACCGGCAGCCGATGATCGACGCCGGCATCCAGCCGAAGCGCTTCTTCCAGGCCGTCGACCACGTGGTCGGCAACGTGGAGCTGGGCCGGATGGACGAGTGGGTCGAGTTCTACAAGCGGGTGATGGGCTTCTCCAACATGGCGGAGTTCATCGGTGACGACATCGCCACCGACTACTCGGCGCTGATGAGCAAGGTCGTGGCGAACGGCACCCGCAAGGTGAAGTTCCCGCTCAACGAGCCGGCGGTGGCCCGCAAGAAGTCGCAGATCGACGAGTACCTGGAGTTCTACCAGGGCCCCGGCGCCCAGCACATCGCGGTCGCCACCAACGACATCGTGGCAAGCGTGGACGCGATGCGGGCCGCCGGTGTCGAGTTCCTGGACACGCCCGACTCGTACTACGACGACCCGGAGCTGCGCGCCCGGATCGGCAACGTGCGGGTGCCGATCGAGGAGCTGAAGGCCCGCAAGATCCTGGTCGACCGGGACGAGGACGGCTACCTGCTCCAGATCTTCACCAAGCCGGTGCAGGACCGCCCCACCGTCTTCTTCGAGCTGATCGAGCGGCACGGCTCGCTGGGCTTCGGCAAGGGCAACTTCAAGGCCCTGTTCGAGGCGATCGAGCGGGAGCAGGAAGCGCGCGGCAACCTGTAACACTTGCGGGCGTGACGCAGCCTCCGTCGTACCCGACGCCGCCGGCCGGTGGGCCTCAGCCCGCCGCCGGCGGCTTCACGCCGCCACCCGGACCACACCCCCAGGGGTACGCCGTGCCGCCGCAGTACGCCCCACCCGGGTACGCCGTGCCGCCGCGGTACGCCCCACCGCCGCCGGCGTTGAGCCCGGCCGGGCAGCCACTGGCCAGCTTCGGTGACCGACTGCTTGCCTGGTTGATCGACACGGCGCTGGCCAGTGTCGTCGTGATGGTGCTGTTCATGCCGGTCTTCCTGGTCCTCTGGTGGCGGATGTTCTCCGAGATGACGCGGACCAACGCGGACGGCACTCTCGTGGAGCCCGACCCTGGCACCTTCTTCGCCACCTTCTTCCTGCCGCTGCTGCTGTTCCAGGCCGGCCTGTTCGTGGTGCTGCTCGGGCTCTACTGGCTGTATCACGTGGAGTACCTCAAGCGCGGCGGTCAGACGCTGGGCAAGAAGCTCATGAAGCTGCGGGTGGTGCCGCTGGACCCGAGCGGCACTCTCGACCGGCGGATGGCCGGCCGGCGGTGGCTCGTGCAGCACCTGGCGTGCTCACTGGTGCCGGGCGCGAGCTACGCCGACGGGTTGTGGCAGCTCTGGGACAAGCCCTGGCAGCAGTGCCTCCACGACAAGTTCGCCGGGACGGTCGTCGTTAAGGTGGCTTCGTGAGTGTGGAACCGGGTTGGTACGTCGACCCCGCCGACCCTGAGACCCGACGGTACTGGGACGGCGAGGGTTGGCTCGGCGCGCCCATCCCTGTCGACGCCACCCCACCGGACGGGCCGCCACCGCCCGAGCCGCCACCGGTCCCGGTCACTCCGGCGGCCCTCGACGCGCCGGCGACCGCCCCGGGCTGGCCGCCGCACACCGGGTCAGGCCCCGCGCCGGGTCACGGCACCCAGCCAGGGCACGACACCCCGTCGCCGCACGGTCCCCAGCCGGGGCCGGGCCCGGGTTGGTCGCCGCAGGGCGCTCCGCCCGGCTGGTCGCCGCAGGCCGGTCCGCCCGGCTGGACGCCGCAGGGCGTGCCACCGGGCTGGCCCGGCCGGCCGCCCGAGCCCCGCCCGCACGGGCTGAGACTGGCCGGCTACGGCCGCCGGTTCGCCGCCCGGCTGATCGACTTCACAGTCGTCTTCGCCCTGAACGCCCTGGTCAACGGCTGGTTCGTCTGGCGGCTGATCGATGAGATGCTGCCGTACTGGCGGGAGGTGTTCCGGCGGGCGTTCGCCGGCGACACCTCCACCGACAACCTGCCGCAGATCGGCGAGCAGGCCGGGCTGCTCCAAGTGGTGATCCTGCTGATCGCCACGGCGCTCTGGCTGGCGTACGAGGTGCCCGCCATGGCGTCCCACGGGCAGACCTTCGGCAAGCGGGTGATGCGGATCCGTGCCGTGCCGCTCGCCGCCGACCAGCCGCTGGGCTTCGCCCGGGCGTTCGGCCGGTGGACCACGATGGGTCTGCCCACCCTGCTCTGGTACTGCGCCGGCCTCGGCCTGGTGCTGCAACTGGTCGACGCCCTCTCCCCCCTCTTCGACCACCCGCTGCGTCAGGCGCTGCACGACAAGCGCGTGCAGACCGTCGTGGTCGAGGTCCCCGCCAGCACCGCTTCCGCCCCCTCGAACGACGACCAGCCCTCGGGAGACACCCCATGACCGATTCCGGACGTCACCAGCCGGCGCTGCGGCTGACCCGCGCCGACCTGGACGCGCTGCCCAGCTACGTGCCGGGGCGCAGCCCCGCCGACCTCGCCCGGGAGCTGGGGCTGCCCGAGGCGATCAAGCTGGCCAGCAACGAGGTGCCGTACGGCCCGCTGCCCGGCGTGGTCGAGGCGGTCACCGAGGCGGTCACCGCCTCGCACCGCTACCCGGACATGGGCGTGGTGGCACTGCGCGACGCCCTGGCCCAGCGGTACGGGGTGGACGCCGACCGGATCGCCACCGGCTGCGGGTCGGTGGCGCTCGCCGAGCACCTGGTCCGGGCCACCTGCCTGCCCGGCGACGAGCTGCTCTACTCGTGGCGGTCCTTCGAGGCGTACCCGATCATCGCGGCGACCAGCGGCGCGACAAGCGTGCGGGTGCCCAACGACGCCGGGCACGGGCACGACCTGGCGGCCATGGCCGCGGCGGTGACCGACCGGACCCGGATGATCCTGGTCTGCAACCCGAACAACCCGACCGGCACCGCGGTACGCAAGGCCGAGCTGGACCGCTTCCTCGACGCGGTGCCCGACGACGTGCTGGTCGTCATCGACGAGGCGTACCGGGAGTTCGTCACCGATCCGGAGGTGCCGGACGGGCTCGACTACCTGGACCGGCCGAACGTCGCGGTGCTGCGCACCCTGTCCAAGGCGTGGGGTCTGGCCGGGCTGCGGATCGGCTGGCTCGTCGCGCAGCCGGCGGTGGCGGCGGCGATCCGCAAGGTGGTGACGCCGTTCTCCACGAGCACGGCCGCCCAGGCCGGCGCGCTCGCGGCGCTGACCCAGGCCGCCGAGATGGAACGCCGCTGCGCGCTTGTCGTCGCCGAGCGGGACCGGGTCACCGAGGCGCTGCGCAAGTTCGTGCCGGACGTGCCGACCAGCCAGGCCAACTTCGTCTGGATGCCGCTGGGCGACCGGGCGGTGGCCTTCGGCAAGGCGTGCGAGGCCCGTGGGGTGATCGTCCGGCCGTTCGCCGGGGACGGCGTGCGGGTCACCATCGGCACGCCGGCCGAGAACGACGCGTTCCTGGCCGCCGCGGAGGCGGCGCTCGCCTGAGAAGCGTGCTGCCCGGGGCCGTTCCGTCAACCCCCTACGGACCGGCCCCGGGCGCCTCAGCCGGCGGTCACCGCTTGCCGGAACCGTCGGCGGTAGGTCAGGTGGCGGCCAGGATCACCGTCTCGGCGGTGAGGTAGTACCGCTGGTCGTCGCCGTCCGGATCCACCGGTTCCCGGAGCCGTTCCACCGCGACGAAGCCACCTTCGGCAGCCACCGCCCCCGGCGCCCAACCCGTACCGTCCGACCCGACGGTGAACGGGAAGCGGGAGAGCAGGACACCGGTCACCGATTCCAGCGTCACCAGCTCGTTCTCTTCGGTCAGCAGGTGCACCCGACCGGGCTGCACGGCGAGCACCCGCGCCGGGCCCAGACCGTCGAAGCGCCACAGCTCGGCACCGGAACGCGCCGAGCGACCCACGGCCATCCCGTCGGCGACCGTGACCGCCAGCTCACCGGCGAGGGCGGCACCGGCCGTCCCGAGAGCCGGTGCGGCCAGCGGTTCACCTCCGCCCAGCAGCCAGCCCCGACCACCGGCGTCACCCGGTCCGGCCGTCCGCAGGCCCGAACAGTCCGACCGGCCGGTACGGCAACCGAGCGGGGACACCACCAATCCGTCCGTCGTCAGCCCCGGCGGCTGCCAGCGCTCGCGTACCAGTCCGCTGACCGCGTCCCGGAACTCGACAGCTGCCGTTCCGGCGCAGGTGTCCAGGCCGATCAACTGCCCGGCCACGGTGGTGCCGATATCGCTGCGACACGAGCCGGGCAGGTCGACCCGCCACAGCTCCCGGCCGTCGGCCACCTGCACCCCACGGGCCTCGGCGGTCCCCGTGACCACCAGCACCCTCCGGCCGTCCGCGAGGTCGGTGAGGTAGAGCCCACGCGGATCCCAGACGGTGGCCGCCCCGGTGCGCCGCGGCGCCGCGCCACCCTCGGCCGGCGCCGGCCCCGCGGCCCGCCACAGCACCCGACCGGACGACGCGTCGAGCGCGACCAACCGACCGTCGGACCAACGGCTCACGACGGTGCGACCGCTTGCCACCACCCCGCTCAGCTCCGCCGGCCAGCGCCGGTACGACCAGAACGGCGTGGTCCGGTACCGCCCGTCGACAGGCCGGTCGGCGTAGACCTGCCGGTGCGCCGCGTACACCCGCAGTCGGGCGTCCACGATCAGCGGGGCGGCGGGCAGCCGGCCGATCACGCCAGGCCCGGGTCGGGGCGCGGCCGGGTACTCACCCCGCGCCACCGTGCTCACCTCTGCCGGCGCGAGCACCCGGTGGACGACGACCGCGACGACCGCGACGGCGAGCAGCGCCGCGACCACCATCACGAGCCGTCGCCGGCTCTTCGGGAACCCCATGCCGCACCTCCGCCCGGCACCCTACCCAGCGGAGGCGGCCGGAGCCCGGTCAGGTCGCGGCGCCCACGGGCCGGATCAGGCCGCTTCCACCGCGCTGGAGGGCCTCGCCGCGGCCGTCAGATCGGCGAGATCACGCCGCAACGCCACCTCGACCGCCCGGGCGGCAAGCCCACCGAGCAGCAGGGCGACCACCCGAGGGTACGGAGCGGTCGGCACCGCCTCCTGCGTGACGGTGACCGCCGTGCAACCGCGACGACGGCGCCGGACCGGTCGCAGGGTCCAGGTGATCCGGTAGTCCACGTCGGCGCCCGAGGAGCAGAGCACCAGCCGATGCGGGGCGAGAGCCTCCACCACGAGGAACTCCTCGGTGAGCGTGCCGCCGCCCGGCTGGGCGCGCTCCTCACGCCACGCGGTGCCCGGCCCGAACGGACCCGGAGTGAGCAGCTCGGTCGGGCCGGCGGCGGTCATGCGGGCCGCACGGCCGGGCAGGTCGGTCAGCAGACGCCAGACATCGACGGCGTGCGCCTGGATGAACCCGGTAACCGCCACCGTCGACATGACACCTCCCGTGTCGTCGACGGTACGCGGGGTGAGCGCCGGACGGGGCCCCCGGGACGGAATTTCCACCACCCGGAGGCCCCGCTGTCCGTTCGGGCGGCCGCGTCGTACCGGTCGACCGGTGCGACGCCGCCGCTCAGCGTTCGAAGCGACCGGCCCGGATCGCTCCGACGAACGCTGTCCACCCCGGCGGGCTGACGGCCAGTGTGGGGCCGGTCTGGTCCTTGGAGTCGCGGACCGCGACGAGGCCGAGGACGTCGACCAGGTTGTCCGCCACCTCCACGCAGAGCCCTTGGTCGTTGGAGCGGCTACTGGTACGCCAAACCGCGCGCGAGAGATCGTGCATCGTCGTCTACCTCCGTGTGCGATGGGTTGCCCCACCGCCGGCATCCGGGCGGGGGGCCCGGCCCGTACCGCGCGGTGGAGCGACGGAATCCGCGACGATCAACGCGGCAACCGGCCCTGGTTATCGCACATTCGGTGCGATCATCAGTCCCGCAGACGAGACAGAGGACCGCTCCGGCCCGGCATGGCGCTCAGCGGGCCGGACGGACCGTCCCGGTGACCTCGCCGAGGGCGATGGTGGTGCCGTCCGGGCCGGGCGCGGTAGCGGTGATGATCACCGTGTCGCCGTCGGCGAGGAAGGTGCGGGTCTCGTCGCCGAGCTTCACCGGCTCCGCCCCGCCCCAGGTCAGTTCCAGGAACGAGCCGACCTGCGACCGGTCCGGACCGGAGACGGTGCCCGAGGCGTACAGGTCGCCGGTACGCAGGGACGCGCCGTTGACGGTGAGGTGCGCCAACTGCTGGGCCGGCGTCCAGTACATGGTGCCGAACGGCGGCTCGCTGACCTGTTCGCCGTTCCACTCGACCGCGAGGCGCAGGTCGAGGCCCAGGTGCGGCACGTCGCGCAGGTAGTCGACCACCGGCGGGTCCTGGTCCGGGGCGGGCACGAACGCGTCGGCGAGAGCGTCCAGCGGCGTCACCCAGGCCGATACCGAGGTGGCGAAGGACTTGCCGAGGAAGGGGCCGAGGGGCTGGTACTCCCAGGCCTGGATGTCCCGGGCCGACCAGTCGTTGACCAGCACCACACCGAAGACGTGGTCGGCGAAGTCGTCAACGCTGACCCGGTCGCCCAGCCCGCTCGGCACGCCCACCACGAAGCCGACCTCGGCCTCGATGTCGAGGCGTACCGACGGGCCGGTGACCGGGCCCTCCGCCGAGGCGCGCTGACCGGTCGGCCGGATCACGGGCGTGCCGGAGACGACGACCGTGCCGGCCCGACCGTGGTAGCCGATCGGCAGGTGCTTCCAGTTGGGCAGCAGCGGCGGCTGACCCGGACGGAAGATCTGCCCGACGTTGGACGCGTGGTGCTCGGAGGAGTAGAAGTCGACGTAGTCGGCCACCTCGAACGGCAGCAGCAACTCCACCTCGGCCAGCGGCACCAGCAGCGGCTCCACCGCCGCCCGGTGCGCCGGGTCGGTCAGCAGCTCGGTGATCCGCTGCCGCACCGACGTCCACTGCGGACGGCCCAGCGCCATGAAGTCGTTCAGGGTGGGGCGGCACAGCGCGCCGGCCGCCAGCACGAGGTCCGCGGCCTCCGCCCCGGCCAGGTCGAACACCCACGACCCGATCCGTACGCCGATCCGCGGCTGGCCCCCGTTGGACCGGAACACCCCGTACGGCAGGTTCGTCACCCCGTACGGCGAACCGTCAGCGCCGGTCACCCAGGTCATACGTCGTAGCCCCCGTTCACCAGCCCCAGCCGGATCAGATCGGTAAGTGGTTCCAGGATGCTGCACGAGCCGAAGCCCACCCACAGGGGGCGGGGCGCGTCCAGCCGCCCGTTCAGGTGTTCCAACAGTGGGCGCGGGTCGGCCACGGTCAGCAGCTCGGCGACGGCGCGTACACCGTCGCCGCCGGCGGCGGCCAGCGTCGCGGCCAGCACGTTGGCGTAGCCGTGGTGGGTGAAGCCGGTCTCCGGGTCGAGGTGCCGGACCGCCTCGTGCAGCCCGGCGGTGAGCTTGAACGGCAGGCCCCGGTCCCGGCAGGCGCAGATCACGGCGGCCAGCTCGGCCGGGGTGGGGAACAGTTCGGCGGCCAGGCCGCCGGTGCGGAACTTGGCGGCGATCGGCACCCCGTCGGCGCGGGCGGCGGCGAGCGCGTCCAGCGCGCCCATCAGCCCGAAGGTCAGCGGCAGCTCGGCGTACACGGCCTCGACGCCGGGCGTCGTGGCGGTCACCCGCAGCAGTTCGGTGATGCCGGGCAGCGGGTCCTCGCCCCGCTTGGCGACGAAGACCTCGACCTGCCGGGCGGTGACCCCGTCCGGCTCCAGGAGCGGGAGCGCGACCGGCAGTCCGGCGATCCCGGTGTCCCCGATCAGCCCGACCACCAGGCCCTCGGCAGGGTCCACGAGTCCGCTCAGCCCGCCGGCCGCGACGGTCGAGGCGGGGACGAGCAGCGGGCCGACCAGGTCGGCGTACCAGGCGGCGCGGTGTCGACGGTGGGCGGTCAGCGCGTCGGGGAGCGCGGCGCTGCCCGGCGGGAAGACGGCGGCGTCGTCCACCAGGCCGTCGAGGAGTGCGGGCACCTGCGTTGACACGGAACAAGAATCTACGGGACGCTACAAGGAACGGACAACAGCGTCCGATTATCGGACGTCTTCGACCGCTGAACGGGACATATCGGGAGGCGAGATGCCGTACTACCGCAGCATCGGCGAGGTGCCGCGCAAGCGCCACACCCAGTTCCGCCAACCCGACGGCAGCCTCTACGCCGAGGAGCTGATGGGCCAGGAGGGCTTCTCCTCCGACTCGTCCCTGCTCTACCACCGGTACGCGCCCACCGCGATCCTCGCCGCCGACGAGTTCACCCCGCCCGCGTTCACCCGGGCGCCGAACCTGCCCCTCAAACCCCGCCACCTGCGCACCCACAAGCTCGACACAGGTGGCGCCGACCCGGTCCTCGGCCGGCAGTACCTGCTCGCCAACGACGACGTGCGCATCGGGTACGTGCTCGCCGACCGGCCCTCGCCGCTGTTCCGCGACGCCACCGGCGACCACTGCCTCTACGTCGAGGCCGGCACCCTGCGGGTCGAGTCGCCGTTCGGGGCGCTGGACGCGGTCGCCGGCGACTACGTCATCATCCCCACCTCGACCATCCACCGGCTGGTGCCCACCGGCGACCAGCCCGTCCGACTGCTCACCGTCGAGGCCGCCGGACACATCGGCCCACCCAAGCGCTACCTCTCCGTGCGCGGCCAGTTCCTGGAGCACTCGCCGTACTGCGAGCGCGACGTCCGCGGGCCGGAGGCGCCGCTGCTCGTCGACGGCGAGGAGGCCGAGGTGTTGGTCCGCCACCGCCGCGGCTGGACCCGCTACGTCTACGCCAACCACCCGTTCGACGTGGTCGGCTGGGACGGGCACCTCTACCCGTGGGCGTTCTCCATCCACGACTTCGAGCCGATCACCGGGCGCATCCACCAGCCCCCGCCGGTGCACCAGACCTTCCAGGGCCCCAACTTCGTCATCTGCTCGTTCGTGCCCCGCAAGGTCGACTACCACCCCGAGTCGATCCCGGTGCCGTACAACCACCACAACGTCGACTCCGACGAGATGCTCTTCTACACCGGCGGCAACTACGAGGCCCGCCGCGGCTCCGGCATCGAGCAGGGCTCGATCTCGCTGCACCCGTCCGGGTTCACCCACGGCCCCCAGCCCGGGGCCGCCGAACGCTCCATCGGCGCCGACTACTTCGACGAGCTGGCCGTCATGGTCGACACGTTCCGCCCCCTGGACCTCTGCGACGCGGCCCGCGCCTGCGAGGACGACGGGTACGCCTGGACGTGGGCGCGTCGGGTCTAGCGGAACGTGGTTCTGGTGAAGATGGCGAACTCGGCTATCGCTGTTACGGCCACGGCCAGCACCAACGGCCACGGCGAGCCGACCACCGCGTACACCAGGAGCAGCACCGGCGCGGCGGCCACCGCGTAGACCGCCAGGGCCATCGCCCGGTCCGAGTGCACCAGGGCGGGCAGGACGGTCCGGGTCAGCCCCGGCAGACGCGCCGCGAGCTGCCACACCACGACCCCACCGGTCAGCGCGGCCAGCACCGCGACGACGCGGGAGAAGCCGCCGTTGGCCGAGGCCGCGAACGCCACCAGCACCGCCGCCACCAGCGACCAGCCCGCGCCGTAGAGCACCAGGCGGTGCAGGCCGTACGCGATGGTCCGCCCGGAGTCCATCCGACTCGGGCTGATCGTGACCGCCTCGGCGACGTGCGCCAACGCCTGCGACCAGCGGCGCTGCTCCAGGCGGATGACACCCACGTCGTGGGAGGCGTCGGCGAGGCGCGGGTCGAGCCGCAACGCCTCCCGGTAGGCCCGCTCGGCCAGGTCGAACAACTCCAGCCGGGCGGCGACCAGAGCGAGCACGAGGTGCGCCTGTGGTTCGTCCGGCGCCAGCTCGACCCCACGCCACGCGGCGTTCAGCGCTGGCTGGCCGTTACGCGAGTCGGCCAGGATCGCCGCCGCGCTCCGCTGGGCGTACGCGTCGGCCGGGCCGAGGGCGAGGAGCCGGTCGGCGGTGGCGGCGGACTCCGCGTACCGCTCCAGGTCGGCCAGCGCCATGGCACGCGTGACCAGCGGAGCAAGGGCGTCCGGTGCGGCGGCGACGGCCGCGTCCGCGGCGGTGAGCGCGTCCGCTGGCCGGCCGGCGGCCAGGTGCACCCGGGCCAGCATGGTGAGGGCGGCCACGTCATCCGGCTGGAGGGCCAGCCCGTAGGTCAGCTCACCTGCCGCCTCGTCATGGCGGCCGAGCTCGGCGAGGAGCTGGGCGCGCTGCACATAGCCGTCGGCGGCGGACTGGTCGGGGGTGGGGTCGCTGGACATCGCGGCGAGCCTAGGCGTCCGGAGCGTCGTACACCAGCGCCACCGCGATGCCGGCCAACCCCTCCTCGCGGCCGGTGAACCCGAGACCGTCGGTGGTCGCGGCGGAGATGGTCACCGGGGCGCCGACGGCGGCGGAGAGCACCTGCTGGGCCTCCTCCCGACGACGACTGATCTTGGGTCGGTTGCCGACGACCTGCACGGACACGTTGCCGATTTCCAGGCCGGCGGCCCGCACCCGGCGGGCGGTCTCGGTCAGCAGGGCCACCCCGGAGGCCCCGGCCCACTCCGGCTGGCCGATCCCGAAGACGGACCCGAGATCACCGAGGCCGGCGGCGGAGAGCAGCGCGTTGCAGGCGGCGTGCGCGGCCACGTCGGCGTCCGAGTGCCCGGCCAGGCCGTCCTGGTCGGGCCAGAGCAGGCCCGCCACCCAGCAGGGCCGGCCGGGCTCGAACGCGTGCACGTCGGTGCCGATGGCCACCCGGGGAACGATCATGATCAGAGGGTACGCGTCAACCGGCGGCGGTGAGCAGGTGCTCCGCCAGCGCCAGGTCGAACGGGCGGGTGATTTTCAGCGCGTACTCCGAGCCGGGTACGCAGCTCACCGGGACGCCCTGTTTCTCGACGAGCCCGGCGTCGTCGGTGAGTGGATCACCGGCCGCGGCGTGCGCCGCGGTGAGCACCGCCCGGCGGAAACCCTGCGGGGTCTGCACGGCGCGCAGGGCGGACCTGTCGACGGTGCCGAGCACCACCTCGCCCGCGCCGACCTCCTTGATGGTGTCGACGACCGGCAGCACCGGGATCACCGCGGCACACCCGTCGCGGACCGCCGCCGCGACGGACTCCACCAGCTCGGGCGGGGTGAGCGCGCGGGCGGCGTCGTGCACCAGGACGATCGTCGGCCCGTCGGGCACCGCGGCCAGTGCGGCGGCGACCGAAGCCTGCCGTTCCGCGCCACCGGGCACCACGATCACCGGCGCCACCGGGGCGAGCAGCTCGCGGACAGCCGTCACCTCGGAGGCCGGCGCGGCCACCACGATCGTGTGCACCGAGGGCGCCGCCGCCAACCGCCGTACGGCGTGCACCAGCAGCGGCTCGCCCGCGAGCAGGCGCAGCGCCTTGGGTCGGCCGGGGCCGAGCCGTACGCCAGCGCCCGCCGCAGGCACGAGGACCGCGACGTCACCGCGCGGGTTGAGCTGCGCGGTCACGTCGCGGTCCTCGGTGGTTTCTTCGCTACGAATCGGGTACGACGATGCTGTGCGGACTAGGCCTCGGTAAGGACCTTGTCGAGCAGCGTCTCCGCCTCGTCCTTGGTGCTCTTCTCCGCCAGCGCGACCTCGCCGACGAGGATGTCGCGGGCCTTGGCGAGCATCCGCTTCTCACCCGCCGAAAGACCCCGCTCCCGCTCCCGACGCCACAGGTCACGCACGACCTCGGCGACCTTCAGCGGGTTGCCGGAAGCCAGCTTCTCCAGGTTGGCCTTGTAACGCCGCGACCAGTTGGTCGGCTCCTCGGTGTGCGGAGCCCGGAGAACGTCGAAGACCTTGCCGAGGCCCTCTTCGCCGACCACCTCGCGTACGCCCACGATCTCGGCGTTCTCGGCAGGCACCCGGACCGTCAGGTCACCCTGCGCGACCCTCAGGACGAGGTATTGCTTAGGCTCGCCCTTGATGACCCGAGTCTCGATTGCCTCGATGAGTGCGGCCCCGTGGTGGGGGTAAACAACGGTCTCGCCGACACTGAAAACCATAGGTTCGAAACCCCTTTCGCTGTGTCTAGGATAACACGGTCAGGCACCGATGTCTCACCGATGTCCTGACTGTTGGCGCAGCTCAGGGGCCCTGTGAGAGGTCTTTCTTCAGCTTGACAGGCGGTCAAACCGATGGTTCGAACACGCTCCGTAACGTACGGATGACTGCCCGGTACGGGTGAACAGAACGTCGAGATCAAGGGCTATGCGCTCACCTCATGGTATCCCTCCTTGCGCGATCGCGCCCAGGTGTGGCGAGAGGTGCCCCCGTGCGGGACGCTGGAGGTCGAAACAGCAGTCCGCTCTCGAGACGCTTCCAGGGGGTCCGATGGGCAAGCCGGACGCAGAGGGCCACGGGCCGTCCGACGGTCTGCCCGACCTGCCCCCCGAATGGGGTCGGGTGGTGGTCCCCGACGACGCCTCGGCGCTCGCCGACGAGGCCGCCCAGATCCGCCGTGAGCTACGCCGGGCCGCCGGGTCACCCAGACCGCACCGCGTCCTGGTCCTGCCGATGCTGGTCCTGCTGATCGCGCTGCTCACCACGCTGGCCGGCCTTCTTGCCGTCACCTGGCCACGCGCTCCCCGCAGCACCGACCGGCCGACCTCGACGCCCTCCGTCCCGCCCGTGACCCTCACCGGTCGGGCGCTGCCCGCGCTGGACCTGGTCGACGCCGGGCAGGCGCCGGTGCCGCTGCGCGGCCTGCTCCCCGCCATGATCATTCTCGTGGACGGCTGCCCGTGCCCGGACGTCGTCACCGAGGCCGTGGCGGCGGCACCCGCCGGAGTGACAGTGGTCACCGTGACCGGCGGGCGAACGGTCACGCCACCGCCGGTGCACGGCGTCCGGGCGCTGGCCGACCCCGCCGGCGGACTGCGCTCGTTCCTCGGCCAGCCGGCCCGCCCCGGCACCGCGACCGCGCTGCTTGTCGACCGCGCCGGCACGGTCACGCGGGTGCTTCCCGAACTGGGGCCGATCGACGCGTACCGGGAAGACCTCAGCGCCCTGGCCGCCTGACCGGCCCGGGCTAGCGAGGGGGCAGGCCGATGAGCTGCGCCTGGGCGACGATGGGCTGGTCACCGACAGCCGACAGGGACACCCGGAACGGCCCGCCGCCGGGCAACACCTCGGCCGAGGCGACCGAGCCGTCGCAGTCGATACGCGACGGGCCGGCGATCTCAGCCCCGGTGCTCGTCACCGCCATCGTTCCGGGCCGGGTGCACCGGTACTGGAGCAGATAACGGGAGCCGTCGTCGGCAGCCTGCCGGGTCAGCCCCTGGCCGGGCGTGAGTTCCCTGTCCTCCCGCCAGACCGTCTCGCGGAACGAGGGCAGGTCACTCCCGGGAGAGAGCACCCCCTGATCGCCCTCGATGTCGGTGATCGCGCCCGTCGCCGAGTCGATCACCACTCTCGAACCGCTCGGCACCCGCACGGCCTCGCCCGTCTGGGGATCCACCCAGACGGTCACCCGCTCACCGGGGGCGGCGGAGACCAGCGCCCGCTCCAGTTCGGTGCTGACGCTCGGCTCGTCCGACGGCGGGCCGACCGGCCCGGCCATCGGGGCGGGCGCAGCCGCCCGCCACCACCAGCCGCCCACCGCCAGCACGGCCAGGGTCCCCCCGACCAGCACCGCCGACCGCAGCCGGTCGTCCGCCATGTCCATGGTGGTGAGCGTACCCGCCGGGGTAGCGGACGATCACTCCTGTCGATCGAGCAGGGCAGCGTACAGGGTGAGACCGGGACCGAACGCCAGCATCACGATCCGGCGGGGAGCCGCACGGGCCAGCCGGTCCACGATCAGCAACACCGTCGGCGAGGAGCAGTTGCCGTGCTCGTCGAGCGTCGCCCGGGACGCCGCCAGCGCCTCCGGCGGCAACGCCAACTCCCGCTCGACCACGTTGAGGATCCTCGGCCCACCCGGGTGCACCGCCCAGCCGTCCACCTCGGAACGGGTCGTGCCGTGCCGGGCCAGCAGGTCGTCCACCAGGGCGCGCACATGCCGGGACAGCACCTGCGGCACCTTCGGCGACAGACCCATCCGGAAACCGGCGTCGGTCACGTCCCAGGTCATGTGGTCCGCCGTGGAGGTGTCCGTGACCGAGGTGACCTCGCTCAGCGCGTACCCCCGGCCGCCCGGCACCACCACGGCCGCGACCGCGGCGTCCGAGAAGAGCGCGTGCGAGACGATCTGCTGGGTGTCCACCCGGGCGCTGGACGGCTGGATGTGCAGGCTTGTCAACTCGGCGCAGAGCAGCAGCGCCGGACGGCCGCGGGCCGTGACGAAGTCACTCGCCGCGCCCAGCCCCGGCAGCGCCGCGTAGCAGCCCATGTGACCGACGAACATCCGCTGCGTGTCCGGGGCCATGCCGAGGTCCCGGGCGAGCAGGATGTCCAGCCCCGGGGTGGCGTACCCGGTGCAGGAACACACGATGAACAACCCCACGTCGCCGGCGCCCAGCCCGGCCGCCGTCAACGCGCGGCCGACCGCCTCCTTGCCCAACGGCAGCGCCTCCACCTGGTAGCGGCGCATCCGCCGCTCGGTCGGCCAGTCCGACACGTCCTCCAGCAGGGGATTGACGGCAGCCTGACGGCGGGTCACCCCCGAATGCGCGAAGATCCGCTCGGCCAACGACCGGGTGGTGCCGGAGAAGTGCCGGGAGAAGAAGCTCTCCCACAACTCGTCCTGGGAGGCCGACGGCGGCTGCGCCACCCCGAGCCCCGCGATCACTGGTACGGGCACGATCCCCACCTCTCGTCCGAAGCTGTCCTCCCCCGGTCCGTTCCGCCGACCATCGTGCCCGGCCGTTCCCCCACGTCAGTTGAGCCGCGCCGGCTCACCAACGCGGAGCCGATCCGTCGCGGTCCGGGTCGCCGCCCAGCGCGGCGATGCCGAGCCAGTCGGCGCAGACATCCGACGTCGCCGGGTGCAGCGACCCGCAGCGGGCATCCCGGTAGAGCCGCTCCAACGGATGGCCGCGTCGCGTCGCCGAGGTGCCCGCCGCCTCCAGCACCGAGGCCGCCACGTCGGCCGCCGTGGTGCCGGCCAGCAACTTGGCCCGCCACACCCACCGGTTGGTCTCCGCCTCACCCGGCTCCTCGTCCACCCGGCGGGCCGCCTCGGCCACCACCAGTCGGGCCGCCGCCGTCGCCGCGTCCGCCCGCCCCAGCCGTGCCCGCACAGCGGGCAGGCCGGCCAGGTTGCGGGCGTTGAGGTGCTCGGCCGCCGCGTCGATCGCCGCCTGGGCCACCCCCACGTAGACCGCCGCGTAGCTCGCCACCAGCCAGTGCGGCATCAACTGGGCGACCACCAGGGCCAACCCCTCCACGCCGCCGAGCAGCCGGTCGGCCGGCACGGTGACGTCCAGGTGCATGTCATGCGAGGAGGTGGCCCGCATGCCGAGCGCGTCCCAGGTCGGCTCGACGGTCAACCCGTCGCCGGCCGGCACCAGGAACTGGGACACCACCGACTGGTCGGCGGCACTGCGCGCGGCCACCAGGTAGCCGTCGGCGTGCCCCGCCCCCGAGCAGAAGGTCTTACTGCCCTTGAGGTGCCAGCCACCGTCGGTCGCCTCGTAGACCGTGCTCAACTGCGAGAGCCGGGCACCGGCACCGCGTTCACTCATGGCAACCGCGTACCACGAGCCCTGCGCTGCGGCGGTGAGCAGCCGGTCCCGGGCGACCAACGCCTCGTCCGGCACACCCAGCGCCTCGGCCAGTTCCTCGGTGACCGCTCCCAGCGCGCCGGTCACCGAGGCGTGCATGTTGAACACCAGGGCCGTCGCGCCGTTGCCCCGGGCAAGCTCGGTGGCCACGGCGGCGTACTCGGCGAAGCTGGCCCCGAGACCACCAAGCGCCCGGGGCACCATCAGCCCGAACAGGCCCGCCTCCCGCAGGTCACGGAAGTCCTCCACCGGGAAGGAGCCGTCCCGGTCGTGCTCCGCCGCCCGTGCGGCGAACCGCGGCGCCAACCGGCGGGCCGCCTCAAGCGCATGCACCGTCATATCGCCCCCTCCTCGGCGTCCTTACCCCCGCCACGACC
Source organism: Micromonospora orduensis (assembly GCF_006228125.1). Taxonomy (GTDB): domain Bacteria; phylum Actinomycetota; class Actinomycetes; order Mycobacteriales; family Micromonosporaceae; genus Micromonospora; species Micromonospora orduensis. The sequence continues at coordinate 19,910 of NZ_VDFY01000088.1, read as the reverse complement.
CGACTATCCGTTGCGGACCCCCCGGCCCTGGTAGAGCACGGCCGTGGATCGGGTCGGCACGATGCGCGGCGCCCGGCCGGCCGGCGCCGTACCGGCGGACCGGGACGCGCGGGCCCGCCGCAGCAGCCAGGCCAGCAGACCGCCGACCTGCGGTCGGATGCCGCGCAGCCGCAGGTCGACGCCATGCCGGGCACACTCGGCCACCAACCGGCGAGCGTCCACGAACAACTGTGGATCGTGGATGCCGCACGGCACAGTCGGTAGACGCTCGGCGATCCGTACCGCGACGAGCCGCGCCAGCGCCGTGTCGTTGAGGGTGTCCAGCACCAGCAGCCCACCGGGACGCAGCAGCCGACACGCCTCGGCCACCGCGCGGGGCCAGTCCGGCACATGCTCCAGCAGCTCGCCGGCGGAGACCACGTCGGCGCAGCCGTCCGGCAGCGGGACGGCGGTGACGTCGGCCTGGATGACGCGTACCCCGTGCTCGGCGGCCTGGACGAGCGCCGAACGGGTCAGGTCGACCCCGACATGCCGGTAACCCTTGCCGGCCAGGTGCGGCGCGAGCAGGCCGGCGCCGCAGCCCAGATCGACCAGGAGCGCGTCGGGACGGCCCGCCGGGGGCACCATCGCCGCGCGGGCCTCGGCCAGCCAGTGCAGCATCGCGAACGCGCCATCCGGCCGCCACCACTCACCGGCCAGGTCGTCGTACTGGCGCGGATCGTTGCGCGGCAGCACCCGGGGGCCGGTGGACGCCGGGGCCGCAGCCACGTCTCGCATGGCACGAGCGTGGCACGACTGCTCGGTAACGACCAGACTTCCCTTATGTCGTCGAGGGTGTTAGGGCTGGTCAGGGCGAGCCATCCGGAACCGGCCGCCGCGGTGACCATGGTGGCCGGTCTGCTGGCGTGGGGGGTGGGGCACCGACCGTCCGGAATCGCCTCGGTGGTGCTCGCGGTGCTGGCCAGCCAGCTCGCCGTCGGCTGGACCAACGACGCGCTGGACGCCGAGCGGGACGCCACCGTGGGGCGTACCGACAAGCCGGTCGCCGCCGGCGCGGTCGGCCGGCGCACCACGGCCTGGGCCGCCGCGGCGGCGGCGGTGGCCTGCCCGTTGCTGGCGCTGACCACGAACCCCACGGCGGCGCTCTGGCTCACCGTCGCCCTGGTCTCCGCGCTGCTCTACGACTGGCCGCTCAAGGCCACCGCGTTCTCGGTGCTGCCCTACGCGCTCTCGTTCGGGGCACTGCCCGCCTTCATCGTGCTGGCGCTGCCCGGCGAGCCGGCCCCGCCGGTCTGGCTGCTGGTCGCGGCGGCGTGCCTGGGCGCCGGCGCGCACTTCGCCAACGTGCTCCCCGACCTCGCCGACGACGCCCGCACCGGCGTACGCGGCCTGCCGCACCGCCTCGGCGCGGCCGTCAGCCGGATCGCCGCCGCCGCGCTCCTGCTCGCGGCGACCGCCGCCCTGGTCGTGGGGCCGCCCGGGCCGCCGTCGGTGGTCGGCGTCGCGGCGGTCGGCGCGGCCGCCGTGGTGCCGCCGCTGAGCTGGTACGCCGGACGCTACGCGCTCCGGGCCGGCCGGCGGCCGGTGGCCGCCTTCCGGGGAGTCATGCTTATCGCCCTCGTCGACGTGGTCCTGCTGGTGGCGAGCGGTCGGGTCGTCTGACCCGCACCCGGGCAGGTGGCATTGCCGGGTCCGTGTGCGGGCCTCGATCAGCTCCAACTACCCTGGAGCGCGGTCTGCGCGGGTATGGCCACCGTGCCCGGCGTGGAGGCCGGGTGGGGATTGTGACGAGGAGGACCGACGTGACGCGCTCGATCAGGGGATCCCGGCGGGCGGCCCTGCTGCTGTCCGGGATCGCGGCAGCCAGCCTGCTGGCGTCCGGCTGCGGCACCGGTCAGATCGCCGAGACCGCCCAGAAGGAGGCTTCGGTCCAGGGCGTCAGCCTCACGACCAGCAACGGCTCGTTCTCGGTGCGCGGCCTGCTGGTCGACTACCCGGGCGCCGAGGGCTACCGGGCCGGTCAGGACGCCCCGCTCAACGCCGTGATCTACAACGACTCGAAGGAGACGGTGACGGTAACCGTCACCACCGACAGCGCCCGCGAGGTGGTGATCAGCGGCGGTTCGGCGAGCCCGTCGCCGTCCGCCTCGGAGTCGACCTCCGCCAGCCCGTCCCCGTCCGGCTCGGCCAGCCCGTCGACGTCCGGCTCGGCCAGCCCCTCCGCGACCCCCTCCGAGACCGGGTCGTCCTCGGCCACGCCGTCCGCCCCGGAGTCGGCGCGGGCGTCGGGCTCGGCCAGCCCTGCCGCGCCGGGTCAGCCGGCCCGCATCGAGCTGGCCCCGCTGAGCTACCTCCAGCTCAACTCCGAGGCGACCACCCAGCTCCGCCTGATCGGCCTGAACGAGGCGCTGCGCTCCGGCCAGAACGTCTTCGTGACCTTCGACTTCGGTAACGGCAACACGGTCACCGGCCAGGCGCCGATCGCCGTGCCGCTCACCCCGGCTGCGCCTCCGTCGCCGATCATCGAGCGCGAGGGCGGCTACGAGGGCGGCGAGGGCGGCACGACCCACGACTGACCCCATCCCGACATCGACGAACGCCCCGGCGTGGTGACCACCACGCCGGGGTGTTTTCGTCGTACGAGAGGGCTAGCGTCCTGATGTGACCACCTCCCGATCGACCTCTCCGCGCGGCGGCACGGCCGGTGCCCCCCGCGCTCGGTCCGCCGCACGCGAGCCGCGTCCGGCCTACGAGTGCGACGCCTGCGGGCACCAGCCGCCCAAGTGGGTGGGGCGCTGCCCGGAGTGCGGCGAGTGGGGTTCGGTGGTCGAGTCGACGGTGACCGGCCCGACCGTCTCCGGCCGGGTGGTGAGCTCGCGGATGCCGTCCGAGCCGGCCCGACCGATCGCCACCATCAGCGCCGCTCCGGCCCGCGCGCGGCCCACCGGCGTCAGCGAGTTGGACCGGGTGCTCGGCGGCGGCCTGGTCCCGGGGGCGGTGGTGCTGCTCGCCGGCGAGCCCGGCGTGGGCAAGTCGACCCTCCTGCTGGACGTGGCGCAGCAGTGGGCCGTCGGCGCCGGCAGCCCGTCGCTGGTGGTCAGCGGTGAGGAGTCGGTCAGCCAGGTGCGGTTGCGTGCCGAGCGGATGGGCACCCTGCACGACCAGCTCTACCTCGCGGCCGAGAGTGACCTGGCCTCGGTGCTGGGGCATCTCGACGCGGTCAAGCCGGGGCTGCTGGTGCTCGACTCGGTGCAGACCATCTCGACCACCGGCACCGAGGGTGTGCCGGGCGGGGTGACCCAGGTCCGTGCGGTCACCGCCGCGCTGGTGTCGGTCGCCAAGGAGCGGGGCATCGCCACCGTGCTGGTCGGGCACGTCACCAAGGACGGCCAGGTCGCCGGGCCCCGGGTTCTGGAGCACCTGGTCGACGTGGTGCTGCACTTCGAGGGCGACAAACACTCCTCGTTGCGCCTGGTGCGCGGCGTCAAGAACAGGTTCGGCGCGGCCGACGAGGTCGGCTGCTTCGAGATGCACGAGGGCGGCATCAGCAGCCTCGCCGACCCGTCCGGGCTGTTCCTGACCCGCTACTCGGAGCCGGTCCCGGGCACCTGCGTGACAGTGGCCATGGAGGGGCGCCGGGCCCTGGTCACCGAGGTGCAGGCGCTGATCGGCGCGACGGTGGCCGGTTCGCCCCGACGCACCGTCTCCGGTCTCGACTCGGCCCGGCTGGCGATGGTCCTCGCTGTGCTGCAACGTCGTACTGAGCGGTTGACCCTGCACGACCGGGAGGTCTTCGCGGCCACCGTGGGCGGCATCCGGGTGGTGGAGCCGGCCGCCGACCTGGCGGTCGCCCTGGCGGTCGCCTCCGGCGGTCTCAACCTGGCCATCGCGCCGCACCTGGTGGCGATCGGCGAGGTGGGGCTCACCGGCGAGGTGCGTCGGGTCGGCGCGGTGCCACGTCGGCTGGCGGAGGCGGCCCGGCTGGGGTTCAAGGTCGCCCTGGTGCCACCCGGCTGCGGCCCGGCGAGCACCGGCGCCGGCCCCGAACAGATGCGGGTGACCGAGGTCACCGACGTCCGTTCGGCGCTGCAACATGCGGCGCGCGCGTCCGCCGAGTGACCCACCGTGCCGGCGGGGAGGGCGATACCGGACAGGCCACCGCAAGCGGGAAACCTGGGAAAGGGCGGCATCGTGACACATCACAGTAACCACGACAGCACCCACCGCACGGCAGTCCGTAGACTGTGCCCGTGCCGATCGACCGCGATACCACCAAGCCAGCCGGCGCGCCGCCCCATGCCCGCACCGGCGCCGTGGGCTCGCCCGCCCGCCCGATCAGCGTGAGCGTGACCGCGGGAGCCGCCGGAGGCGCCGGGGATCCGCTGCGGGCCAACCTCGCCCTGATGGCGCCCGGCACCGCGCTGCGCGACGGCCTGGAACGCATTCTGCGCGGCCGCACCGGCGCGCTCATCGTCCTCGGGTACGACAAGGTCGTCGAGGGCCTCTGCACCGGCGGTTTCCCCCTGGACGTGGAGTTCTCCGCGACCCGGGTGCGTGAGCTGTGCAAGATGGACGGCGCGGTCGTGCTCTCCAGCGACGGCACCCGGATCGTCCGGGCGGCCGTGCACCTGATGCCCGACCCGTCGATCCCGACGGAGGAGTCCGGCACCCGGCACCGCACCGCCGAGCGGGTGGCCCGGCAGACCGGCTACCCGGTCATCTCGGTCAGCCAGTCCATGCGGATCATCAGCCTCTACGTCAACGGGCAGCGCCACGTGCTCGACGACTCGGCGGCCATCCTGTCCCGCGCCAACCAGGCGCTGGCGACCCTGGAACGCTACAAGCTCCGACTGGACGAGGTCTCCGGCACGCTCTCCGCGCTGGAGATCGAGGATCTGGTCACCGTCCGCGACGCGGTGGCGGTGGTGCAGCGGCTGGAGATGGTCCGCCGGATCGCCGACGAGATCGCCGGTTACGTGGTCGAGCTGGGCACCGACGGCCGGCTGCTCGCCCTCCAGCTCGACGAGCTGATGGCCGGCGTGGACGCCGACCGGACGCTCGTCATCCGGGACTACCTCCCCATCGGCCGCAAGTCCCGCACCCTGGACGAGGCGCTCGTCGAGCTGGACCTGCTCGGCGCCACCGAGCTGATCGACCTGGTGTCGGTGGCCAAGGCGATCGGCTACCCGGCCGCATCGGACGCGCTGGACGCCGCCGTCAGCCCGCGCGGCTTCCGGCTGCTGGCCAAGGTGCCCCGGCTGCCGGTGGCGGTGGTCGACAGGCTGGTGCTGCACTTCGGCAGCCTCCAGCGGCTGCTCGGCGCGACCGTGGAAGACCTGCAGGCCGTCGAAGGGGTCGGCGACGCCCGCGCCCGGGGCGTCCGGGAAGGCCTGTCCCGGCTCGCCGAGGCGTCCATCCTGGAGCGGTACGTCTGATCCGGCTCAGCCGGTGACGGTGATCTTCACGGGCGCACTGAGTTTGCCGCCCACCCGGGCCAGCACCTGGTAGCTCCCCGCCGGCGGGAACGGCCCGGCCGCCAGGCCGTTGTCGCCGCAGCGGCTGGTGTCCCGGCCGTTCCAGCCCACCTCGTACGAGCGCTCGAAGTTGGGCGTGAAGGACTGCACGTCTGAGCCTTTGGCCTTGCCGCAGGTGTCCGACGACCAGACCTTCTCGGCACCGGACTTGATGAAGATCTCCTGAAGGTCGGCGCCGACGTTGCGGCTGCACGTCCGGTCGGAGATGTTCTTGATCTTGAGCTGGAGGTTGACGACCGTCCCGCGCTGCGCCGTGACCGGCTGCGCCACGGCCGTCACGCTGATCTCGGCGTCGGTGCAGGTGCCGTCGTCCACGGAACCGGCAGCGGCGCCCAGCGGCGGGTTGTTGCTGGTGATCTCCGGGCTCGGTGTCGTGGTGTCCGGATCAGCGGACGCGGGCACCGACGGCGCCCCCGTCTGCGGCGTCAGCACCGGCCCGCCGGCCCCCGGAGCGGCCGACGTCGCCGACGGCGCCCCCGCCTTCGGCTGACCGCCCGAGCGATCCGAGCCGGTGCAGGAGTAGAGAAGGACAATCAGGAAGAGAAGCCCCGCTCCGAGTACGACGACGCGACGCCGCCAGTACACGGCGGGTGGCAGGGGGCCGACCGTCAGACGCATGATGCCCCCCACGGTAGTCGCGCGACACCCACCAGCCCGACGCGACGCGCCGGAGCACCACCGACCCGCCGCCCCAACCCTCCATTGAGGACTGATGGACGGCAGGTCCGGCTCCCGTTCAGAGGTAGACCTTGCGCTGGTAGACCGCGTGCGCCCCGGCCACACGATCCAGGAAGAGCAGGCCCGCGCAGTGGTCGATCTCATGCTGCAACGCCCGCGCCTCGAAGCCGTCCGTCACCAGCCGCACCGACGTCCCGCTGCCCGGCAGGTCACCCTCCACCACCAGCCGGCTGGCCCGCTTCACGTCCCCGGTCAGGTCCGGCACCGACATGCACCCCTCCCGGCCCGGCTTCCACCTGGTGGCCTCGACCACCCGGGCGTTGCACAACACGAACGTCCCGTGCACGGTGACCGCCTTCGGATGCCCTGTCACGTCGACCGCGAAGACCTGCGCGTCCACCCCGATCTGCGGCGCGGCCAACCCCACGCACCCAGGCGAGACCCGCATGGTCGCCACCAGATCGGCCGCCAACCGGACCGTCTCCTCGGACGTCGGATCGACCACACCGCCGGCCCGGCTCAACACCGGATTCGGGGCCGACACCACCGCCCGGAGCTCACCCTCGACCGGCAACGACTCCGGCGTCCAGCCGCCGAGCCCGACGTACGCCCCGCTCTGCTCGCCGGTCACAGCAGATCCGGGTCCGCCGGCCGGAGGGTGACCTCCACGCCCAACTCGGCAGCCGTCCGATCCAGCCGGTCCACAAGCGTCCCGGCCACCCCCGCCGGCAACTCGACCTCCGCCAGCACCACGTAGAGCGAACCTGCCAACCGGGTGCTCAGATCCGTGACGTTCCCACCCGCGTCCACAAGCACCCTGGTCATCGCCGCCACGATGCCCATCCGGTCCGATCCGTGCACCGCCATCACGTACGGCTCACCCGCCGGAGGGACCTGACCGTCCGGGGTGACCTCGCGTACCGTCGCCAGCAGTTGACCCTCGGCCGCCAGCGGCGCCAGCGCGGCCTCGACCTCGGCGGCGGCCGGGCCGGTGCAGATGAGGGTCATCGCGAAATGCCCCCGCAACCGCGTCATCGTGCTGTCGGTGAGGTTAGCGCCCAGCCGGGCCAGCACCTCCGCGACGTCGGCCACGATGCCCGGCCGGTCCCGGCCGATGACGGTGATCGCGAGCTCGTTCATCCGGGCATTCTCTCCGATCCGTCCACCACCGCCGCGACGCCCCGCCCGATCCGCCCACCCAGCGGGAACACGCCCCGTGACATCATCGACGACGCCATGACACAACCCGATTTCGCCACAGTGGTCAGCCAATGGTTCCGGCAGCACGCCCGTGACCTGCCGTGGCGCGAGCCCGGCGTCACCCCGTGGGCCATCCTCGTCAGCGAGGTCATGCTCCAGCAGACACCTGTGGTCCGCGTGGTGCCGGCCTGGCAGGCCTGGCTGGCCCGCTGGCCGGAGCCCGCCGCGTTGGCCGCCGACACCCCCGCCGAGGCGATCCGGATGTGGGGACGCCTCGGCTACCCGCGCCGCGCCGTCCGCCTGCGGGAGTGCGCGGTCGCGATCGTCGACAGGCACGGCGGGCAGGTGCCGGACCGGCTGGAGCAGCTGCTGGCGCTGCCGGGCGTCGGCATGTACACGGCGCGGGCGGTGGCCGCGTTCGCGTACGGGCAGCGGCACCCGGTGGTCGACACGAACGTGCGTCGCGTGGTCTGCCGGGCGGTCGCCGGTGAGCCGGACGCCGGCCCGGTCACCCGACCCGCCGACCTGGTCGCCACGGAGGAACTACTCCCGGCCGAGCCCGCCGCGGCGGCCCTGGCCAGCGCCGCGTTCATGGAGCTGGGCGCCGTGATCTGCACGGCCCGGTCACCGCGCTGCACGGCCTGCCCGGTCGAGTCGGTCTGCGCGTGGCGGGCCTCCGGTCAGGAGCCGCCGATCGGACCGACCCGCCGCCCCCAGCGGTACGCGGGCACCGACCGGCAGGTACGCGGACTGCTGCTCGGGGTGCTCCGGGAGACCACCGGGCCGGTGCCGCACCAGCGGCTGGACCAGGTCTGGACCGACGACGTGCAGCGCGCCCGGGCTCTGGCGGGTCTGGTCCAGGACGGGCTGGTGGAAGCGGTCGGCGCCGACTCCTTCCGCCTGGCCGGCGACGGCCCGTCCCAACCTGCCGCCGACCTCATCACCTGAGCCGCCCGTCCCCGTCGGACCCACCCTCCGGGCCGCCAAGATCCGCGCGACATCAGGGAAGTTGCTGCCTCAGGTCGCTCCGAGGCAGCAGTTTCCCTGATGTTGTGCCCCGCGCGGCCGTTCGCGAGCGCAGGTCGCGCCGTACCTCGAGCGGTCTGCGGCCCGGCCCGCAGACCTCACACGACCCGGCCCACCCGCCCCCGACTCGCCCGACGGACCCCAAGATCGTGCTCGATCCTGGATGTAGTGGTGTCAGGCGCGCCGGATGCCACTACATCCAGGATGTTGCGGCGAAGGGGGGGCCGACACCGGCACGCCGGGCGCCGTGCCGGCGGTGCGGCGGGCGCGGAAGGGCGGACGGCCCGGGCGTCCGTGCGCCCTGCGTCCACCGCGACGGACGCGAGAAGGCGGACGCCCGCCCCGGGCGACGGACGCGACAAAGCAGGCGCCAGCCCGCCGTGCGGGTGGACGCGACAAATTGGGCGCCAGTGCGCCGTGCGGGTGGACGCAACGAAGGCGGGGCCCGGTGGCTCATGCCACCGGGCCCCGCCTTCGTTGCGTGCTGTTTACTCGTCCGCGCCCGCGGTGGCGGTGCTGCCACCGAGGTCGGCCGGCACGGCGTCCGGAACTTCCACCGGCTTCTCCGCGCCCCGGAAGACGAGCTTGGACTTGTCGATGTCGTTCGGGTCGCCCTCGCAGTCCACCACGACGATCTGACCGGGGGTCAGCTCGTTGAACAGGATCCGCTCGGAGAGGTTGTCCTCGATGTCGCGCTGGATCGTGCGACGAAGCGGACGGGCACCGAGCACCGGGTCGAAGCCCTTCGCGGCCAGGTACTTCTTGGCGTTGTCGGTCAGCTCCAGACCCATGTCCTTGTTGCGCAGCTGCGTCTCGATCCGCTGGATCATGATGTCCACGATCGAGAGGATCTCGGTCTGGCGCAGCTGGTGGAAGACGATGGTGTCGTCGATCCGGTTGAGGAACTCAGGCCGGAAGTGCTGCTTGAGCTCGTCGTTGACCTTCTGCTTCATCCGGTCGTAGTTGGACTCGGAGTCCTCCGACGCCTGGAAGCCCAGCGACACCGCCTTGGCGACGTCACGGGTGCCCAGGTTGGTGGTCAGGATGATGACCGTGTTCTTGAAGTCCACGATCCGACCCTGACCGTCGGTGAGCCGACCGTCCTCCAGGATCTGGAGCAGCGTGTTGAACACGTCCGGGTGGGCCTTCTCGATCTCGTCGAAGAGAACCACCGAGAACGGCCGACGCCGCACCTTCTCGGTCAGCTGCCCGCCCTCGTCGTAGCCGACGTAGCCGGGAGGGGCACCCACCAGCCGGGAGACCGTGTAGCGGTCGTGGAACTCGGACATGTCCAGCTGGATGAGGGCGTCCTCGCTGCCGAAGAGGAACTCGGCGAGCGCCTTGGACAGCTCGGTCTTACCGACACCGGACGGGCCGGCGAAGATGAACGAGCCCGACGGGCGCTTCGGGTCCTTCAGGCCGGCCCGGGTACGCCGGATCGCCTTCGAGACCGCCTTGACCGCGTCCTCCTGGCCGATGACGCGCTTGTGCAGCTCGTCCTCCATGCGCAGCAGGCGCGAGGTCTCCTCCTCGGTCAGCTTGTAGACCGGGATGCCGGTCCAGTTGCCGAGCACCTCGGCGATCTGCTCGTCGTCGACCTCGCTGACGACGTCCAGGTCACCGGCCTTCCACTCCTTCTCCCGCTGAGCCTTCTGGCCGAGGAGCTGCTTCTCCTTGTCGCGCAGCTGGGCGGCGCGCTCGAAGTCCTGCGCGTCGATCGCGGACTCCTTGTCGCGACGCACCTGGGCGATGCGCTCGTCGAAGTCACGCAGGTCTGGCGGCGCGGTCATCCGGCGGATCCGCATCCGGGCACCGGCCTCGTCGATCAGGTCGATCGCCTTGTCCGGCAGGAAGCGGTCGGAGATGTACCGGTCGGCCAGCGTCGCGGCCGCCACCAGGGCGGCGTCGGTGATCGAGACACGGTGGTGCGCCTCGTACCGGTCGCGCAGGCCCTTGAGGATCTCGATGGTGTGCGCCAGCGACGGCTCACCCACCTGGATCGGCTGGAACCGGCGCTCGAGAGCGGCGTCCTTCTCCAGGTGCTTGCGGTACTCATCCAGGGTGGTGGCACCGATGGTCTGCAGCTCACCACGGGCCAGCATCGGCTTGAGGATGCTCGCCGCGTCGATCGCGCCCTCGGCGGCACCCGCACCCACCAGGGTGTGGATCTCGTCGATGAACAGGATGATGTCGCCGCGGGTGCGGATCTCCTTGAGCACCTTCTTGAGGCGCTCCTCGAAGTCACCGCGGTAGCGGGAACCGGCGACCAGCGCACCGAGGTCGAGCGTGTAGAGCTGCTTGTCCTTCAGAGTCTCGGGCACCTCGCCCTTGATGATCTTCTGGGAAAGCCCCTCCACGACGGCGGTCTTACCGACGCCGGGCTCACCGATCAGGACCGGGTTGTTCTTGGTACGGCGGGAGAGCACCTGCATGACCCGCTCGATTTCCTTCTCGCGCCCGATGACCGGGTCGAGCTTGCCCTCACGGGCGGCCTGGGTCAGGTTGCGGCCGAACTGGTCCAGCACCAGGCTGGTCGACGGCGCGGCCTCGCCCGGCGCGGCGCCGGCGGCGGCCGGCTCCTTGCCCTGGTAGCCGGAGAGGAGCTGGATCACCTGCTGGCGGACCCGGTTGAGGTCGGCGCCGAGCTTGACCAGCACCTGGGCGGCGACGCCCTCACCCTCGCGGATCAGACCGAGCAGGATGTGCTCCGTGCCGATGTAGTTGTGGCCGAGCTGCAGCGCCTCGCGCAGCGACAGCTCCAGCACCTTCTTGGCCCGCGGCGTGAACGGGATGTGCCCGCTCGGCGCCTGCTGGCCCTGGCCGATGATCTCCTCGACCTGCTGGCGGACGCCCTCCAGGGAGATGCCGAGGCTCTCCAGGGCCTTTGCCGCGACGCCTTCACCTTCGTGGATCAGGCCCAGCAGGATGTGTTCCGTACCGATGTAGTTGTGGTTGAGCATCCGGGCCTCTTCTTGGGCCAGGACGACAACCCGTCGCGCTCGGTCGGTGAACCGCTCGAACATGCCCTCGTGCTCCTCACGTGCCGTGCGCCTTGATGGTCAAGATCTTGGCGGGGCCGGTGCACGAACGTCCGGGACGGGCGTCCGTGCCTCCTTACTCTATCGTCGCTTACCGACTCAGCCGTGGTCGTGTGTCTCCGGTGTGGGTCGGTTGCACGTCGTTTTGCACAACCGTCCGCGCTCAGGAGGTGTTCCGGTACCCCTGTCGCTACGCGCAGAGCGAAATCCGACTGACGCGACGGAGGCCCTTCCCCGGCTTCGGAAGCCCTCCAGGGGGTGGATCGCCGCGCGAAAACGCCGCGCGGGACCCCGGGGGACGGTTGTCCACAGGCTGTGGAAGGTCGCTCCACTGGTTGTGGACAACGTCGGTCGGCGCCGGAAGCTTCCCTGATCCGCGAAGCGGGCACGGGAGGGGTGGATACGGCGACGCCGGCCCGGAGGAATGCTCCGGTCCGGCGTCGGTGTCGCCTTCGGTGGCGCCTGCACCCAGGCTGCTGACGGGTCAGCGCTTGGCGTGGAACTCGTCGACGATCTCCTGCGGGATCCGGCCCCGGTCCGAGATGTCCTTGCCCGCCTTCTTGGCCCACTCCCGGATCGCCTTGTTCTGCTCGCGGTCCGCGGTCGCGCCGCCCCGGCCGCGGGCAGCCCGCCCACCGATCACGACGCCACCCCGGCCCACCTTCGTGCCGGCACCCACGTACGGCGCGAATACGTCGCGCAATTTCGCGGCGTTGGAACTCGACAGGTCGATCTCGTACTGAACGCCGTCGAGCGCGAACTTGACGGTCTCGTCCGCGTCCCCGCCGTCCAGGTCATCGACCAGCTTGTGAATGATCTGCTTGGCCACGTCCCACATTCCTTTCGAGCAGGGCACTCCTGCTAACGAGAGCACAATAACCCGCGCGCTGCTTGCCCCGTCAATAGGATGCGGTTACGGCTCGCTGTGAGCCGGGCGGGACTACTCCGGGCGGACCAACGGGAAGAGGATCGTTTCCCGAATTCCGAGCCCGGTCAGGGCCATCAAGAGCCGGTCGATTCCCATTCCCATACCGCCGGCCGGCGGCATTCCGTACTCCATCGCCCGGAGAAAGTCCTCGTCGAGACGCATCGCCTCGTCGTCACCCCGCGCGGCCAGCTGCGCCTGGGCCACCAGCCGCTCCCGCTGCACCACCGGGTCCACCAGCTCGGAGTACGCGGTGCCCAACTCGAACCCGAGCACGTAGAGGTCCCACTTCTCGGCCAGCCCGGGCTCACTGCGGTGCGCCCGGGTGAGCGGGCTGGTCTCCTCCGGGTAGTCCCGCACGAAGGTGGGCGCCTGCAGGCCGGGAACGACCAGTTCCTCGAACAGTTCCTCGGCCAGCTTGCCCGGCCCCCACTTGGGGTCCACGGCCAATCCCACCTTGTCCGCGTACTCGACGAGGCGGGACCGCTCGGTGCGCACCGTGACCTCCTCGCCGAGTGCCTCGGAAAGCACCCCGAACAGCGTCACCGAGCGCCACTCGCCACCCAGGTCGAACTCGCGCCCGTCGGCGTGGGTCACCACCGTCGAGCCGCTGACCGCGATCGCCGCCTGTTGCACGAGATTGCGGGTCAACTCGGCCATCGTGTCGTAGTCGCCGTACGCCTGGTAGGTCTCCAGCATCGCGAACTCGGGTGAGTGCGAAGAGTCGACACCCTCATTACGGAAGTTGCGGTTGATCTCGAAGACCCGATCGACGCCACCGACCACGGCGCGCTTGAGAAACAGTTCCGGCGCGATTCGTAGATACAGATCGGTGTTCAACGCATTGCTGTGGGTCACGAACGGTCGAGCGGCAGCACCGCCGTGCAGAAGTTGCAACATCGGCGTTTCCACCTCGATGAAGCCCTGCCCGTGCAGCGAATCACGCAGGCTGCGTACGGCCGCCGCCCGGGTACGGACCATCTGCCGGGCCTGCGGCCGGACGATCAGGTCGACGTAGCGCTGACGGACCCGGGCCTCCTCGGAGAGCGGCTTGTGCGCCACCGGCAGCGGCCGCAGCGCCTTCGCGGTCATCTCCCACCGCTGCGCCAGCACTGAGAGCTCACCCCGGCGGCTGGTGATCACCTCACCGGTGACGCCGACGTGGTCGCCGAGGTCGACGAGGCGCTTCCAGGCCTCCAGCCGCTCCGGGCCGACCCGGTCCAGCGACAGCATCGCCTGCAACTCGGTGCCGTCGCCGTCCCGCAGGGTCGCGAAGCAGAGCTTGCCGGTGTTGCGTACGAAGATCACCCGGCCGGTGACCGAGACCTCGTCACCGGTGGCGGTGTCGGTGGGCAGATCCGCGTACCGGGTCCGGATCTCCGCCAGGGTGGTGGTGCGGGGGAAACCGACCGGGTAGGGCTCGATGCCCTCGGCGAGCATCCGGTCCCGCTTCTCCCGGCGGACCTTCATCTGCTCGGGAAGGTCGTCGGCGGGGTCCACTGGTACGGCGTTCTGCTCGCTCACGGCACGCTTCCTCGTCACGGGAGATACGGGGGGTCAGGCCCGAGCGTACTCAAGCGGTCGGAGGGCTGTTACCGGATAACCTGCCCGTCATGGTCGATCACACTCACGCCCTCTCCTTCGGCGCTGCGGCGAGCGATTACGACCGATTTCGTCCGCGCTATCCGGAAGCCGCCCTGCGCTGGGCATTCGACGGGCTGAGCAGCGGTCGGGTCGTCGACCTCGGCGCGGGCACCGGCATCCTGACCCGCGGCGTACAGGCCCTGGGCCACCAGGTCGTACCCGTCGAGCCCGATCCGGGGATGCGGGCGCAACTCGCCGACAGCACCCCGGGCACGACGGCGCTGGCGGGCAGCGCCGAGGCCGTGCCGCTGCCCGACGCGGCGGCGGACGCGGTGCTGGTCGGGACGGCGTACCACTGGTTCGACCAGGAGCCCGCACACGCCGAGATCGCCCGGGTGCTCCGCCCCGGCGGCATCTTCGCCCCCATCTGGAACATCCGGGACGACAGGGTCGAGTGGGTGGCGGAGCTGGGCCGGATCGCCCACCTCGACGACAAGTCGGGCAACATCATGGTGAAGTACGCGGACTTCGGTCCGGCGTTCGGCGCGATCGAGACGCGCGAGTTCGCGCACCGCACGACCCTCACCCCGGACGAGGTACGCGGGATGATCCGGACCCGTTCCTACTGGCTCACCGCCTCGGACACCGATCGGCAGCGGGTCGAGCGGGAGCTGACCGACCTCCTGGCCACCCACCCTGACCTGGCCGGCCGGGAGACCGTCGAGCTGCCGTACCGGACGCTGGTGCTGCGCGCCCGCCGGCGCTGAACGGTCACAGGTTGCGTTCGTAGACCATCCGCAGACCGATCAGCGTGATCATCGGTTCGTGGTGGGTGATGCTCCGGCACTCGTTGAGCACCAGGGCGGCGAGGCCGCCGGTGGCGATCACCGCCTTCACCTCGCCCAGCTCCTCGGTCATCCGCTCGACGATCCGGTCCACCTGCCCGGCGAAGCCGAAGTACAGGCCGGCCTGGAGGCACTCCACGGTGTTCTTGCCGATCACCGAGCGGGGCTTGGTCGCCTCGACCTTGCGCAGCTGGGCGGCGCGCGCGGCCAGCGCGTCGAACGAGATCTCGATGCCCGGGGCGAACGCCCCACCGAGGAACTCGCCCCGCCCGCTGATCACGTCGAAGTTGGTGGTGGTGCCGAAGTCCACCACGATCGACGGCCCGCCGTAGAGGGTGTACGCCGCCAGGGTGTTCACCACCCGGTCGGCGCCCACCTCCTTCGGGTTGTCGATGGCCAGCTGCACCCCGGTGCGCACGCCCGGCTCGACGATCACACTCGGCAGGTCGGCGTAGTAGCGGCCGAGCATGGTGCGCAGCGACCGCAGCGCGGCGGGCACCGTGGAGCAGGCGGCCACACCGGTGATCTCGACGTTGTCCCCGGCGAGCAGGCCCCGGAACATCAGGCCCAGCTCGTCCGCCGTCGAACGGGCATCGGTCTTGATCCGCCAGGAGTGCACCAGCTTGTCGCCGTCGAAGGTCGCCAGCACGGTGTTCGTGTTTCCGATGTCGATGCAGAGCAGCACGCTCGCAGCCTAGACAACTACCCGGTGCGCAGGTCCATCGCGATGTCCAGGATCGGTGACGAGTGGGTAAGCGCACCCACCGAGAGGAAGTCGACGCCGGTGGCCGCGTACCGGGCCGCCGCCTCCAGGGTCAGCCCGCCGGTCGCCTCCAGCTCCGCCCGGTCGCCTACCGCGTCCACCGCCCGGGCCAGCGTCTCCGGCGTCATGTTGTCGCAGAGCAGGAAGTCCGCCCCGGCCTCCACGGCCTCCACCGCCTCGTCGACAGTGGTTACCTCGACCTGCACCGGGACCTCCGGGAACGCTTCCCGGACCCGCCGGAACGCCGCCGTGATCCCCCCGGCCGCCAGCTTGTGGTTGTCCTTGATCATGGCGACGTCGTAGAGGCCCATCCGCTTGTTGGTGCCGCCGCCGGCCCGCACCGCGTACTTCTCCAGCGCCCGCAGGCCCGGCGTCGTCTTGCGGGTGTCCAGCACCATCGCCTTCGTACCGGCCAGGGCGTCCGCCCAGGCACGGGTGTGGGTGGCCACCCCGGACATCCGGCAGAGCAGGTTGAGCGCCGTCCGCTCGGCCGTCAGCAGCAGCCGGGTCGGGCCGGTCACCGTCGCCAGCACGTCGCCGCGGGCCACCCGCTCGCCGTCGCGGGCCAGCACCGACACGTCGACGGTACGACCGGAGCCGGTCACCTCGCCCACCAGCTCGAACACGGCAGCGGCCACGGCCATCCCGGCCAGCACCCCGTCGGCGCGGGCCACCAGGTCGGCGGTGTCGGTCTGCTCCGCCGGAATGGTGGCCGCACTTGTGACGTCCAGGAAATCCGGCCCCAGGTCCTCGACGAGCGCGGTCTCGATCACCCGCCGCACCTGCTCCGGGTCGAGTCCGGCCGCCAGCAACACCGTCCGCGTCGACTCCGTCATGGTTTGCTCTCCTCCCACTGAGACGTCAACCGGCCCTGCGCCCCGACCGCCCCGACCAGATGGCCCAGCCACCGTTCGTCGGCCGTCGGGAAATCCTCCCGCCAGTGGCAACCCCGGGTCTCGCCGCGCGCGTACGCCGCCGCCACGAGCGTGGACGCCACAGTGAGCAGGTTGGTCGCCTCCCAGTCGGCGGTCCTCGGTCGGCCCCGGGCAGCGCCCAGCTCGGTAAGCGTCCCGGCCGTCGCGGCCAACGTCGCCGCCGACCGCAGCACTCCCGCGCCCCGGGTCATCGCCCGTTGCAGAGCGGGCGTGACCTCGGCCGGCAGCACCCACCCCTCGCCGCCCCGCCAGGCGCCGGTGTCGGCCGGCTGCGCCTGCTCGGGCAGGCCGGCCGCGATGTCGTCGGCGATCCGGCGGGAGAACACCAGCCCCTCCAGCAGCGAGTTGCTGGCCAGCCGGTTCGCGCCGTGCACGCCCGTGCACGCCACCTCGCCGCAGGCGTACAGGCCAGGGATGGAGGTGCGGCCGCGCAGGTCGGTGCGGACGCCGCCGGAGGCGTAGTGCGCCGCCGGGGCGACAGGGATCAGGTCGGTGGCCGGGTCGACGCCGATCGCCAGGCAGGACGCCACGATGGTGGGGAACCGCCCGGCCAGGAAGGCGCCGCCGAGGTGCCGGGCGTCGAGGAAGACGTGATCCGCGCCGGTGGCCAGCAGCACCCGGTGGATGCCCTTGGCCACCACGTCCCGGGGGGCCAGCTCGGCCAACTCGTGCTGGCCCACCATGAACCGCTTGCCGTCCGCGTCCACCAGGTACGCGCCCTCGCCGCGCAGCGCCTCGGACACCAGTGGCTGCTGCGCGTGCCCGGCGCCGGGCACGCCCGCACCGGACGGGGTGATCAGCGCGGTCGGGTGGAACTGGACGAACTCGACGTCGGTCACCGCCGCGCCGGCCCGCATCGCCAGCGCCACCCCGTCGCCGGTGGAGACCGCCGGGTTGGTGGTGGCCGCGAAGACCTGCCCCATCCCGCCGGTGGCCAGCACCACCGCCCGGGCCAGCAGCGCGCCCACGCCGTCCTCGCTGCCCTCGCCGAGCACGTGCAGGGTGATCCCGCAGGCCGGGCCGAGCCCGTCCGGCCCGTCGCCGGGCGCCCGCAGCAGGTCCAGCACCAGGGCGTGCTCGACCAGCCGGATCCACGGGTCGCGCTGCACGGCGGCGTGCAGGGCGCGCTGCACCTCCGCGCCGGTGGCGTCCCCGCCGGCGTGCACGATGCGGTCCGCCCGGTGCCCGCCCTCGCGGGTCAGCATCAGCGAGCCGTCCGGGTGACGGTCGAACTCGGCGCCGATCCGGATCAGCTCCCGCAACCGGGTCGGGCCCTCCTCGACCAGCACCCGCACCGCCGCCGGGTCGCAGAGCCCCACCCCGGCGACCTCGGTGTCCCGGGCGTGCGCCGCCGGTGTGTCCGCCGGGTCGAGCACCGCGGCGATGCCGCCCTGCGCCCACCGGGTCGAGCCGTCGTCAATGTTGACCTTGGTGACGACCGTGACGTGCAGACCCGCCTCCCGCAGGTGCAGCGCGGCGGTCAGGCCGGCCACCCCGGACCCCACGACGATCACGTCGGTGGTCTCCACCCAGCCGGGCTCGGGCGCGGCCAGCAGTCTGGGCAGGGCCGGCAGGTCGACGGTCGGAAGGTCCATCCCACCAGTCAACCCGAACGATCCTCGCCGGGGGCGGCGGGGGCGGGACGAGTGGTATCGGCTACCCCGTCCCGCGCCGGGCGGGCCGCGCCGACCGTCGGGCCGTGGTCACTTCGTCCGGACCGGAAGACCCGCCGGGCCCGCGCCCTTCAGTGAGGCGATCACCGTACGGTCGCTGAGCCACAGGTAGCAGCGCACGCCCCGGTCACCGACCCGCCACCGCCCGGCCCCCGGTGGGCGGACCACCACACCGCTGCGGAAACGCAGCTCGGCGTCGTCCGGCACGCCCACGTAGCGGCCGAGGGCGCTGCGGCAGCCCGTGTAGAGCGGCGCCCAGTCGGCGTCCCTGGTGGGGTACGGCGTGTCCGGCGCACGCCACACCCCGACGAACTCGGCGTCGTGCTGCCTGCCGCACTCCACCGGGACCAGCGTCTGCACCCGCCCGGCCGCGCCACGGGTCTGCTGGCAACCCAGCCGCAGCGGCGAGGGGGTCTTCAACGCGTCCCGCAGGCTGCCCGAGCGGACCACCACCGTCGCCGCCGCCTCGACAGTGCTCAGTTCGGTGAGATCGCACCGGAACCAGCGGGAGCCCGCCGCCCAGCCCGGCCCGGAGGGCAGCGCCACGGACAACCGCAGCCGCCCGGCCCGCCAGTCGTCACCCACGTACCCGGTCGCCCGGGTGTCGCACTCGGCGAACGCGCCCCGCAGCTCCGCCGAACCACCCGCCGGGGCGGTCGCCCGTTGGGCCGGGAACGCCCCGACATGCACGGTCTCCAGCCGGTGCGGCCCCGCGCAGTCCACCGGCTCGTAGCCGGCCAGGGTGACCACGTCGGTGAAATCGGCGGCGTGACACACACCGGCCGCCGGAGTGAACGCCGACGGCGCCGCCATCGCGGCCCACTCGTCGGTCAGGTCACCGTCCAGGTCGCCGGACCCGGCGCAGCCCACCAGCAGCACCGCCGTCACGGCGACGGCGAACAGGGTCGTCACGGCACTGCGCATAGCGGCCTCCCCCAGCCACCCGCCAGCTTGCGCCAGCGCGCCAAGGGTAACCGCACATGACCTTCCGGTGACAGACCGGAATGGCGACGCGGGGGGTCACACGGCGGACACGGCCAGCGGGCTGGGCACCGGGTCACCGGCCGTGCCGGGGGCCACCGCGGCCGGGTCGGCGCCCAGCTCGATCACCCGGTTGTCGGCGTCCACATGCACCACCCGCGGCCGGTACGACCGGGCCTCGGCCTCGTCCATCTGCCCGTACGAGATCAGGATGACCAGGTCACCGGGGTGTACGAGGTGCGCGGCGGCACCGTTGATGCCGATCACGCCGCTGCCCCGCTCACCGGGGATCACGTACGTCTCCAGCCGGGCGCCGTTGGTGATGTCCACGATCGCCACCTGCTCGCCGGGGAGCAGGTCGGCGGCGTCGAGCAGATCCTCGTCCACAGTCACCGAACCCACGTAGTGCAGGTCGGCCTGGGTCACCGTGGCCCGGTGGATCTTCGACTTGAGCATGGTCCGCAGCATCGGAATGGCCTTTCGCCAAAGTGGTGGAGGTGGGAGGGGCCGGGTCAGGGACGGGGTGCCAGGTGGATCGCCGCGTTGTCGATCAGGCGGGTGGCCCCGACCCACGCGGCGATCACCAGCCGGGCCGGCCCGGACACCGGCCCCGGCTCCAACTCGGGATCGGTGAGCACCAGGTAGTCGAGGCGGGCGCCGGGCGTACCCGCGCCGAACGCGGCGTGCGCGGCGGTCACCTGCTTGTAGCCGGCCAGGTCCCGGGGTGC
>NZ_VDFY01000215.1 GCF_006228125.1 Micromonospora orduensis | reverse complement strand
GACGCGGGCGGCCTGGCGGGCCTGGCGGGTGTGGCGGATCGCGTCGGCGGTGAAGACCACCAGGGCGAGCCAGACCAGCGCGAAGCCGGCGAGCCGGGCCGGTGGCATCGGCTCGTGGAAGATGAGCACACCGCAGGCGAGCTGGAGGATCGGCGCCAGGTACTGGATCATGCCGAGGCCGGTCAGTGGCAGCCGGTTCGCGGCCCCGGCGAAGAGCAGCAGCGGGATCGCGGTGGCCGCGCCGGCCAGCACCAGCAGGGCCGTGTGCCCGGCCGGGACGTGCCCGAAGGCCATCCCGCCGCGATGGGACAGCCAGGCAAGGTACCCGAGTGCGGGCAGCGCCAGCACGGCCGACTCGACGAACAGCCCCTCGGCGGCCGGCAACCCGAGCCGCTTCTTGATCAGGCCGTACCCGGCGAAGCTGAACGCCAGGGTCAGCGCCAGCCAGGGCAGGCGGCCGTAGTCCACGGCGAGGACCGCCACGGCCGACCCGCCGATGCCCAGCGCCACCCACTGCCCCGGGCGCAGCCGCTCCCGCAGCACCGTCACCCCGAGCAGCACCACCACGAGGGGGTTGATGAAGTAACCGAGCGCGGTCTCCACCACCCGGTCGGAGCTGACCCCGTAGATGTAGGTGCCCCAGTTGACCGCGATCAGCGCGGCGGCGGCCACGATCCCGGCCACCGCCCAGCCCCGGCGCAGCAGCGCCCGCAGGAAACCGATGTTGCGCAGCGCGCCCAGCAGCAGCGCCACGAAGAGCACCGACCAGACGATCCGGTGGGCCAGGATCTCCAGCGGGCCGGCGGGTCGCAGCAACTTGAAGTAGAGCGGGAAGAAACCCCAGAGCAGGTACGCGCCGATGCCGTAGAGGTATCCCAGGCGGAGTGGCGTCACGGCTCCACCGTAAGGGGTTCAGCCCCGCTCTGTTCCTTTCCGGTGATCGGGGTCACGGGCGGCCGCTGGTCGAGGTTCATCCACCGCTCCGGGACGTCCAGCGGTGTGAAGCCCACCCGCGCGTACACCTCGTGGGCGTCGTTGGTGGCCAGCAGGATCCGGCGTACGCCCAGCTCGGCCAGGTGGTCGCGGACCGCGGCGGCGAGCCAGCCGCCCAGGCCGTCGCCCCGGGAGGCGCGGTCGACGTACACGTCGCACAGCCAGGCGAAGGTGGCGCGGTCGGTGACCACCCGGGCCACCGCCACCTGGCGGCCGTCCCCGGGCCGGTAGACACCGAACGGCAGGGAGCCCGCGAACGCCCGCACGACCGTCTCCCGGCTCCGCCCCAACGCCCAGTACGCGTCGGTGGACAGCCAGTGGTGTATCAGGGTCAGGTCGAGCCGGGCGGGATCGGTGCTGAGCAGGTGGCCATCGGTGCGGGTCAGCGAGAACACCCTGCGACGCTAGCCGCCCAGGTGGGCGCGCTCGCCGGCCAATTCCCGGACTGTGGTCATCGGCCCGCCCGGGCCCCGGCCGTGGTCGGAGCCCGGGCGGGCCGGGTCGGTGCGGGCAGGCCGCCGGTCAGTCGCGGTCGAGGACGGCGCCGAGGATCCAGGTCACGATGCTCACGAAGAGGGCACCGAGCACCGCCGCCGGCCAGAACCCGTCAACCGAGAACGGCAGCCCGGCCTGGTCGGCGATCCAACTGGTGAGCAGGAACAGCAGCCCGTTGACCACCAGCGCGATGAGACCCAGCGTCAGCAGGTAGAAACCACAACCGACGGTCTTGATGATCGGCTGGAGGACCGCGTTGACCACGCCGAAGATCACCGCCACCAGGAGCAGCGTGGTCACCGTCTCCACAGCGGAGTTCGACTCCAGAGAGATGCCCGGGATGAGGAATGTGGCCAGCCAGAAAGCCAACGCTGTGCTGGCCAGCCGAATCAGCAGACCTTTCAGAAAGCCCATGGCGGGGATCGTGCCACGGACACCGGCGACGGCGTAACCCGCCAGTTCGCCGGGCTACCAGGTCAACCGCGCGCCGGTCGCCCGATCAACTGCGCCTCGATGGGGGTCGGGGAGAGCAGCGCCCAGCGCAGCGCCCGCCGGTTCACCACGGCCACCATGTCGTCCCGCATCCGGGTCAGCCACTCGGCCGAACCGCCCAGCCCCAGCGCCGCACCGGCCAGCGCCGCCTCGGCCGTGCCCAGCGGTTGCAGCACCGCCAGGTCCGCACGACTCAGCACGTCGGTGTCCGCAGAAGTCAGCTCGTCCCGCACCACGAGGGTGGCCCGCCATGGTGCGCCCGGCTCCGCGTCGGCCGGCACCGGCCCGGCGTCGACCACCAGCAGCAACGGCCGCAGCGCGGTCGCCACCCCGTCGCCCACCGCACGGCCGGGCGGGATCAGCGGGATCGTCCCACCCGGGGCACCCACCCCGCGGACGAACGGCTCCCAGACGCGGGGTCGCGCGGTCTGCACCACCACCAGGGCGCCCAGCGCCATCGCGCGCAGCGCGACCAGCTGGGCCGCGCGTACGCCACCGACCAGCAGCACCCTGGTGCTCTCCGGTCGGAACAGTCGCACCGTGACCGCGCCGCCGTGCCGGTTGGTGCCGACCATGATCCCCGCCTGGCCCAGGGTCAGCTCCCAGTCGTCCAACGCCGGTCGGGGCTGCGCGCCCGCCGTCGCCAGCGCCAGCGGCAGGGTGGCGGCCAACCCCTCCAGGTGTGCCCCGTCGAGCCGGCGGAGCCCTCCGCCCAGGCCGGTCACCAGCCGGTGCAGGGCCTCGGCGGCCAGGGTCAGCTCGGTCGTCGTCCCGGCGGCCAGCCGTACGGTCAGCTCGGTCGGCACCTCGGCGGCGCCGCTGGCCGGCGGCGGGCCGGCGCAGATCGACACGGTCGTCGCGGTCGCCGGCAGCGCGAGCAGTCGAGGCGCCAGTCGGCGGGCGCCCGCGCCGTCGGCGTCCGGCCACCGGACCAGCCGGAAGGTGGTCTGGACCAGGGGGCCGGACCGCAGTACCGGCCAGAACTCGCGCACCGGCTGGCCGTCGTCGTGGTGGGCCAGCTCGCCCAGGACACGCAGAGCTGCGGGAACGCCGAGCGGTCGGGCGGTCAGCGGCCCCAGCCGGCGGACGATGCGGCGTACCGTGCCGGCGAGCACCCGGCGCAGGGCCTCCTCCGACCAGCCGTCGACCCGCAGCACGCGTACCGCGAGCAGTGCCTGCTCCCGCCCGGCGAGCCGTCCGTCGGTGAGCTGCCGGTACGACGTGCCGACCGTGCCCCCGACCGCCGGCACCGGCGCCGGCGCCCCGGCGAGCAGCAGCTGGATCCGCAGCGGCGGGACGTCCACCCCCGGTGCGGGCAGCAGAGCGGACGGCGCGGGGATCGCGTGCGACGCGTCGCCGAGCAGGTCACCCGGATCGCCGAGCTCCAGCAGCGCGACCATGCCCCCGGTGTCCTCCAGCACCGCCGCCGGCCCGTCGGACAGCTCCGTGGAGCGGACCACGGCACCCGGCGCGACAAGGTCGAGCAGTTCGGCCGGCCCGGCGGGCCCCACCAGCGCCCGGCGGCGGGTCAGGTGCCCGGCGGCGGTGCCCAGCCACTCGAAGAGCCATCGGCCCCGGAGCCGGGCGCCGGCGGCCACGAGCAGCAGCGCCGCTGCCGTCGCGGCGGTGACGGTCACCGGCGCGCTCCGGCCGAGGGTGGCGAGGACGAGCGCCACCGCGACCTGAGCGGCGACCAGTTGGCCGGCGCGAACCCCGGTGCCGGCCCGCGCGAGCGTCGCCCACCGGCCGCCGCGCGGACGAGGCCGGGCGGCTCCCGAGCCGGAGGACATGCCGACGGCGGCCGAGCCCGGGCCGATCGGGGCCTGCTGCCGCGGGCCTCCGGTGGTGATCGCCGGCACCGAGCCTCCTCGACCAGTGTGGACGCGCCCGTCACGCGCCGCGACGTGGCTGCAGCACATCGTAAGTGACCGATGGCTGCCGTGGTTGTCCACAGGGGAGAGGTCGGGGGTAGCAGAACCGCAACCAGGCCGCTACCGTCAGCCACGAAGTTCATCGCTGACCCGCGTCCGACGTGCGTCGACGAGCGGGCCAAGCGACCGACGCGTCCTCCGGGCGCGTCGACGGCCAGGCGCGATCGAGGAGACGAGGTGACGTCCGGGTGTCCCAGACCCAGGCAGAAGCCGCGGTGATGAAGCAGACCGCCGCGAAGTTCGAGCAGGTGGACCAGTCGTTGCAGTCCATGCTGACCGGCCTGCTGGCCGAGTTGGAGGTGTTGCAGCAGGCCTGGCGCGGCGCCGGTGGACGATCGTTCGAGCAGGTCAAACAGCAGTGGTCGCAGGACCAGGCCGCGCTGCACCGCGCCCTGCGGGAGACCGCCGGGGCGATCCGCACCGCAGGTCGGCAGTACGACGTCTCGGACGACGAGGCGGCCAGCCGGGTGGCCGGCACCAACCGCGGCGGCATCCAACTGCCGCTCTGACCCCGCTCGGGAGGGAGCTCCGATGGACCACGGTGTGCTGGTCGTCAACTTCACCGCGCTTCAGCAGGCCGGTGCGGACATCCAGAAGGCGCTGAACACGCTCGACTCGCAGCTCGGCCAACTCGAACGCGACGCCGCGCCGCTGGTGGCCGGCTGGGCGGGCGAGGCCCGGGAGGCGTACGAGCAGCGCCAGGCGCGGTGGCGGTCCGCCTCGCAGGACCTTCAGGCCATGCTGCGTGACATCAGGCTGGCGGTGAACGACTCCGCCGCCGACTATCTGGACACCGAGAAGAAGAACACCGGGCTGTTCCAGTGATCCCGGTGGGTCGGAAGCGCTGACCATGTCCGGGTCCGCGCCCCGGCCGGCCCCGGCCGGGGCGTTCCCCGGCGGCCCGGCGAGGTCAGACCGGATCGGCGGGCCGCCACCGTCGGCGCGCGCCCCGGGGCAGCACCAGGGCGAGCAGCACCACGGCGACTGCCGTCGTCCCGACCACCGCGCCGACGAGCAGGGCCCGGTGCCGGGCCGCGGCCCGGCGGGCGTCGCGGGCGAGTTGCGCCGCGTCGGCCCGGTCGTCGGCGAGCGCGGCGACCGTCCGAGGCCCGGCCGGCTGACCCGGTCCGGTCTCGGTGACGGCCCGGTACGGGTTCAGCACGCCCGCGCCGTACCCGTGCCCCGGGCCGGGCGCCGGATCGGCGGTGGCGATGATCCGTCGGGCCACCTGGGCGGCGGTCAGCTCGGGGCGGTACTGGCGCAGCAGGGCGGCGGTGGCGGCCACGAACGGCGCCGCATAGCTCGTTCCCTCGACCCGCTGGTGGCCCTGCCCGGGCGCGGCGGTCAGCACCTCACTGCCCGGCGCGACCAGGTCGACGTACGGGCCGGTCTGCGAGAAGCCGGCCCGTACGCCGTCCGCCCCGATTGCGCCCACCCCGAGCACCCCGTCGTACGCGGCCGGGAACGGGCGCGGATCGCCGCTGTCGTGCAGGTTGCCGGCGGCGGCCACCAGCACCACGTCCCTCTCGACGGCGTAGGCGACGGCGGCGTGCACGGTCGGGTCGTCGGCGTACAGGACGACGGAGAGGTTCACCACGTCGGCGTCGTGGTCGACAGCCCAACGGATGGCCCGGGCGAAGTCGGCGGCGCTGACCGTACGCCCCGACTCCCGTCCCTGCACCACCTGCTGCTCACTCACCCGTACCGGCAGGATCCGGGCACCCGGTGCGAGGCCGTGGAAGGCGACGCCGGGGCGGGGTTGCGCCGCGATGATGCTCGCCACGCCGGTGCCGTGTCCGGCGCAGTCGCGGCTGCCGTCGCCGCCCGGGTCGAGCAGGTCGGTGCCGGCCAGCACCTGCCCGGCCAGTTGCGGGTGGACCCGGTCGACCCCGGAGTCGACCACCGCCACGGTCACACCGGCGCCGGTGGCCAGTGGCGCGAGCCGGGCGGGGTCGTACCGTTGCTGCGTCCACGGCAGGGCCGCGACCGGCTGGACGGGCGCCAGGGGGGTCGCGCAGGTCGGTGCCGTCCGCGGCGCGGCGTCGGCGGCGTTGATCGGAACTGCCGGTGCGGTCAGGATGCTGGCCGCCAGGCCTGCGAGGACCGGGCGCGCGATCGACCGGGACATCGACGGCCTCCGTATCGTGTCGGCTCCGGGACGGGATGTTATCGCTTCGTCGACGCCCCGGCGGACCGCCGCCGGCCAGCCATTGTGATCTTGATACCACCTTGTAGGTTGTACGCGATACCTGTGGCCTGTTCTCGGAAGGAGAGGTGGCCGTGACCGAATGGGAGCCGGCCACGGAGGCCGAGGTGGCGATGCGGGACGCGCTGCGCGCCAACGACCAGGAGTTGTACTTCCGGCTCCTGTCCCGCACCGATCTGCTGTTGCCGGTCGCCGCGCCGGCGCTGGCCGGCCAGACGTCGCCCGGCTGGGGCACCTGGACCACCGGCGGCCGTACGCACGTGCTGGCGTTCACCTCCGTCGCCGCACTGCGGGCCTGCCTCGGTGACCATCCGGGCAGCAACCGGCGGGTCCCGTTCACCGACCTCGCGGTCGGCTGGCCCAACCACGAGTGGTGGCTAGCGGTCAACCCCGGGTTGCCGGTGGAGGGCTACCTGCCCGCCTGGTTCGTCTCCCAGCTCTCCCGCGGTGACGTCCGGCTCCCCGGGCGCGCGATGGGGGCCCGCGCCCGGCTGGAGCGGGCGGAGACCCTCGCCCGCACCCGCAACGGCGCGACCGGTCGGGACGCCGCCGGAGCAACGCCGACCACCGGCCCCACGCCGTCCGGCTCCACCCCGCCACCCGGCCCCGAGCCGGTGGCGGCACCGCCCGTGCGACCCGCGCCGACAAGGCCCGCGGTGCCCCGGATGACCAATCCGCTGGCCCCGGGCACGCCGCGGAGCACGCCGAGGCCGGGCGATCTGTCCCGCCAGTCCGGCACGGACGACATGCCCGCAGCCGGCCAGCGGCACCCGAACGCCGTACCGCGCACCGACTCCGTGCCGGGCGCTGCTCGCTCGGCCGCACCCCGGTTCGCGCCGACGACGCCCATCGAGCGTCCCGCTGCCGTTCCGACCGAGCCGAGCCCGCCCGCCGCCGGCCGCCCGCCGGTTGGTCGGGCCGGCGACGCCGTGGCCGCCCCGGCCAACGGCACCGCCCAGAGCGACAGGCGTTCCTTCTTCGAACCGGCGTCCGGCCGGGACCGTGCCGCCGGCCCGACGCCGGGCGGGGGCCGGCCCGGCGACCGGGCCACACCGCCGCCCCGTTTCGCGCGGGGCAGCCAACCGTTTCCCCGCCGCCGTCCCGCCGACGCGACAAGCGAGGGTGCCACGCGGGCCTTCCCGATGACCGACGCGACCGCCGAGGGTGCCACCCGGGCCTTCCCGATGACCGACGCGACAGTCACCCGGCCGCTGCGGCCGCCGTCCGGCGACCCACTGGCCTCCGGTGACGAGCCCACCCAACCGCTGCCC
>NZ_VDFY01000316.1 GCF_006228125.1 Micromonospora orduensis | reverse complement strand
GGGCAGGGTCCGGGCCGGGACCCGCCCCGCTGCGGAGGGGAGGGTGAGGTCGCCGTGCGAGCCGCGTTGCCCTGGGCAGCCCTTCTCGCCGTCGGTGGCCCGCGGGGTGGGCAGTAGCACTTGAGACAGTGGGGGCCGGAACCCGGCGCCCGCGCGTCGTCCGGGCGTGCCGGTGTCGCTCGCCCTGGGGGTGGGCAGTAGCCGTGTGGCGTCGGTGCGCGTAGGCGCGTGGTGACCGGTGTGAGCGGTTTGCCCGGCCGTGGTGGGTAGGAGGCCGTGGGTGGAGCCTGACGGTTCGATGAGGTCGGGCAGGCCGTGTTGGTGGCCGGGGCCTTTGCCGTCACGGGCGCAGGGTGTCGGCAGCGTCCGCACCTCCGTCGGGTCGTGGGGTGGGTGTGGCCAGCAGGAACAGCCGGTCGCGGCGGTGGGCGGCACCGATGTCGGACGCGCGTAGGCACGTCCAGCTCGTGTCGTACCCGATCGTGGCCAGGTCGGCTGCGACGACGTCGAAGCCTCGTCGTAGGAGGGCGGCGACGTTCTCCACGAACACGAGCGGCGGTCGAAGGACGCGAACGGCGTCGGCGATGGCACTCCACCGGCTGGAGTGCTTTCCGGTGATGCCGGCGCGTTTGCCGGCGTTGGAGATGTCCTGGCACGGGAACCCGGCGGTGAGGACGTCGACGGGCTCGACGCGGGTCCAGTCGACGGTGCGGATGTCGCCGAGGTTGGGCACGCCGGGCCAGTGGTGGGCGCAAAGGGCGCGGGCGTGCCGGTCGGTTTCGGCGTACCAGGTGAGGTGGCCGCCGAGCACCAGCTCGACGGCCATGTCGAGGCCGCCGTAGCCGGTGCACAGCGATCCGATGCGCGGTGCGGGTCGGTGGTCAATCACGCACCTCCGCCGCGTCGAGCGTCGGAGTCTCACGGTGCCCGGCCAACAGCAGGAGGCAGCAGCTCTGTACTGCAGCCCCGAGGCTGGGGTAGCGGTGCGCAGGCGCACTCACGCGACCACCCCTCCCCCGAGGGTGTCCCCCAGGTATTCCGCGCCCGAGGCCTGGCTCTTGATGAACACCAGGACGTCCTCGTGTGCGATCAGGTGCATGGGGGTGCCGGCGGCCCGGGCCTTGCGGACGGCCCGGAGTTGGAAGAACGACGGCCGCGCGACGAGCCTGCCGTCGCGGACGGCGGCGAGCAGCGCCACGCAGCGGTCGACGGGGGTGAGGCCGGCCCGGATGCCGGCGCCGATGACGGCCGACGGGAGGTCGACCAGTTCGCCGTGCTTGCGCCAGGGTCGGGCGGTCACGACGACGACGCCGCCGGGGCGCAGGAGGGTGTGGCAGCCGGCGAGGATCTGGGCGAACCCGTCGGCGAGTCCGGTGAGGTCGCGGTAGGCGAGGTTTCCGCGGTCGGTGCCGTCGTTGTAGGCGTTGGCGAACTTGGCCACGCCGTCGGTGCCGGGCCGGACCAGGCCGTGCACGGTCGGCCCGTACGGCGGCGAGGTCACCACGAGGGCGACCTGGCCGGTCAGGGCCGCCGGCACCAGTGACAGGATGCTGGTGGCGTCGCCGCGGATGACGCCGGCGCGGCCGGTCGCGCCCTGGGTGTGGGCGTGTTTGATGTTGGCGTCGGCGATGTCGGACCAGCGGGACTCGTATTCCACCCCGATCGCGTCCCGGCCGGCGTGGATCGCCTCGACCAGGGTGGTGCCGATCCCGCACATCGGGTCGAGCACGAGGTCCCCGGGTGTGGTGTAGGCGGTGACGGCGTGCGCGGCGATCGCCGGGAGCATCCGCGCCGGGTGTTGCACGGACTCGCGGACGTACCGGCCTCGGCGCTGGACCGGGCCGGTGGACTGCGCTGTCGCCCACACCGACAGGCCCTCCGGGCCGGGAGCAGCCCGATGCCGTCCGACCGAGGGGGTGCTCATGGCGGCAGTCGTCGTGTTCTGCTCGTCGGACTCGTTGGCGGTGGTGTGTGGGCGGTGCTTAGCCACGGCGACCACCGCCCTCACGCCAGTCGGCCCGGCGCGGGGCCGGGCGCTGGGTCTGGCTGAACACCATCAGGTCCGCGTGGACCCGCAGGTGGGCCACCTGCCGCCGCTGGTTGACGACGGTGGTGAGGGTGAGCAGTTCCTCGTCGGTGACGTGGTAGACGAACGCGTCCCCGTCGGTGTCGGCGGTGACGGCGACGAGGTGCTGCAGGTAGCCGAGCCCGATACCGGCGGCGGCCTGGACCACGCCGGAGAAGTCTTGAGGGCCGGCGGTGGTGCCGGCTGGGACGGTGACGACGAGGATCAGGCAGCCGCCCGGTTGCAGCAACGCGGCGCAGGCGGCCAGCAGCCACGCCAGCCGATCCTGGTTGGCGGCGGCGCTGGCGTGCAGGGGCCAGCACGCGACCACGAGGCTGGTCGCTGCCGTCAGGGAGCCGCCGGGTGGTGGGGCGGCCACCGTGTCGGCCGGTGGGTGCAGCTGCGGGTCGGTGAGATCGTCACCGAACCAGGCGCCTATCTCGGGCAGGTCGTCCCCCTCGCCCGGTTCCGCGCCGCCGGTGGTGCCGGCGGGCGGGACGGCCGTGGCCGGGTCGATGATCAGGCTGGACGCGTCGGTGAACCACGCCGGGTGGTGACGGCGCGCCCCGGCCGCGCAGGTCTGGATGAGGGCGTGGTCGGTGGTGAGGTCGACGACCGCGTCGCCGGGGCGGCTGTAGGCGCTGATGAGGCGGCTGGCCAGTCGGGTGCCGATGCTGCGTCCGGCGTCGCCTGGGGTGCGGGCGGTGCGCCAGACGGTGAGCGGTACCGGTGGGTCGCCGGCGACCAGGTCGGTGGGTGTCGGGTGGACCTCGGCCGGCGGGCCGTTGTGAGCGGTGGGTTCGGGATGCGGGTTGTGGTGTTGCGGCGTGTGCTCGCTCATGTGGTGTCGGCTCCGCGCCGCGCCGTGGTGCGCTGACACCCTCAAACCGGTGTTTGTGAGCTGTGGCGAACACCTGCCGATCTCACGGTGATCTCACGAATGTCTGACAGCGACTTCCCGTCCCCCTTGGCTGTCCTGGCGCCCGAGACGCCCTCGCGGACGCCAGCCTCACGGAGGCCGGATCAGCGTCAGGAGAGTGTCAGAGCCCACGATCAGCCCAGCTCTGTCAGCGTCAGGACCACGTCGGCCATGACAGCGACGCACGCCGATGACACGCGGGCGCTGGCCGGCATTGTCGGACCGCTGTCCGGGCGGCCGCAGACGGCAGCGGTGTCACTGACAACACCCGCTTCGGGTCTGTCATTCGGACGGCGGTTCGTCAGACCGTCGAGGCTGCCGCACGGATGCTGTCAGCCGACGCGGCGGCGCCGGGTAAACGCCGACGGTCGGTGGTGACGTCCCGCCGGTTGCGGTCTGACACCGTTGCGCGGTGAGGCGCTGTGAGAGCGGCCGGGACGCGTCGTCAGGCCCGCGCGGCAGTGCCGCGTTCTCACGCGCCCGGCCGCCGCGGACCGTGTCCGCCGTCTCCGGTCCTGTCAGCGAGCAGGTCAATGTGGCTTTGTCAGAACGACGACGTCCGTCGACTCGATGGTCAGTCAGCGGTGGCCGCGGGCGGCTGACGTCGTCGACCCCGTGACGGTGCCGACGCAGCCTGCGCTGTCAGGGGTCCGTGAGACCGGGGTGGCGCAATGGCGGTTAGGCGCCGCCGGCCGCACAGCTTCGGCCCCGTCATCGACATTCGCCTCTGACATGGGAGTTCGTGACATGACCGCCTCCGACAAGGACTGGCCCGACTCGCCTCTGGACGCCGTGGACACCGCGTTCGCCGACCTGACATGCGACCCCGACCCGTTGTCACTGGACCTCGATCGGCTTGTCGGCCAGCTCGGCGATGACACCGGTCTGCCCGGCGGTGTCATGGCGCTGCCGGCGTTGCGGCAGTGGCTGCTGGAGCATCCTCGCGCCTACACGGCGCGTGACGTGGTGTGGCGGGAGCTGATCCGCCGCGCCCGCCTCGGCGGGCCCGCCTGGGTCATCGCCGCGGTCGCCCTGGCGATGCCCGCGCTGCGTCGCTACGCCGGCCGGCTGCACACCGGCTGGGCCGGCGACGCCCACGACCTGGACGCCGAGATCCTCACCGGCTTCCTGAGCGCCCTGCGTGACCGGGTCGACCTGGCCAAACCGGCGCCGTACGCGGCGCTGTGCATGGCGGCATGGCGGGCCGGGCACGAACTGCGCCAGCGTGACGGCGCCGAGGCCGTGCCGGTCGACGACCTGGAACACGTCACTGGCCCCCGCACCCCGAAGCGCCCCTACGGGCATCCAGACCTCCTCGTACGCCGGGCCGTCGAGTTGGGCATCGTCGACGAGAGCGATGAGCAGCCCTACATCGACCTGCGGCTGGGCCACCGGGCCATCGAACCCATCGCCGCCCGCCTCGGCGTGGAGGTCGACACGCTGCGGCGGCGCGTCGAGCGCATCGACGTTCGCATTGCCGAGGCGCTCGCCGCCGGGTTCCTCACCGAGGTGACCTCACCGCGGGTGCGGGACCATCTTGCCGCGGCGGCCGAGCGACGCCAGCACATCCGGGCCGCCCGCGGCGCACGGCCGGCCGCGGCGCACGTGACGCTGGCAGCGGCCTGACCGCCGAGCATCCGGACGCGGGCTCGACCATCTGGTCGGACCCGCGTCCACGTGCGCCGGCCCCGGCGCTTTCCGCCGCTGCCGCCGGGCTCCCACCCTGGTGCGGGAAAGGTCGCCGTATTCACTGTGGGTGGCACGTCGGGGCCTCACGGAGCTGACAGCGATGCTCACGGGACGACGTTCGGCGGCGGTGAGACTCCCGCGCCGACGCCCACAGCGGGTCCATTCCGAACGGGATGATCGTCAGATCGGGCCGCTGACCTGGGCTGTCAGACGTCGGTGAGGTCGTGTCGGAACTTTGTGGGACCGGCAGGTGTTCGCCACAGCTCACAAACGCCGGTTTGAGGGTGCGGAACTCCTCCGGCGCCACGAGGAGGGCTGGTTCCGCCCGCCGCCGGGCCGGGGACACATGGCCGACACGGGACCGGGCGCCTCGGGTGCCGCGCCACGTTGATGCGCTGACACCTCATCGATCACCGCCAACCCGAACGGGAGGACGAGCTCCTCCCGAGGCTCACCGCGGTCCCCGTCCGACATGTGTCTCCCGAGCCCGGCGGCGGCTCCCTGACCACCGTTTCGACGATCGCCCCGGCGCGAGCCGGGGCGGGAGGTGCAGCCACCCATGTCCCCCACGCTGTGGGCACGTTCCCGTGCCCTGACCATCATGCTGTCCGCGCTCCGCCGAGTCGTCCGGGTCGCCGCGCCCGCGACGGCTGCCATCGTGATGCTGGCCGTGCCCGCCGCCGCCTACGGCGACACCGGCGACCCGGTGATCCTGGCCGCCAACGCCCTGCCCACCGTCATCGCCAACCTGCAGACCTGGGTGATGGGCATCCTGGGCGCCGTCGCCACCCTGTTCCTGGTCCTGGCCGGGGTGTACTGGGCCACCGCCGGCGGCGACCCGGCCCAGGTCGACAAGGCCAAGGGCGCGTTGAAGAACGCCCTGGTCGGCTATGGCGTGGCCGTCCTCGCGCCCATCCTGCTGCAGGTCGTCCGGGGAATCGTCGGAGGCTGACGATGACCTGGGCGCTCAACCAGATCCTCGACTGGTTCGCCGGCCTGCTGCTGGTTTGCCTGAACGGTCTCATCACCGCGATCACCCACGCGCTGCTGATCACCCCGGACGTCACCAGCCTGCCGCAGGTGCAGGCCCTGACCGGACGGTCGATCTGGGTCGTCGACACCGTCTTCGTCCTGGCGTTCGTCGCCGCTGGCGTCCTGACCATGGTCGCCGGCGGCGACGAACGCGCCCGCTACACCGTCAAGGATCTCCTGCCACGGTGCGTCGTCGGGTTCGTCACCGCCCACTTCTCCCAACTGATCGCCGGCACGCTCATCGAGTTCGCCAACGCGTTCACCACCGCCTTGACCGCGCAGGACTTCAACGGCGACGGGGCACTCGACGCCGTCAAGACCCACCTGATCGCCGCGCGTGACCAGACCGCCGGTCTGCTGTTTGTCGTCTGTCTGGCGATCATCGTGTTCCTGCTCGCCGCAACGGCCTGCAGTGTGATCGTCCGTTTCGCGGTCGCGTTGGTGCTCACCGCGGTCGCGCCGATCGCTTTGGCGTGCCACGCCCTACCGCACACCGAGGGTGTGGCACGCCTGTGGTGGCGGTCGTACGTCGCCATGCTGGCGGTCCCGGTGGTGCAGGCGTTCGTGCTGTTCGCCGGGCAGTGGATGCTGCTGGACACCAGAAGCGTGCTGCCGCTGCTGGGCCTGCCGGTCGAACCGGGTGGGGTGCTCAACCTGTTCGTCGTGATGGTCCTGCTGTGGACCACGGTCAAGGTGCCGGGGTTGATGCGCCGCTACGCCACTAGCGGCGCAGGCGGGCGTGGCGGCGAGGCACTCGGCGCGGTCGTGCGGGTTGTCGTGGTGCGGCAACTCACCCGCGGGCTGCGCGTCCCCCGCGTTGGGGCGGTGCGACCATGAGCCACGACCGCCGCGACGAACAGGCTCTCACCGCCCGGATGCCCGCTGATGTGGACGCGCCGGACAAGGTGCTCTACGGGCTGACGTTCCGGCAACTGGCGATCGTGGCGGTGGCCGCCGTCGTGTTCTACGGCGGCTGGAAGGCCCTGTACACCGTCGTGCCCGCACCGGTGCTGCTCGGCGTGGCCGTCGTGCTCGGCGGCCTGGTGTTCGGCCTCGCGGTCGGCCGCCGCGACGGCCTGCCCATGGACCTGTGGCTCCTGTCGGCGGTCCGCCACTCCCGGGGGCCGCGCGCTCTGTCCACCACCGACACCACCGCGAAGACACCCGACTGGGTACGGGTCCCCACGTCGAAGGTGATGCTGCCGGCACCGTTGAGTTTACCCGCCGATGCCATCGACGATCACGGGGAGATCAGCCTCGGTGGCGTGAAGGCGGCGATGGTCGCGGCGACCAGCGTCAACCTGGCGCTGCGCACCGCCGACGAGCAGGCCGCCCTGGTCGACACCTTCGGCCGCTGGCTCAACAGCCTGTCCACGCCGACGCAGATCGTGGTGTCGGCGCAGCCGGTCGACCTGCACTCCGCCGCCCGCGCCCTCGCCCAAGCGGCGGACGAGATGCCGCACTCGGCTCTCGCGGACGCGGCGGCCGACCACGCCCGTTTCCTCGATGACCTCGCGCAGCGGCGGGATCCGCTGCGCCGGCAGGTCCTCATCGTCACCCGGGCCAGCTCGGGAGAGCGGGGCGAGCACGCCGCCCGGCGCCGCGCCGACCAGACGGTCCGGTCGCTGTCCGGGCTGGGTGTCACGACCCGTGCCTTGGACGGCCACGCCACGACCGCTGCCTTGGCTGCCGCCGCCGACCCCTACCGGCCGCCCCGCCCCGGCGGACTCGCTGCCCC
>NZ_VDFY01000315.1 GCF_006228125.1 Micromonospora orduensis | reverse complement strand
CCGGGGGCCGGCCCCGGCCCCCGGTGACGCCGCCGGTCGAACGGTCCCCAAACGTCGACGACGCGCCGGAGCCGACCGCTGTGGTGCCGCCCCGGCAGGTCACCCGGTCATCGACCGAGGTTGCCGCTCCCTGAGCGTCGGGTGTCGTCGCGGTGACCCCTGTGGTGTCGCAGCCGGGGTGCGGCCTGCGGGTACCGACCCGGGAGGTGTTACCGTCGAATCCCGTGGATCGCGTGATCACTGAGCTGATCAAGCACGGCGGTCTGCATGACCGCGACAGACGACACGGGAGCAGGCCTTGGCCCCATCAGCACGGACGACCAGGCACATTTTCGTCACCGGGGGCGTCGCCTCCTCGCTGGGTAAGGGCCTCACCGCCTCCAGCCTCGGCAACCTGCTGACCGCGCGCGGGCTGCGCGTGGTGATGCAGAAGCTCGACCCCTACCTGAACGTCGACCCGGGGACGATGAACCCGTTCCAGCACGGCGAGGTCTTCGTCACCGATGACGGCGCCGAGACCGACCTCGACGTCGGGCACTACGAGCGTTTCCTGGACCGGGCGTTGTCCGGCAAGGCGAACGTCACCACCGGCCAGATCTACTCCGACGTGATCGCCAAGGAGCGCCGGGGGGAATACCTGGGCGACACCGTCCAGGTCATCCCGCACATCACCAACGAGATCAAGTCGCGGATCCTGTCGATGGCCGACCCGGACGACGACGGCCAGCAGCCCGACGTGGTGATCACCGAGGTCGGCGGCACGGTCGGCGACATCGAGTCGTTGCCGTTCCTGGAGGCGATCCGCCAGGTCCGCCACGACCTGGGCCGCGACAACTGCTTCTACCTGCACGTGTCGCTGGTGCCGTACCTGGCGCCGTCGGGGGAGCTGAAGACCAAGCCGACGCAGCACTCGGTGGCGCAGCTGCGCAACATCGGTATCCAGCCGGACGCCATCGTGCTGCGCTGCGACCGGGAGATCCCGGTGAAGCTCAAGGAGAAGCTGTCGCTCTACTGCGACGTGGACGCCGAGGCGGTCGTCGCCGCGCCGGACGCCCCGAGCATCTACGACATCCCGAAGGTGCTGCACCGCGAGGGACTGGACGCGTACGTGGTGCGCCGGCTCGGGCTCTCCTTCCGGGACGTGGACTGGACCAGCTGGGACGACCTGCTGGAGCGGGTGCACCGGCCCCGGCACACGGTCACCGTGGCGGTGGTCGGCAAGTACGTCGACCTGCCGGACGCGTACCTGTCGGTGAGTGAGGCGATCCGCGCGGCGGGCTTCGGTCACCGGGCGCGGGTGCAGCTCACGTGGGTGCCCAGCGACGAGTGCGTCACCCCGGCCGGCGCGGCGGCGGCCCTGGCTGGCGTGGACGGCATCCTGATCCCCGGCGGCTTCGGCGTACGCGGCATCGAGGGCAAGATCGGCACCGCCCGGTACGCCCGCGAGAACGGCATTCCCCTGCTCGGCCTCTGCCTCGGCCTGCAGTGCATGACCATCGACGTGGCCCGGCACCTGGCCGGCCTGGACGGCGCGAACTCGCTGGAGTTCGACGAGCAGGCCGCCCACCCGGTCATCGCCACGATGGCCGACCAGGAGGACATCGTCGCCGGCAGGGGTGACCTGGGCGGCACGATGCGGCTCGGAGCGTACCCGGCGACGCTTGCCGAGGGCTCGATCGTGGCCGAGGCGTACGGCAGCACCGAGATCAGCGAGCGGCACCGGCACCGCTACGAGGTCAACAACGCCTACCGGGACGCGCTGACCAAGGCGGGTCTGCACATCTCCGGCACCTCGCCGGACGGCCGGCTCGTCGAGTTCATCGAGTTGGACCGGAGCCTGCACCCGTTCTTCGTGGCCACGCAGGCGCACCCGGAGCTCAAGAGCCGTCCGACCCGCCCGCACCCGCTGTTCGCCTCGTTCGTGAAGGCGGCCGTGGCGTACTCGCAGGCCGACCAGTTGCCTGTCGACCTGGACGCGGCGGCGGAGGCCCCGACGGCGCGCAAGGCAGCCCGCAACGGTGCCGCGTCGAAGGCCGCGTCCAGCTCGTGAGTGAGCGCGGCGAGCGGACCGGCAGCGTCGTCGAGCGCGGCGAGGCGGCGGCGTGAGCGGGCTGGAGCACCGCTACGAGGTGCGTTCCCGGCAGGAGCGGTACCGGGGGCGGATCTTCGACGTGGTCACCGAGGAGGTGACCATGCCGGGCGGCGGGACCGGGGTGCGCGACCTCGTCCGGCACGTCGGGGCGGTGGCCGTGGTGGCGCTCGACGACGCCGGCCAGGTGGTGCTGATCCGGCAGTACCGGCATCCGGTGGGGCGGCACCTGTGGGAGCTGCCGGCCGGGCTGATGGACGTCTCCGGCGAGGAGCTGCCGGCGGCCGCGCTGCGGGAGCTGGCCGAGGAGGCGGACCTCACCGCCGGGCGGGTCGACGTGCTTGTCGACCTGCACAGCTCGCCCGGTTTCACCGACGAGGTCGTCCGGGTGTTCCTGGCCCGGGACCTCGCCGACGTGCCCCTGGACGAGCGGCACGAGCGGCACGACGAGGAGGCCGACCTCCAGGTCGTGCGGATCGACCTGGACGAGGCGGTCGCCATGGTCCTGGCCGGCGAGGTCACCAACGCGTCGGCGGTGGCCGGGCTGCTGGCCGCGGCCCGCGCCCGGGACACCGGCTTCACGGCGCTGCGCCGGGCGGACGCGCCGTTGCCA
Organism: Micromonospora orduensis; assembly: GCF_006228125.1. Taxonomy (GTDB): domain Bacteria; phylum Actinomycetota; class Actinomycetes; order Mycobacteriales; family Micromonosporaceae; genus Micromonospora; species Micromonospora orduensis. Next base: position 4,750 of record NZ_VDFY01000315.1, on the reverse strand, counting down.
CGCTGAGCGCCGCCGCCGGTCCAGCCGGCGGGGGTACGCGCGAAGGGGCCCCGCGGTCAGCCGCGGGGCCCCTTCGCGCGTCGATCCGGCCGCTCAGTCGCGCAGCGGGCGACCCTGCGCGTCGGTGCCGCCGTTGACCAGGATGAGGATGCCGTCGATGACGCCCCAGAGGGCGCCGACACCGCAGGTCACAAAGCTCACGACGAGCTGGAGAACGGCGATCTTGGTGTGTCCGGTGTAGAACCGACCGGCCCCGAAGGTGCCGAGCAGGATGCCGAGGATGCCCGCGACGACCTTGCTCTTGTCGGAGTAACCCGGGGCGTACCCCGGCTGGTAAGGAGGAGTGGTCATGGGCGGTCACATTAGTGATCCACTCGCCTGCTGTCCGCATCGCCACCCGGCAGATGGGACGATAATGGCCGAAGATTGTCCTGACGGCTGAGGTGACGCTCCACCGCCGTACCGCGCCGGCTGCCCTGACACATCGTCAGGACACCCGGTCACCGGATGCCACTGTGCTGGCCCGCGGCGGCGTCGGGCGCGCCTAGACTGCCGCCGGCGGGACCGGTGGACCGTGGTGGCAATGGGGCCATCGCGGCACCGAGCAGTCGGGGGAGAGCAGCCCCGAAGAGAGGTGTCTGCATCGTGAAGGTCGGAATCCCACGCGAGGTCAAGAACCACGAGTACCGCGTGGCGATCACGCCAGCGGGTGTCAACGAGTTCACCCGCAGCGGCCACCAGGTCTTCGTCGAGTCCGGCGCCGGGGTCGGCTCCAGCATCACCGACGAGGAGTTCGCCGCCGCCGGCGCGAAGATCCTCGCCACCGCCGACGAGGTGTGGGAGACCGCCGAGCTGGTGCTCAAGGTCAAGGAGCCCATCGCCGAGGAGCACCACCGGATGCGCGAGGGGCAGGTGCTCTTCACCTACCTGCACCTGGCCGCCTCGAAGGAGTGCACCGACGCGCTCATCGACCGCAAGGTCACCGGCATCGCGTACGAGACCGTCGAGCTGCCCGACCGGTCGCTGCCGCTGCTCGCCCCGATGTCCGAGGTCGCCGGCCGGCTCGCCCCGCAGGTGGGCGCCTTCTACATGATGCGTACCGGCGGCGGACGCGGTGTGCTGCCCGGCGGCGTCTCCGGCGTGTACGCGGCCAAGACCGTCGTCATCGGCGCGGGCGTCTCCGGCATGAACGCCGCCGCCATCGCGCTCGGTCTGCAGTCCGAGGTGCTGCTGCTGGACAAGAACGTCGCCCGGCTGCGCCAGGCCGACGCCATCTACCGGGGCCACCTGCAGACCGTCGCGTCCAACGCGTACGAGGTCGAGCGGGCGGTGCTCGACGCCGACCTGGTCATCGGCGCGGTGCTGGTGCCCGGCGCGAAGGCCCCGACGCTGATCTCCAACGAGCTGGTCTCCCGGATGAAGCCGGGCAGCGTGCTCGTCGACATCGCGATCGACCAGGGCGGCTGCTTCGAGGACTCGCGTCCCACCACGCACGCCGACCCGGTCTACAAGGTCCACGAGTCGATCTTCTACTGCGTCGCGAACATGCCCGGCGCGGTGCCGAACACCAGCACCTACGCGCTGACCAACGTCACCCTGCCGTACGCCCTGGAGTTGGCCAACCAGGGCTGGCGGGAGGCGCTGCGCAGCGACCCGGCGCTGGCGCTGGGCCTGAACACCCACGCCGGCCGGGTCACCTACGGCCCGGTCGCCGAGGCGCACGGCATGGACGTGCTCCCGCTGGCCGACGCGCTGAGCTGAGCGGTGGCGGGCTGACCGGCATCGCGGCCAGCGCCGGCGCGGACGAGCGGTCCGCGCCGGCGCTGCGCCGCGCCGTACGCGCCTACCTGGACCACCTCACCGTCGAGCGCGGCCTGTCCGCGAACACGCTCGCCTCGTACCGCCGGGACCTGGACCGCTACCTCGCCACCCTCACCGACGCCGGCGTCGCCGACCTCGCGTCGGTGGGCGCCGGCGTCGTCGAGTCGCACCTGGCCCGGCTGCGCGCCGGCGACGACGAGCACCCGCCGCTGGCGGTCTCCTCCGCCGCCCGCGCGGCCAGCGCGGTACGCGGCCTGCACCGCTTCGCGCTGCGCGAGGGCCTGACCGGCGTCGACCCGAGCCGCGACGTGCGCCCGCCCACCCCGCCGCGTCGGCTGCCCCGCGCGCTGGGAGTCGACGACGTGGTGCGGCTGCTGGAGGCGGCCGGCGCGGTCACCGCGACCGGCGACGACGCGCCGCTCGCGCTGCGCGACCGGGCGCTGCTGGAGTTCCTGTACGGCACCGGCGCGCGCATCTCCGAGGCGGTGGGCGCCGCCGTGGACGACCTGGACCACGACGAGGGCACCGTGCTGCTGCGCGGCAAGGGCGGCCGGGTGCGGCTGGTGCCGATCGGCGGGTACGCCGTCGAGGCGGTCCGCGCCTACCTGGTGCGGGCGCGGCCCGGGCTGGCCGCGGCGGGCCGGGGCACCCCCGCGGTGTTCCTCAACGCCCGGGGCGGCGCGCTGTCGCGCCAGGGCGCCTGGATGATCCTGCGCCGGGCGGCCGCCCACGCCGGACTGCCGGTCGACGGCCCGGCCGCGGTGTCCCCGCACACCCTGCGCCACTCGTACGCCACCCACCTGCTCGACGGTGGCGCCGACGTGCGGGTCGTCCAGGAACTGCTCGGCCACGCCTCGGTGACCACCACCCAGGTCTACACGCTCGTCACCGTCGAACGGCTGCGCGAGGTGTACGCCACCGCCCACCCGCGCGCCCGGGGCTGAGGTCCCCGGTCGCGGTCGGTCCCGACACGCCGGGCCGGTGCCGAACCCCCTGCTGGTCGGTGGCGTACAGTCGGCATCGGCGCGGACCTCCTGGGGCGACACGACCGGGGTGCGCAGCGGCGCCGCGAAGGACGTCGGACGGCTCCGACGCCGGGTGGGTCGTCGGGAGGGGGCAACGAGGACATGGCTGGCAACGGTGACCGTGCCGAGACCTGGACGTCGGAGCTCCGCGAGCAGCAGGCCACGCTCGGTGCGGACCTCGGTCCGGCGGACCCGGCGGCCTACACGATGCGCAAGCCCATCCCCGAGCCGATGCCCACCGATCGGCACGGCCCGGCGCGCATCATCGCGATGGCCAACCAGAAGGGCGGCGTCGGCAAGACGACCACCACCATCAACCTGGGCGCCGCCCTGGCCGAGTACGGCCGCAAGGTGCTGCTCGTCGACTTCGACCCGCAGGGCGCGCTGTCGGTGGGCCTGGGGGTCAACCCGCACAACCTCGACCTGTCCGTCTACAACCTGCTCATGCAGGACGACGTGACCGCCGAGGACGTCCTGATCAAGACCGACGTGGCGGGCCTGCACCTGCTGCCGGCCAACATCGACCTCTCCGCCGCCGAGATCCAGCTCGTCAACGAGGTCGCCCGGGAGATGGCCCTGGCCCGGGTCCTGCGCTCGGTCCGCAAGGAGTACGACTACATCCTGATCGACTGCCAGCCCTCGCTGGGTCTGCTGGCGATCAACGCGCTGACGGTCGCGCACGGCGTGCTCATCCCGCTCGAGTGCGAGTTCTTCAGCCTGCGTGGTGTGGCGCTGCTGCTGGACACCATCGACAAGGTGCGCGAACGGCTCAACTTCGACCTGGAGCTCGAAGGCATCCTCGCCACCATGTACGACAGCCGCACCACCCACTGCCGCCAGGTGTTGCAGCGGGTGGTGGAGGCGTTCGGCGACAAGGTCTATCAGACGGTCATCACCAAGACGGTGAAGTTCCCCGAGTCCACGGTGGCCGGCGCCCCCATCACGACGATGGACCCGGCGTCCTCCGGGGCGCGCAACTACCGTCAGCTGGCCCGCGAGGTGATCGCCGCCCAGTCGGAGCGGTAGCCGGAACGCCCGGTGTCCGTCTCGTGCACTACGGTCGTGCGGTGACCGCGCCACCCCTCGACCCGCCCGAGACCGCTGCTCCGGCCGTGGTCGAGGGCGTGCCGTCCGCTGGTTTCACGGTGCGGCTGGCCAACTTCACCGGCCCGTTCGACCTGCTGCTGCAACTGATCGGCAAGCACAAGCTCGACGTGACCGAGGTGGCCCTGCACACGGTCACCGACGAGTTCATCGCGTACATCCGGGCCATGGGCGACGACTGGGACCTCGACGAGGCCAGCGAGTTCCTGCTGATCGCCGCGACCCTGCTGGACCTGAAGGCCGCCCGGCTGCTGCCCGCCGCCGACGTGGAGGACGAGGAGGACCTCGCCCTGCTGGAGGCACGGGACCTGCTCTTCGCCCGCCTGTTGCAGTACAAGGCGTACAAGGAGGCGGCGGCGCACATCGCCGAGCTGGAGGCCGTCGGCGGTCGCCGCTATCCACGGGCGGTCAGCCTGGAACCCCGGTACGCCGAGGCCCTGCCCGACCTGGTGCTCGGCATCGGCCCGCAGCGGCTGTTGAAGCTGGCCGTGAAGGCGATGACCCCGAAGCCGGTGCCGGAGGTCTCCATCGCCCACGTGCACATGGTCCGGGTCAGTGTCCGGGAGCACGCGGCGATCCTCGCCAACCGCCTGCGCCGCGCCGGCACGGCCACGTTCTCGCTGCTCTGCGCGGACTGCGAGGCCACCCTGGAGGTGGTGGCCCGGTTCCTCGCGCTGCTGGAGCTGTACCGGGAGGGTCTGGTCGCCTTCGTGCAGGAGCAGGCCCTGGAGGAGCTGACCGTGCGCTGGACCGGTCCGGCGGACGGCGACACCGAGCTGCACGTCGACGAGTACGCCGGC
>NZ_VDFY01000152.1 GCF_006228125.1 Micromonospora orduensis | reverse complement strand
GGCCGGCAGGGCGCCAGGGCAACGGCCCGGCGGAGTGGCGGGATGGCGGGGTGGGCACCGCGGCCGGTCACGGATAGGGGACGGTCGCACCGGCCTTGCCGGCGCGGACCAGATGCTCCAGCCAGGGTGTCGGGGCGACGCCCAGCTCCCGGCCCAGGTCGGCGCGGAACAGCTCGAACCGCCGTACCGCCTCGTTGATGTTGCGCTCCGCCAGGTGCACAGTGATCAGCGCCCGGGTGGCGCTCTCCCGCAGCGGCTCCAGCTGCACGGCGGTCAACGCCACCTGCACCGCCTCGCCGTACCGGCCCTGCGCGGTGAGCCGCTCGGCGAGCGCCTCCAGCGCGTACAGCCTCGTCTGGCGCAGCCGTTCCCGTTCGGTCAGCACCCAGTCGTCGTACCAGCCGGGCAGGAGTTCACCCGTCGCCAGCACCGGTACGGCACCGCCCACCGACGGTCCGCCGTTCAGCAGGGCGGCGGCGACCGTGCTCAGGGCGGCCACGTCGCTTGTCACCCCGGCGGCCAGGGCCAGTCGGTCGTGCTCCTCGACGAGCGGCTCGGGCGTGACTCGGTGCAGCCGCCACAGCATGGTGCGCAGGTTCGCCCGGGCGCGGTCCTCGTGCGAGCCGGGCCAGAGCGTGCCGGCAGCCTCGGAGCGGGCGCAGCGCTGGCGTACGCCGAGGTAGGCCAGCAGCCGGCGGGCGCCCCGCGGCACCGCCACCGCCCGCCCGTCGCGTTCCAGCCCGAACCCGCCCAGCAGCCGCAGCGCGTACCGGGGCGGTCGCCCAGCGGCGGTCTCGTACACCTCGGCGTGCAGGTCGTGCGTCACCTCGTGAACAGCCATGCATGCGCCTTTCACACCCGATCCCCGTGGCAGTTCAACGCTCGGGTGTGGGCGGTCGGCGCACCAGCACAGTGTCGTCACACCGACCCGGCGAACGGTGTGGATCAGCCGTTCGCCGGAACCGCCGCCGACCGTTCAGCGCAGCTTGCTCAGCGTCCGGGCGTAGCCGGTCCACTCGGCGGCGTCGCCGACGTCGGCGCGTACCCCGGCCTCCTTCATGACGGCGAGCACCTGCTCGGCCGGCGCCTCGGCGAGCTTGCCGAGGGTGCTGATCCCGGCGCGGGCCAGGGCCGCCCGCGCCTTGGTCGGCACCCCGGCGAGCATCGCGATGTCGGCGTCGGCGACGTTCTCCAGCTCGGACTCGATGCCGAGCGCGGCGGAGACCGCCGACTGGGCGCCGACCGTGGTCCGGACGATCACCGCCTCCCGCTCGCTCACCTCGGCGAACATCGCGTCGAGGCTCTGGTAGCTGGTGTCGGCCGGCAGCACCTTGAGCACGTCGCGGACGGTCCGCCCGTCGGCCACCTCGTCCTCGCCGAAGAGGCGGATGAACTCCACGAGCTTCACCTCGCTCGGGAAGCGCTGCCGGACATCCCCGTGCTCGGCGGCGTAGCGCTCCAGGTAGGCGGCGCCCCGGACCTTTGGGCCGGCGACCACGTCCACGCCGAGGGTCTCCACGGCGGGCAGCACGATGGTTCCGGCCTTGGTCTGCCAGATGCTCACCTTCTTGTCCATGAACATCGTGGTGCCCATGTACTTGCCGAAGTCCAGCGTGCCGATGTAGTTGGGGATCTGCTCGATCGTGTACGGGCCGGGAGCCACCTTGTTCCCGTGCACGGTCGAGTGCAGTCGGTTGATCTCGGCGCGGATCTCGTCGAGCAGTCGGCGCAGGCTCACCCGCATCGCCGCCATGCAGGCGAACGCCTTGGCCACGTCGGCGCCGAGGTGGTCCAGGTCGTGTTCGATGCGGTGGAACCGCTCGTTGAAGCCCTGCTCCCCCGGGGTCTGCCCGGCCTGCACCACGTCCTCGCCGTCGACCCAGTCGGTGTGGGCGAACGTGCGGGCGAACGGCGGCGGCGCGCAGCCCGGCTCCACCGCCGGGAACGGCTCGGCGTAGCTGAACACCCGCTTCGCGGTGCCCACGTTCTCGTAGATCCAGGAGGAGACCAGCACGCTGGCGTCCGAGGCCGGAATGCCGTGCCTGGTGAACGCCTCGTACAGCTCGGTGACGGTCACCCCGTCGTAGTTGATCTCGCTCGCCATGGTGGTGTCCCTCTCAGAGCTGGTCGTACACGCCGCGGTGCCGGCGCTGCTGGAAGGTGCGGAAGGTGCGGGCCACCGCCGGGCGCAGCGGCTCGGCCGTGCCGTCGTCGTCGAGGTCGACGTGGTCGCGCCGGATGCCGAACGTGTTGATCTCCACGCCGAGGGGGCAGACCCGCATCAGCGCGTTCATCAGTCGCTCGTACTGGGCCAGGGTCAACGCCACCCCGTCGGGCAGCTCGACCCGGAACTCGTACGGGTCGGTCAGCCCGGTGCGCACGTAGGACAGCGCGACCACGGCGACCAGCCCGGCGTGGGTGGGCCGCAGCGTGGTCCGCGCGCCGACCGCCTTGATCTCCGCGGTGCCGCCGCCGAGTCCCACGGTGTACCAGCGGAACCCGGTGGCCCGCCGCTCGGCCAGGTTCAGCCCGGCCTGCGGCAGGCCGATCACGCTGCACACCAGCAGCACCCGGTTGCCGGTGTCGACAAGCGGCAGCGCGGCGGCGAGGTGCCGCTCGCGCAGCAGCCCGACCAGCCGGGCCAGCCGGTCGCCGGCGGCGGGCTGCCCGGCGATCAGCGCGGACGCCAGCGCCGCCGGCAGTTCGATGGTCTCCACCAGCTCGTCGGGGAGCCGGTTCAGCGCGGCCACCACGGGCGCCGGGTCCCGTACCGCCGGCAGGCCCGCGGCAGCCAGCACCTGGTCGATCGGCTGGCCGGCCGGCCGGGTCGGCACGGCCGCCCACCGGGTGCGGGCCGCCGCGTCGGTCAACGACGTCCAGGCCGGCTCGCCGCCGCCGGTCCAGTCCGTCGCGGCGGCGGCCAGACCGGCGAGCAGCAGCGCGTTGCCGCCCGGGTCGCCGGGTGCGTGGAACTGCGCCTCGACCGCGGCGTCGGCGCCGACCGGGGCGTTCAGCGGCGCGGTCACCGCCAGCCCTCGGGTCGGCAGGTGCGACAGGTACATCCGGGTGGTGCTGATCCGGTGCGTGGTCGGCAACCCGCACGCCCCCCACAGCCAGGCCAGTTCGCCGTCGGCCCCGACGCTCGGCACGCCACGCGCCCGCATGGCGGCGATCAGCGCCTCGGCGGTCCGGTCCGCGGTGGCCGCCCGAGAGGTGTCCAGCACCCGGTTACGCAGGTCGGTGGCCTGCGCCGGGGTCGGCCAGCTCACGTCCACGCCGAGGCCCAGCTCGTAGCGGCTGCCACCGGTGTCGTCCTGCGCCCGGGTCACCTGCCACACGATGGACGACCCGAGCGCCCGGCACACCCGCCCGGCGCGGTCCAGGGCGGCGGCCAGCGGCGGAGCGACGCCGTGCGAGCTGTCGAAGGAGTACGACTGGCGCAGGCTGGCCCGCAGCGCGGTGACCTCGGCCAGCCGGCTGGCCGGCAACGCCCGGCCGGCGTGCGTGGTGTTGTTCGGCGGGGTGTTCGCCGGCAGGACGAGGCGGTCCCGGCGCAGTTGGGCGAGGAAGTTGGTGCGGTGCTGCGGATCGCCGACGGCGACCAGCCGGATCGCCACCGCGAACCGGTCGTCGTCCTCGCGCACGGTGAACCGCGCGCCGCCGGGCAGGTCGGCGAAGAGCCCGGTGTTCGGGTCGGTGTCCGCGCCGGGGCCGTTGAGCAGCCGTCGGACCGCGCCCGGGGTGGGCAGCAGGAACCGCCGGTACAACCCGAGCCGGTGGGCGTACGCCGCGTCCGGCTCGCGGGCCGGCGGGGCCAGCCGGCGGGCGTACACCTCGCCGCTGGCCGGCTCGTGCACCAGCTCGTCGACGAAGCGGGCCACCCCGACGTCCGCGCCGATCCGGTCCAGCGCGTCGCGTCGGGCGTGCGCCAGGGTCCGGTACGCGTGCACCTCCCGGGCCGCGCGGCGCAGCCGGTGCTTCTCGTACGACACCAGGTAGAGCAGCCGGCCCAGGTTGCCCTCCACCACGGCCAGCTCGACCAGGGCGGTCAGCGCCGTCCCGGTGACCGCCGTGGCGGCAGTGCCGTCGCCGGCCCGCTCGGCGGCCACGGCCACGGCGAACGGGGCGACAAGTGGCTCGTCGGCGGTGTCCGGCACGTACGCGGGGACCGACGCGCCGGCGGCCGACCATGGCGCGAAGACCACCGGCGGGAGCACCCGCTCGCCGGCGCCGGGGTCCACGGTGACGGTCACCCGGACGGTCTCCTCGGCCAGGTCCCGGCGCAGCACGACGGTGAGCAGCGGGTGCCGGCTCGTCCAGTCCACCGCGGCGGCGCCGGTGCCGGCCAGTGGCACGACGACCCGCCGGACGGTGCCCGGGTACGGGCCCTCCAACTGGTCGACGAGGTTGCGTTCCACGGACGGGTCGGCCCCGTCGACGGGTACCCGGATGTCGGTCACCGCGCCCCCGCTCAGACGATCCGGAACGGCCGGGGGTCGTCCCGGTCGACGTAGACGGGCACCTGGTTGGCGGCGAGCACCGCGTTGTCGCCGACGGGTAGTCGCTGCAGCCCGTCGCCGGTGGGCGCGCTGCCGGTCACCACCACCGCCGAGTCGGCCGGGAAGCGGACCAGCCGCAGCTCGCGCACGTCGGCGACGCCGGGCTCGTTCATCAGCGTCCAGATCACCTCGGCGGCCCGGACCGGCTCGCCGAAGGGAAGCTCGTCGACGTAGCGGCGCAGCCGGGCGTGCAGCCGGGCGCGCAGTTCGGTGGCGGCGGTGGACGCGTTCACCGTCTCCTTCGAGCCGGTCGGCAGCGGAAGTCCCCGGATCACCAGGTCCGCCTCGACGCCGATGCCCACCTCGTCGGCCCGGTCCACCGAGGCGAAGATGCCCACCGGGCGCAGGTCCTCGATGACCGACTCGACGGCCGCGTGCAACCCGTCGGGGCCGTCCCAGATGGCCGCGGCGGTGGGCGCGACGAGCACCGTGACGTAGTACGGGTTGCCCAGGTCGCGTTCGGTGCTGAACACCCGTTCGATGAAGTTGAAGTTGCCGAAGATGGACTGGTTGAGGTCGAGTCCGCCCCGGCCGTCGAAGACCTGCACCTGGCGTACGCCCGGGACGGTCGTCACGGCCAGGCCGATCGCCTCGGCCGTCCAGATGGAGCGGGGCGCGGCCAGCAGCAGTTGCCGGTAGCGGGCGTCGGAGACCTGCTGCTCGCCCCCGGTGAGCGCGACGGTGTGGGTGATCTGGACCAGCTCCTTGCCGGCGGCCTGCTCGGCGTCGTCCAGGTCGGCCAGCAGGGTGTCGGCCCGGTTCCAGCGGTCGATCCGCTGGTTGGGCTGGGTGGGGTCGAGGTTGTGCGCGGGGCCCGGATAGAACGCGGCGACGGCCGGTTCCCGTTCGCCGACGGCGGCGGAGAGCACGACCGTCTCGTCCAGGGCGGCGTGGTGCCCGCCGGGCGTGGAGAGCCGGGCGCCCCGGGGCAGTGTCAGCTGGGTACGGCCGGCCGGCAGCGCGGCCTTGAGCTTCAGCTTCACCGTTCCCCGGGCCGGCAGGTACGGGCGGGGAATGCCCAGCTCCTCACCGAGTCGGGTGAGCGCGTCGGCGGTCGCCGAGACGACGTACGAGTTGTCGTAGACGGCGCCGAGCGCCGCCCACAGCCGGGCGTCCTCCAGGGCGGCCAGTTCGAGCACCTTGCGCAGCACCGCGCCGCTGGTCAGGTCGACGTCCTCGCCGAACAGCAGGCGGGCGGTGGCCAGCTTCTCGGCGAGCAGCCGGGCGAAGGACTTAGGCACGAAGCCGGTCTCGACGATGCCGAAGCCGGTCGAGCCGGTGGCCCGCAGCGCGGCGGCGTCGACGGCGAGGACGTCGGCCAGCTCGGCCGGGAGGGTGGGATCAGACACTGGGCAGCTCCCCGAGATGCACCGAGAGGCGGTCGTCGGTGATGGTTTCGAACTGGACCTGCACCTGCAGGGTGCGCGACGAGCGCAGCGCGGCTGCCGCCGCGTCGTCGGCACGGCCCGCGCCGAGCCGACCGTCGTCGAGGTTCACGTCGACGATCCTGCGGACTCGGGGATCGCGGTCGAGCAGCGTGATGATGCCGATGCGGACCTGCTCGCGGATCAGGTTCGGCTCGATCTGCTCGGCGAGGGCGTTGAGCCCGTCGAAGCCGAACGTGGCGTCGAAGACGTTCGAGCCGCGCAGCGTGGTAAGCGCCACCGCGAGGCTCTGCGCGACGTTGTCGGTGCCGGCGACGACTGCCAGCACACGTCCGTTCGGGCCGTCGTCGAAGACGACGTCGCGGGCCAGGTCCACGCCGGGCATGGTGGGTTCGAAGGCGAGGCCCCAGCCGAGGTAGCGGCGCTGGGCGGCCTGCCGTTCCCGCTCGGTGCGGTCCACCTCAGACCGCCTTCAGCTTGCTCTGCCCGGCACTGGCGGACAGGGCGGGGGTGCTGCCGTTGGTGGCGCCTTTGAGGGTGTCCAGCGCCACCCCGACCTCACCGACGAGCAGCTTGGCGGCGGCGCCGGTCGCCGAGACGACCTTCTTGCACTGCGCGGTGGAGCTGCTGTCGGTGATCGTGCAGCCGGTCACCGACTTCCCCGTGATGCCGTCGAGCCGGGTCACCTCGGCGCCGGCCACGATCAGCTTGCCCTGCCCGGCCGGGGAGACCGTGCCCTGGCTGGGGCAGTGCACGTCGCTCGACGTGGTGAGCACGAAAGCCATGTCGCCCTCCTCAGTGGACGTTCATCGCGTTGCTGACGTCGACGTCGACGTCGTCGGCGGCGATGGTGACGGTGCCGCCGCTGATGTTCACCGCGCCGTTGCCCGCGTCCAGGTCGATCTGGGTGGCGGTGATGGTGATCGAGCCGTCCTGCTTCATCACGATCGAGGACCCGCCGGCGGCGTGCTCGATGGTGATGCTGTCCGCCTCGTCGGCCCGCTCCGGGCGCTGACCCCGACCGCGCAGTTGTGCCCGGCCCACCCGCACGGTCAGCTCGCCCAGCTCGATGACCCGGTTGCCGTCGCCGTCGGTGAGGTCGTGCGCCACCTTGCCGTCGTGGTCGGCGGGCACCACCGTGTCGCCGATCGACGAGCGGCTGTTGGTGGCCACTCCGACCGGCAGGGACAGCCACCAGTCCCCCGGCTGCGACACCGGGGCGTGCCCGGTGGGCCAGAGCGCGCCCACCTCCACCGGGTCGTCGGGGGCGCCGTTGCGGTAGGCCAGCGCCACCCGGGTGCCCGGGTAGCGGGGCAGGATGAGCCCGCACCCACCCCACGCGAACGGGGTCAGGTAGGTCACCCCGGGCAGCGGCGCGGGCTGCTCCCGGCGTACCGGCAGGCGGCGGGCGCCGTTGGGCCTGCCGTCCGGGCGGGCCAGCCCCTCCCACACCGTCTCGGTCTGCGCCGGCGGCTCGACCGCGCCGCTGGCGTTGGTGGCGGCCGCGCGTACCTCGCCGATCTCCAGGCCGCGCGTCTCGCCCCGGGCGGCGCGGGCCGCCCGGCGGACCGCCTCGGCGG
>NZ_VDFY01000313.1 GCF_006228125.1 Micromonospora orduensis | reverse complement strand
CCCCCGGCCCCACCGCCGTCCCCGCCACCGGCGCGGTGGGGCCGGGGGAGGGCGTGGTCGACACGGCGGCGACTCCGGGGGTGTATTCGCGTCGGTTATGGCAAAAGTGAGGTTCACCGGCTGGCGTGCGGTCAAGCGTACGACGCTCGGCGGGGATGCGTGATGGTGCGCATGGAAGCGTTCCCAAAAACCGGTACGAACACGGATAGTCGTGATGGCTGTGCCAATTGTCACCGAACGGTCCCAGGTCACTCGATGTTCGCTTAACCTTCGCCCACCGAACGGCGTCGACCCCGGGATTACCGGCGGTCCGTCCCGGGGAAGAAGAAAACTGAACCTTCGTTAAGTGTCAATCCGGCGCGTGTGTTGTGGAGGCTCTGGTGGCAGCGCAAGAGACCGTCGATCACAAGTACGTCTACGACTTCTCCGAGGGCAACAAGGATCTCAAGGACCTGCTCGGCGGCAAGGGCGCCAACCTCGCCGAGATGACCAACCTCGGCCTGCCGGTGCCCCCCGGCTTCACCATCACCACCGAGGCCTGCCAGGCGTACCTCACGACCGGGCGGGAGCCCGACGGGCTGGCCGGTCAGATCGAGAAGCACCTGGAGTCGCTGGAGCGTGCCATGGGCAAGCGCCTCGGCGACCCGCAGGACCCCCTGCTGGTGTCGGTCCGGTCCGGCGCGAAGTTCTCCATGCCCGGCATGATGGAGACCGTCCTCAACGTCGGACTCAACGACCAGAGCGTGGTCGGGCTCTCCGCGCAGGCCGGAGGCAACGACCGGTTCGCCTGGGACTCCTACCGGCGGCTCATCCAGATGTTCGGCAAGACGGTCTGCGAGGTGCCGGGCGAGGAGTTCGAGCACGCGCTCGACGAGGCCAAGAACGCCAAGGGCACCTCCAACGACCTGGATCTGGACGCCGACGACCTGCGCGGGCTGGTCGACGCGTACAAGAAGATCTTCGTGAAGCACACCGGTCGGGAGTTCCCGCAGCAGCCGCGCGAGCAGCTCGACCTGGCCATCCGCGCCGTCTTCGAGTCGTGGAACGCCGAGCGTGCGGTGCTCTACCGCCGCCAGGAGCGGATCCCGGCCGACTTGGGCACCGCGGTCAACGTGGTGAGCATGGTCTTCGGCAACCTCGGCCCGGATTCCGGCACCGGCGTCGCGTTCACCCGCGACCCGGGCAGTGGGGCGCAGGGCATCTACGGCGACTACCTGGCCAACGCGCAGGGCGAGGACGTCGTCGCGGGCATCCGCAACACGGTGCCGTTGCAGGAGCTGGAGCAGCTCGACAAGTCCTCCTACGACGAGCTGCTCAGCATCATGGCCCGGCTGGAGGAGCACTACAAGGACCTCTGCGACATCGAGTTCACCATCGAGCGCGGCAAGCTGTGGATGTTGCAGACCCGGGTCGGCAAGCGCACGGCCGCCGCCGCGTTCGTCATCGCCGGGCAACTCGTCGACGAGGGCCTGATCGACCTGGACGAGGCGCTGCACCGGGTCAACGGCGCGCAGCTCGCGCAGCTGATGTTCCCCCGCTTCCAGCTCGACCACGAGTTCCAACCGGTCGCCAAGGGCATCGGTGCCTCGCCCGGTGCGGCGTCCGGCACTGTGGTCTTCACCTCCGCGCGGGCCGTCGAGCTGGCCGCCGAGGGCAAGTCGGTGATCCTGGTCCGCCGGGAGACCAACCCGGACGACCTGAACGGCATGATCGCCGCGAAGGGCATCCTGACCTCGCGGGGCGGCAAGACCAGCCACGCGGCAGTGGTGGCTCGGGGAATGGGCAAGACCTGCGTCTCCGGCGCCGACGAGATCGACGTGAACGTGCCGGCGAAGCGCTTCACCGTGGCCGGGCAGACCGTGAACGAGGGCGACGTCGTGTCCATCGACGGCACCACCGGCAAGGTCTACCTCGGTGAGGTGCCGGTCATGCCGTCGGAGGTCGTGCAGTACTTCGAGGGCAGCCTCGACCCGGAGCACATCGACAACGCGCTGGTCCGGGCCGTACACCGGATCATGACGCACGCCGACGGCAAGCGGCGGCTCGCGGTCCGCACGAACGCCGACACCGGCGCGGACGCGGCCCGGGCGCGGCGCTTCGGCGCGGAGGGCATCGGGCTGTGCCGCACCGAGCACATGTTCCTCGGTGAGCGGCGGGAGCTGGTCGAGCGGCTGATCCTGGCCCGCGCCGAGGGTGAGCGGGAGGCGGCGCTGGCGGCGCTGCTGCCGTTGCAGCGGGCCGACTTCGAGGAGATCTTCCGCGAGATGGACGGCCTGCCGGTCACCGTCCGGCTGATCGATCCGCCGCTGCACGAGTTCCTGCCGCCGTTGGAGCAGCTCGCGGTGAACGTGGCGGTCGCGCAGGAGCGTGGCGAGGACGTCGCGAAGGAGGAGGCCCTGCTCGCCGCCGTCCGGCGGATGCACGAGGAGAACCCGATGCTCGGGTTGCGGGGCGTACGCCTCGGCCTGGTCATCCCCGGCCTGTTCGCGATGCAGGTGCGGGCCATCGCCGAGGCGGCCGTCAGCTGCGCCCGGGGCGGTGGGGTGGCCAGGCCGGAGATCATGGTGCCGCTGGTCGGGGCCGTGCAGGAGCTGGAGACGGTCCGCGCCGAGGCCGAGAAGATCATCGCGGAGGTGGTCGGGGACAGCGGGGTCGAGGTGCTGATCGGCACCATGATCGAGGTGCCTCGGGCGGCGCTGACCGCCGGCCAGATCGCCGAGGCCGCCGAGTTCTTCTCCTTCGGCACCAACGACCTGACCCAGATGGGCTGGGGTTTCTCCCGCGACGACGTCGAGGGCGCGTTCTTCTGGCGCTACCTGGAGCTGGGCATCTTCGGCATCTCACCGTTCGAGTCGATCGACCGCGACGGCGTCGGCCGGCTGGTGCGGATCGCCGCCGAGGAGGGTCGGGCCGCCCGGCCCGGGCTGAAGCTCGGCGTCTGCGGTGAGCACGGCGGTGACCCCGACTCGGTGCACTTCTTCCACGAGGTCGGCCTGGACTACGTGTCCTGCTCGCCGTTCCGGGTGCCGGTGGCCCGGCTGGAGGCGGGCCGGGCGGTCGTGGAGACCGGCGGGTCGGACAGCCGCTGAGGTGGGCCGGCGGCGGACCGGGCCTCCCGGCCGCCGCCGGGCACCGACGCTCAGATCGGCGGGCGACGCCAGGTGGGTCGGGACGAGCGGCGCAACTGCGTCGGCAGGGCCGCCATCGGGGTACGCACGGCCAGCGGCGCGTGGGCGTCCGGAGCGGGGGTGGCGCCGATCGGGCCGCGGCGGGTGTCCCACACCGAGCCGGCCCGGCGGGCCACCGCCCGCGCCTCCTCGTGCAGTGCCTCCAGGTCCTCCGTGGATGACGCGGTGACCAGGGTCAGCAGCGCGGTGCGCCCCGCCGGGTAGGTCACCACGCAACCGGCGGTGGTGCGGACCACCGACTCGCGGAACTCGCCCCGCCGGACGGTGTCGGCCCCGTAACCCTCGGCAATCGGTCGACAACTGTCGGCCAATCGGCGGTTGTGGACCCGGCGCCGATGCGTCGTGGGCAGGTCGAGCGGCCGTGGCGGGCGTAATCTTGGCTCCTCGCACACGGCCGATTGCGTACGCCGTCGAGGGGAAGGATGACTGCATGACCAGCGTCTGGGAGAGCCTGACCGTCGATGCCCGTGATCCGGCCCGACTGGCCCGCTGGTGGGCCGAGGCGCTCGGCTATCAGGTCGTCACCGAGAAGCCCGACGAGGTGGAGATCCGCCAGTCCGCCGACCGGCTGCCCGGCCTGGTCTTCGTGCCGGTGGCCGACGGCAAGGAGCGCAAGAACCGGCTGCACCTCGACCTGCGTCCGGCCGACCAGGAGGCCGAGGTCGAGCGCCTGGTCGACATGGGCGCCCGACACGTCGACATCGGCCAGGGCGACGTCGACTGGACGGTGCTGGCCGACCCGGAGGGCAACGAGTTCTGCGTCCTGCGTTCTGCGTGAGCGGCAACCCGGAGGCTCGGCTGGTCGAGGAGCCGCCCAAGGACACCGGGCATCGCCGGTCGCCGTACGAGCGTGACCGGGCCCGGGTGCTGCACTCGGCGGCGTTCCGACGGTTGGCCACCAAGACCCAGGTGCACACGGCCGGCACCGACGACTTCCTGCGTACCCGGCTGACGCACTCGCTGGAGGTGGCGCAGATCGCCCGGGAGATGGGTGCCCGCCTGGGCTGTGACCCGGACGTGGTGGACGTCGCCGGGCTGGCCCACGATCTGGGTCATCCGCCGTTCGGGCACAACGGCGAGGCCGCGTTGGATCTGCTCGCCACGCCGTGCGGCGGTTTCGAGGGCAACGCGCAGACGCTGCGGGTGCTGACCCGACTGGAGGCGAAGGTGCTCGCCCCGGACGGCTCGTCCGCGGGGCTGAACCTGACCCGGGCGTCGCTGGACGCGATCGGCAAGTATCCGTGGCCGCGCCGTGCCGGGCAGCGCAAGTTCGGGGTGTACGCCGACGACACGGCGGTCTTCGACTGGATCCGGGCGGGCGCGCCCGGGGAGCGGCGCTGCCTGGAGGCCCAGGTGATGGACTGGGCGGACGACGTCGCGTACTCGGTGCACGACGTGGAGGACGGCGTGCACGGCGGGTACGTGACGCTGCGTCCGCTGCTCGACGACGCCGACGAGCGGGCCGCGCTCTGCGCGGACGTGGCCGCCACGTACTCGGGGGAGTCGGCCGACGACCTGGCCGGGGTGCTTGTGGAGTTGCTTGCCGATCCGCTGCTCGCCCCGCTCGCCGGGTACGACGGCAGCCATCGCGCCCAGGTCGCCCTGAAGGCCACGACCAGCGGGTTGACGGGCCGGTTCGTGTCCGCCGCGGTCGCCGCCACGGAGGAGCGGTTCGGCCCCGGCCCGCATCGCCGCTACGCCGCCGATCTGGTGGTGCCGCGCCGGGTCCGGGCACACTGCGCCCTGCTCAAGGGCATCTCGCTGCGCTATGTGATGCGCCGTTCGGGCTTTCGGGGTCGTTACGAGCGGCAGCGCACGATGTTGGCGGAGCTGGTGGCCGCGCTGGTCCGGCGGGCGCCGGACGGGCTGGATCCGATCTCCGCGCCGCTGTGGCGGGCCGCGCCGGACGACGCGGCCCGGCTGCGCGTGGTGATCGACCAGGTCGCCTCGCTCACCGATCCGGCGGCGGTGACGTGGCACACCCGTCTGGTGGGCGACGCCACCTCATCGACTTAGGCTAACCTAACAACATGACGGTCACCTCGGTCCAGGTGCTGCGCACCGAGCGACCCACCCCGCACGTGATCCGGCTCGTCCTCGGTGGGGACGCGCTTGCCGACCTGCCGGTGGGCGAGTTCACCGACCACTACATCAAGCTGGTGTTCCCGCAGCCGGGTGTGGCCTATCCGCAGCCGATGGACATGGCGGTGATCCGTCGGGAGCTGCCCCGGGAGCAGTGGCCCCGGCTGCGCGCCTACACCGTGCGACGGTGGGATCCGCTGGCCGAGGAGTTGACCGTGGACGTGGTGCACCACGGCGACGAGGGGCTCGCCGGCCCGTGGGCCGCCGCGCTGCGCCCCGGCGACCCGGTGCACTTCGTCGGCCCCGGCGGGGCGTACGCGCCGAGCCCGGACGCGGACTGGCACCTGCTGGTCGGTGACGAGAGCGCGTTGCCGGCGATCGCCGCCGCCCTGGAGCGGCTGCCGCTGGGCGCCCCGGCGCACGTGTTCGTGGAGATCGCCGACCCGGCCGAGGAGCAGAAGCTGCTCAGCCCCGGCGCGGTCCAGCTGACCTGGCTGCACCGTGGGGCGGCTCCGGTGGGCGCCGCGCTTGTGGCGGCGGTACGGGAGCTGGAGTTCCCGCCCGGTCAGGTGCACGCCTTCGTGCACGGCGAGGCGACGTTCGTCCGTGAGCTGCGCCGGCTGCTGCGCGCCGAGCGGGGTGTGCCCGCCGACCGGCTCTCCATCTCCGGTTACTGGCGGCGCGGGATGGACGACGAGGGTTGGCGCTCCACCAAGGCCGACTGGAACCGGCAGGTGGCGGCCGAGGAGGCGACGGCCGCCTGAGCGCCGGTCACAGGTCGGTCTCCTGGCTGGCCGCGGTGAGCCGGCGGGTGAGCAGCACGGCGTATCCGACGATCACCAGCGCGAGCAGGAACAGCATCAACCGCGCGGCGGTGGCCGCCACACGGGCGTCCCCCGGCGGGCACGTCGTCGGTCCGGCAGGGCAGGATGTACGGCGAGGGGGTGGCGCATGGCTGGGCGGATCCGGGACGAGGACATCGCACTGGTCCGGGAACGCACCTCGATCGGGGATGTGATCTCCGAGACGGTCACCCTGAAGTCGGCAGGTGGCGGCAACCTCAAGGGCCTGTGCCCGTTCCACGACGAGAAGAGCCCGTCGTTCAACGTCTCTCCGGCCCGCAACGTCTGGTACTGCTTCGGCTGCGGCGCCGGTGGCGACGCCATCAAGTTCCTGATGGACGCGGAGCACCTCAGCTTCGTCGAGTCCGTCGAGCGGCTGGCCGGCCGCGTCGGCATCCAGTTGCGTTACGTGGAGGACGACCGGGGCGCCCCGCGTCCGCGTCCGCAGCAGGGTCAGCGTCAGCGTCTGGTCGCCGCGCACGCCGCCGCCGTGGAGTTCTACCGGGCGCAGCTCAGCACCGCGGGGGCCCGCCCGGCCCGGGAGTTCCTGGCCCAGCGCGGTTTCGACCGGGCCGCCGCCGAGCGCTACGGCTGCGGCTTCGCGCCCGAGGGCTGGGATCCGCTCACCAAGCACCTGCGCCAGCAGGGCTTCACCCACCAGGAGTTGGTGACGGCCGGGCTGTCCCGGGAGTCGCGCTCAGGCACGCTCATCGACCGGTTCCGTCGCCGGCTGCTCTGGCCCATCCGGGACCTCACCGGGGACGTGATCGGGTTCGGGGCGCGCAAGCTCTTCGACGATGACGACGGTCCGAAGTACCTGAACACCCCCGAAACGCCGATCTACAAGAAGTCGCACGTGCTCTACGGCATCGACCAGGCCAAGCGGGAGATCGCCAAGCAGGGGCGGGCGGTGATCGTCGAGGGGTACACCGACGTGATGGCCTGCCACCTGGCCGGGGTGACCACGGCGGTGGCGACGTGCGGCACCGCGTTCGGCGCGGACCACATCGGCGTGCTGCGCCGGCTCCTGCTGGACACCGACTCGGTGGCCGGCGAGATCATCTTCACCTTCGACGGGGACGCCGCCGGGCAGAAGGCCGCGCTGCGCGCCTTCTCCGACGACCAGCGCTTCGTGGGCCGGACGTTCATCGCGGTCAGCCCCGACAACATGGACCCGTGTGAGCTGCGGCTCGCAAAGGGTGACCTGGCGGTGCGTGACCTGGTCGCCCGGCGCGAGCCGCTTGTCGACTTCGCGTTGCGGCACGAGCTGAGCCGCTTCGACCTGGACACGGTCGACGGCCGGGTGGAGGCGATGCGCCGGGCCGCGCCGCTTGTCGCGCAACTGAAGGACCGGGAGAAGCGCCCGGAGTACGTCCGCAAGCTCGCCATGGACCTCGGCATGGAGATCGAGCCGGTGCAGCGGGCGGTGCTCGCCGC
>NZ_VDFY01000261.1 GCF_006228125.1 Micromonospora orduensis | reverse complement strand
CCGGGTGTCGCGCCCGCGGCTGTCGCGCCCGCGGCTGTCGCGCCCGCGGCTGTCGCGCCCGCGGCTGTCGCACCTGGGGGTGTCGCATCCGCGGGTGCAAAGCAAAGGCGGAGGCAGAGGTGGCGGCGGAGGCGGCGGGGGAGGGGGTCGACCCGGCCGCAGGACGTCCGCCGTCCGGACCGTTCCTGGCGTGAAGGAGTACGCGTGACACCCGAGGAGATCCTGGCTGCCGACCGGGCGCACGTCTGGCACCCGTATGCCGCGCTGCCGCCGGCGAACCCGCCGTACGTGGTGCGCAGCGCCGAGGGGGTGCGGCTGCGGCTTGCCGACGGCCGGGAGGTGGTCGACGGGATGTCGTCCTGGTGGGCGGCGATCCACGGGTACCGGCACCCGGTGCTGGACGCGGCGGTCACCGACCAGCTCGGCCGGATGAGCCACGTGATGTTCGGCGGGCTCACCCACGAGCCCGCGGTGCAACTCGCCCAGAACCTGGTAGAGCTTGCGCCGGACGGCCTGGAGCACGTCTTCCTGGCCGACTCCGGCTCGGTCAGCGTCGAGGTGGCGGTGAAGATGTGCCTGCAGTACCAGCGGGCCGTCGGACGGCCGCAGCGGCGCCGGCTGGCGACCTGGCGGGGCGGCTACCACGGCGACACGTTCCACCCGATGAGCGTCTGCGACCCGGAGGGCGGCATGCACCACCTCTGGGGCGACGTGCTGCCCCGGCAGGTCTTCGCGCCGGTCCCCCCGGGTGGCTTCACCGATCCGCCCGACGAGGCGTACGTGGCGGCGCTGGTGGACACCGTCGAGCGGCACGCCGACGAAGTGGCCGCGGTGATCGTGGAGCCGGTGGTGCAGGGCGCCGGCGGCATGCGCTTCCACCACCCGGGTTACCTGCGGGTCCTGCGCGAGGTGACCCGCGCGCACGGGATCCTGCTGATCTTCGACGAGATCGCCACCGGTTTCGGCCGTACCGGCGAGATGTTCGCCGCCGCGCACGCCGGCGTCACCCCGGACGTGCTGTGCGTGGGCAAGGCGCTCACCGGCGGGTACCTGACCCTCGCCGCGACGCTGTGCACCCCGGAGGTCGCCCGGGGCATCTCCGCGGACGGCGTGCTGGCGCACGGGCCCACGTTCATGGGCAACCCCCTGGCGTGCGCGGTGGCCAACGCGTCCATCGGGCTGCTGCGGGCCGGGGACTGGGCGGGGCAGGTCGCGAGAGTGGGCGCCGGTCTACGCGCCGGCCTGGAACCGCTGCGCGGCGCGCCCGGAGTGGCCGACGTGCGGGTGCTCGGCGCGATCGGCGTGGTCCAGCTCGACCACGAGGTCGACCTCGGCGCGGCCACCACGGCGGCAGTCGAGCAGGGGGTGTGGTTGCGGCCGTTCCGCGACCTGGTCTACACGATGCCGCCGTACGTCACCGACGACGCCGACCTGGCCCGGATCGCGTCCGGGGTGGCGGCGGCGGTGGCGGCCGGCTGACGAGAGAGGAAGTACGCCGATGGAGAGCTTCGGAACCCGGCTGCACCGGACGGTCACCGAACGGGGACCGCTCTGTGTGGGCATCGACCCGCATCCCGCTCTGCTGGCCCGCTGGGGCCTCGACGACGACGTCGAGGGTCTTGACCGGTTCACCCGGACCGTCGTGGACGCCCTCGGTGACCGGGTTGCGGTGGTCAAGCCTCAGTCGGCCTTTTTCGAACGTTTCGGATCCCGCGGAGTGGCTGTACTTGAGTCAACTATCCGACAGTTACGTAATGCCGGCTCGCTCGTTCTGCTGGACGTCAAGCGCGGCGACATCGGCTCGACGGTCCGCGCGTACGCCTCCGCGTACCTCGATCCATCCAGCCCGATGTATGTCGACGCTGTCACGGCGAGCCCCTACCTGGGAGTAGGTTCGCTGGCCCCGATGTTCGAGCTGGCCGCCGAGCACGGCGGCGGGGTCTTCGTGCTGGCCCTCACCTCCAACCCGGAGGGAGCCGCCGTGCAACGCGCCCGAACGGCCGACGGGCGCACCGTCGCGCAGACCGTGATCGACGAGATTTCCCAGCTCAACAAGGGTGCGAAACCGCTCGGCAGCTTCGGGTTGGTGGTCGGCGCGACCATCGGTGACACCGGTCACGACCTCTCCGGCGTGGGGGGTCCACTGCTCGCGCCGGGGCTCGGCGCGCAGGGTGCCGGGGCGGCCGATCTGCGGACCGTCTTCGGTTCGAGCCTCGCTGCGGTGCTTCCCTCGTACTCCCGGGAAGTGCTCTCGGCGGGCCCCGACGGCACCGCGCTGCGGGCCGCCGCGGACCGGGTGCTCGGCGAGTGTCGGGCCGTTCTGGCTGCCCGGTGACTGACTGACGGCTCGGTCACTTTGCGGTGATCATCGCGCGCCCACGTTGCCGAAAGCTCCGTTGACCGCTAGTTTTCCCCGCGCTGGGAACCACGGACCCCTTGGTTCACAGCGACACCACGTTTCACAGATGCGGCGGTGCGCCCCGCCCGCCGCGATAGGGACCTGAGGAGAACTGGTGCCGCTCCCGTCACTGACCCCCGAACAGCGCGCTGCCGCGCTCGAGAAGGCCGCGGAGATCCGCAAGGCCCGTGCCGAGCTGAAGGAGCAGCTCAAGCAGGGCAAGACCACCCTTGGTGCCGTCCTCGAGCGCGCCGAGAGCGACGACGTCGTGGGCAAGCTCAAGGTTTCGGCCGTCCTGCAGGCGATGCCGGGCATCGGCAAGATCCGGGCTACCCAGATCATGGAGAAGCTCAAGATCGCTGACAGCCGTCGCCTGCGTGGCCTCGGCGAGCAGCAGCGCAAGGCACTGCTTGGAGAGTTCGCCGCCAACTGAACCTGGCAGCGTGTAGAAACAAGCAGTGAGCACGGATGACGAGGCGCGCCCGGCGGCTCGGCTCACTGTCCTGGCTGGACCTTCGGGTTCCGGCAGGGAGAGTGTCGTCGAGCTCGTCCGGGCGCGTTCTCCGTCCGTGTGGATCCCGGTGCAGGCCACCACCCGCCCGCGCCGGGAGCACGAGGTCGACGGCGTCGACCGGGTCTTCCTCGCCCCGGCGGAGTTCGACCGCCGGGTGGCCGCCGGCGAGCTGCTGGAGTGGTCCAGGGCCGGCCCACACCGCCGGGGTACGCCGTACCCGCCGCTGCGCGCCAGGCTCGACACCGGGCAGCCGGTGCTGCTCCCGCTCGACCTGCGTGGCGCCGCTCTGATCCGGGCGCGCCTGCCCGACGCCCGGCTGGTGTTGCTGAGCCCGCCCGGGCAACAGCCCGACGCCGCCGTCGTGGCCCGGTTCGACCACGCCCTGACCCACGACCACACCGAGCGGGTCGTCGACGAGCTGGTAGGCTTACTCGGTTCTTCTTATCCGGATCCGGCCTGGTCGCGCGTGCGCGGCTGACCGCCGGCCGCCGTTGAGACTCAGCACCGCGTCCGCGCGGCTCGAAAGACGCAGAGGTTAATTCGTGGGATCCATCGCCAACCCCGAAGGCATCACCAACCCGCCGATCGACGAGCTCCTCGAGAAGACGACGTCGAAGTACGCGCTTGTCATCTTCGCCGCCAAGCGCGCGCGCCAGGTCAACGCCTACTACAGCCAGCTCGGTGAGGGCCTGCTCGAGTACGTCGGCCCGCTCGTGGAGACCACCCCCCAGGAGAAGCCCCTCTCCATCGCCATGCGCGAGATCAACGCGGGCCTGCTCACGGCCGAGCCGACCGACCAGCCGTAAGCCCGCAACCGTCGATGTCCGCCTCGATCGTCCTCGGGGTCGGCGGCGGCATCGCCGCCTACAAGGCGTGTGAGCTGCTGCGACTCTTCACCGAGTCGGGTCACCGGGTCCGCGTCGTACCGACCGCGTCGGCGCTCCGCTTCGTCGGAGCGCCGACCTGGGCGGCGCTGTCCGGCCAGCCGGTCGCCGACGACGTCTGGTCCGACGTGCACGAGGTCCCGCACGTGCGCCTCGGCCAGCAGGCCGACCTGGTGGTGGTCGCGCCGACCACGACCGACCTGCTCGCCAAGGCCGCGCACGGGCTCGCCGACGACCTGCTGACCAACACGCTGCTGACCGCCCGCTGCCCGGTGCTGCTGGCCCCGGCCATGCACACCGAGATGTGGGAGCACCCGGCCACGGTGGCCAACGTCGCCACACTGCGCGCCCGGGGGGTCCGGGTCATCGAGCCGGCCGTCGGGCGGCTCACCGGCGCGGACAGCGGCAAGGGCCGACTGCCCGACCCGGCGGAGATCTTCGCCGTCGCCCGTCTGGTCCTCGCCCGGGGCGCCTCCGCACCCACCGACGACCTGGCCGGCCGGCGGGTGGTCGTCACCGCCGGCGGCACCCGCGAGCCGCTGGACCCGGTCCGCTTCCTCGGCAACCGCTCCTCCGGC
This sequence comes from Micromonospora orduensis, assembly GCF_006228125.1. Lineage (GTDB taxonomy): Bacteria > Actinomycetota > Actinomycetes > Mycobacteriales > Micromonosporaceae > Micromonospora > Micromonospora orduensis. The sequence continues at coordinate 3,197 of NZ_VDFY01000261.1, read as the reverse complement.
AAGCAGGGCTACGCCTTCGCCCGCGCGGCGGTCGCCCGGGGTGCCCGGGTCACCCTGATCGCGGCAAACGTCTCCCTCCCCGACCCCGCCGGGGTCGATCTGGTCCGCGTCGGCTCCACAGCCGAACTGCGCGAGGCGACCGTCCGGGCCGCCGTCGACGCCGACGCGGTGGTGATGGCGGCGGCTCCGGCCGATTTCCGGCCGGCGACGTACGCGGCTGGCAAAATCAAGAAGTCGGACGACGGCGTCGCGCCCACCATCGAGCTCGTCACGAACCCGGACATCGCCGCGGAGCTCGGCCAGCGCAAGCGACCGGAGCAGCTGCTGGTGGTGTTCGCCGCCGAGACCGGCGACGCCGAGGCCAACGGCCGAGCGAAACTCGCCCGGAAGCGGGCCGACCTGATCGTGATCAACGAGGTCGGCCCCGACAAGGTGTTCGGCGCCGACACCAACACGGTGACGGTCATCGGGGCGGACGGCTCGGTCAGCCGGCTTCCCGAGCAGGCCAAGGAAGCCGTGGCCGACGCCGTCTGGGATCTCGTCGTGGCGCGGCTGCCCGGCAGTTCCTGACGGGTGGTAAAGGGCGCGACCGATCCCGACACCGGCCGCAGTGGTGATTAGACTGCCGCGGAACGACATCACACGCTTAGGAGTGCCGTGACACGCCGCCTCTTCACGTCCGAATCGGTCACGGAAGGCCACCCGGACAAGATCGCCGACCAGATCAGTGATGGCATCCTCGACGCGCTGCTCGCCGAGGATCCGCACAGCCGGGTAGCGGTCGAGACCATGATCACCACCGGCCAGGTGCACATCGCCGGTGAGGTGACCACCAAGGCGTACGCCGACATCCCGACGATCGTCCGCCGGACCATCCTCGACATCGGTTACGACTCGTCGAAGAAGGGCTTCGACGGCGCCTCCTGCGGCGTCAGCGTCTCCATCGGCGCCCAGTCCGAGGACATCGCGCAGGGCGTGGACAACGCCTTCGAGCTGCGTACCGGCGCGTCGGAGAGCGCGCTGGACGCGCAGGGCGCCGGCGACCAGGGCATGATGTTCGGCTTCGCCTGCTCGGAGACGCCCGAGCTGATGCCGCTGCCGATCGCCCTCGCGCACCGCCTGGCCCGCCGCCTCGCCGCGGTCCGCAAGGACGGCACCATCCCGTACCTGCGCCCGGACGGCAAGACCCAGGTCACCATCGAGTACGAGGGGCTGCGCCCGGTCCGGCTGAACACCGTGGTCGTGTCCAGCCAGCACGCCGCGGACATCTCCCTGGACTCGCTGCTCACCCCGGACGTGCGTGACCACGTCATCGCCCCGGAGCTGGAGAGCCTCGGTCTGGACACCGACGGCTACCGGCTGCTGGTCAACCCGACCGGCCGGTTCGAGATCGGCGGCCCGATGGGGGACGCGGGCCTCACCGGCCGCAAGATCATCGTCGACACCTACGGCGGGTACGCCCGGCACGGCGGCGGCGCGTTCTCCGGCAAGGACCCGTCGAAGGTGGACCGCTCGGCCGCGTACGCGATGCGCTGGGTGGCCAAGAACGTGGTCGCCGCCGGTCTGGCCGAGCGGTGCGAGGCGCAGGTCGCCTACGCCATCGGCAAGGCGCACCCGGTGAGCCTGTTCATCGAGACGTTCGGCACCGAGACCGTGGCCGTCTCGTCGATCGAGAAGGCCGTCGGCGAGGTGTTCGACCTGCGCCCGGCCGCGATCATCCGGGACCTCAACCTGCTCCGCCCGATCTACCAGCAGACCGCCGCGTACGGCCACTTCGGCCGGGAACTGCCGGACCTGACCTGGGAGAGCACCGACCGGGCCGCCGACCTCAAGTCGGCCGCGGGAGCCTGACCGCCTCCAGGCGCAGCGACCGGCGACCCGCGGATGGGTCGCCGGTCGCGCGCGTCTGCGTGGATGTTCCACTGGCGCACCTGGACCGGCCGTTCGACTACCTGGTGCCGGCCGAGCTGGACGACGTGGCGGTGCCCGGCACCCGGGTGAAGGTGCGCTTCGCGGGGCAGCTCGTCGACGGGTGGCTGCTGTCCCGCGCCGACGATTCCGGGCACACCGGCCGGCTCGCGTACCTGGAGAAGGTGGTCTCCCCGGAGCCGGTGCTGGCGCCGGAGATCGCGCGGCTGGCCCGCGCGGTGGCCGACCGGTACGCGGGCAGCCTCGCCGACGTGCTGCGGCTCGCGGTGCCGCCCCGGCACGCCCGGGTGGAGAAGGAGCCCCGCGACGACGACCCGGCGGCCGTCGCCCCCGCCGCCGAGCCGACCGCCGCCGAGCCGACCGCTGATCCGGTGGACCCGCGCGGGTGGCGGGACTACCCGACCGGCCCGGCCCTGCTGCGGGCGCTCACCGACGGTCGGGCGCCCCGCGCGGTCTGGTCGGCGTTGCCCGGCGAGGACTGGGCCGCCCGTTACGCCGACGCGGTCGCGGCGACCGTGGCCGGTGGGCGGGGCGCCGTGGTGGTGGTGCCTGACGCCCGCGACCTCGACCGGCTCGACGCCGCGCTCACCACCGTCCTCGGTCCGGGGCGGCATGTCAGCCTCTCCGCCGCGCTCGGGCCGGCCCGGCGGTACCGGGCGTTCCTCGCCGCGCGGCGCGGGCGGGTGCCTGTGGTGATCGGCACCCGGGCGGCGATGTTCGCCCCGGTGGACCGGCTCGGCCTGGTCGCCATCTGGGATGACGGCGACGACCTGCACTCCGAGCCCCGTGCGCCCTATCCGCACGCCCGCGACGTCCTGCTCACCCGCGCCCAGCTCGCCGAGGCCGGCGCGCTGGTCGGCGGGTTCGCCCGCACCGCCGAGGCGCAGCTGCTGTTGGAGACCGGCTGGGCCCGGGAGGTCGTCGCGGACCGGGCGACGGTGCGGGCCAGGGTTCCGGCCATCGCGCCGACCGGCGACGACCCCCAGCTGGCCCGTGACCCGGGCGCGGCGACCGCCCGGCTGCCCAGCCTGGCCTGGACGGCCGCCCGGGACGCCGTCCGGGCGGACCTGCCGGTGCTGGTGCAGGTGCCCCGGCGCGGCTACCTGCCGTCGATCTCGTGCGCCGACTGCCGTACCCCGGCGCGCTGCGCGCACTGTGCCGGCCCGCTGGCGCTGCCCTCGGCCGGCGGCACCCCGGCCTGCCGCTGGTGCGCCCGGGTGGCCGCCGCGTACGCCTGCCCGCAGTGCGGCGGACGGCGGCTGCGGGCA
>NZ_VDFY01000245.1 GCF_006228125.1 Micromonospora orduensis | reverse complement strand
CGAGACCGCCCGACGAGCGGCCCTACCCGCCTGGCTCCACACCTACAATCACCACCGCCACCACACCGCACTCGGCGGCCCACCCGCCAGCCGCGTCCCCAACCTCTCTGGACAGAACACCTAGACCACTTCGCGTCAAAGAACGCAACGAAGTGGGCCGTCAAGTCCCGGCAGAGCGCCGAGCTCTGGGTACACGACCTCGCCTTGTGGACCGGCGAATGGGCCACCCATCGGACCTACGGCCGCCAGACAACCCGCGATCCATGACCGGGGCACCCTCTCGCCGGGCGGCACCGGCAGCGATCGGCCCAACTCCTCAGTTAGCCGGCAGGCCCGCTCGGGACCGCACATCAGGTCACTCAACCGGACCGGTCCATGGCGGCCCGAACAGAGAACCAGCCGCGCTGCTCCCAATCTGCTCCCAATGTAAGCAGCACATACGGCGAAGCCCGTTACCGACTGATCCGGCAACGGGCTTCTGACCTGCGCGAACTAAGGGTGGGCGATGCTGGTATCGAACCAGCGACCTCTTCGGTGTGAACGAAGCGCTCTCCCACTGAGCTAATCGCCCTCAGCGCCGTTGACTCTACCCGATCGTGGAACCGGACCGGAAATCCGGGGTCAGTGCGTCGCGAGGTAGTGCATCGCCGCGGCCACCACGTCGACGCCGAGGCTGTACTTGAGTGACAGCCAGACGACGGTGCCCACGAAGATCAGTCCGACGGCGCCGAGCACGGCTCGCACCGGTAGCGACTGTCGCGTCACCCACTGTGTCCATCCGTGAACGTGTCGGCGGGTGAAGCCGAGCAACCGGCGGGCCCAGTGGTATTCGACGGCCCAGATGCCGAGGCCGGCGATGACCAGCAGCCAGCCCGGCCCGGGTAGCGGGATGAGGGCGATGCCGATGGTGACCACCAACGCGCCGGCGATCGAGATGAAGATCTTGAGGGCGATCCGCCCGCTGGGGTTGGCGCGGATCAGGTCGAGGGTGGTCGAGATGCGGTCCCGCCAGCGTGGGCGCCGCGCCGGCTCGCCGACGACGAGGACGCCACCGGTACGGCCCGTGTCGGGCGTCGACCGTCCGGGTCGCTCGGGCTGCTCCTTCGGCACGTCGTACCCCCGCTTTTCGGCTGCTCGGACCGCGACTTTCGGCGGACCGGACGCGGCCACCGGATCCACTGAGGATCGGTTCGTGACCATTTCACCCCCCAGTGTCGCTCGGGCCCGTCACTGCAACGGCCGACTGGACGTTACCGGAGTAAGTCGACGACTGAACCACCCGATGCCGGGCGGGATCACGCACTGGGCAGAACCGGAAATCCTACATGAATCCTCACATTCACGCGGCCTTTCCGTCCCCCTTCCCACCACTGGGTGAAGTCAGCGTATGGCGGAGCGTAGCCAGGAGTAGCACCTGAGTATGGGAAAAGCGGGACACGCGCGTTCCGCAGCGGTGCCGGGGGGAGAACGTCCATGAGTGTCATCCGACCGACGACCGTAGAGGTCGAGACGTCGCTAAGGCTCGTCGCACCTGACGCCACCGCCTTGCCGGTGCGTGCCAGTCTGCGCTACGACCCTGCTGACCCGTATGCGGTCCATGTCCTGTTCCATGCCGAATCGGCAGGGGGCGAGGCGGTGAGTTGGTCGTTCGCTCGCGAACTGCTGGTCACCGGACTGGACGAGCCGGCCGGCATCGGGGATGTGCGGGTCTGGCCCTGGGCCACCCCGCGCGGCGACTTCGTCGCGCTGGCCCTGTCGTCACCGGACGGCAACGCCCTCTTCGAGGTGCCGCGCAGCGTCCTGGTGCGATTCCTTCGACGGACGTACGTCGTCGTCCCGCGCGGCCGCGAGGCCGAGCACCTGGACGTCGACACGGCGGTGAACCGGCTACTCGCCGGTCGCTGAGCACCGCCGGAAAGGGAAATACCGGCCACACCGGGGCCGCGCGGATCTGCCGAGTCCGCGCGGCCCCGGCACACCCAGGGAGTACGCGGACAGCCTGCCCGGGTCGGCCGGTGCTCAGCCGCGCGTGGTGATGCCGCCGTCCACGGGGATGACCGCGCCGGTGAGGTAGGCGCCGGCCCGCGACGAGAGGTAGATGGCAGTTCCGGCCATGTCCTCGGGGCGGCCGATGCGGCCCAGCGGCACCTGCTGTTCGATGCTGGCGCGGCTCGCCGGGTCGTTCAGCGCGAACGCCATCATCTTGCTCTCGAACGGGCCGGGCGCGATGGCGTTGACGGTGATCTGCTCGCCGGCCAGTTGGTGGGCGAGGCCACGGGTGAGCATGTGCACGGCCGCCTTGGTGGCCGAGTACGCGTACACCTCCATCCACGGCACGCGGATGCCGTCGATGGACCCGATGTTGATCACCCGGGCCGGGTCGTCGGCGCTGGCGGCGGCGCGCAGCGCCGGCAGCAGCGACGTGGTCAGCCGGAAGACGGCCTTGACGTTGACGGCCCAGAGCTTGTCGAACGCGGACTCCGGGTACTCCTCCAGCGGCGCGCCCCAGGTGGCGCCGGCGTTGTTGACCAGCACGTCGAGTCGTCCCAGGCGGTCCCGCACGGCGGCGGCCAGTGCCTCGGCGCCGGCGTCGTCACTCAGGTCGGCGGGGATGGCCTCGCAGCGGCCCTCGGCGGAGAGGTCCTTGGCGACCGCCTCGCAGACGTCCGCCTTGCGGGACGAGATGATCACGTGGGCGCCGGCCCGGACGAAGCCCTGGGCGATCATCAGACCGATCCCCCGCGAGCCGCCGGTGACCAGAACCGTCTTGCCTTCGACCGAGAACAGCTGCGTCATGCCCATCCCATCGCGAGTCGGCGGGTCCACCGGCGGTGTGGGCGGCCGGCGGGGCGCCGGGCGGACCGCGGACCGGACGGCGCTACCGCCGGGTAACGTAGCCCGGTCGCCCGGACCGGGACAAGCCCGTCGTCCCGCGACGGCGATCTCACTGGAGATGGGATGCGGTGACCTGCGGTTCGGGCTACCGTCGCAGACGATGGTCCCCACCGATCCCTCCCCCGCGCCATCGATCGGAACGGCGTCACCCGTACCCGACGAGATCGCCACGTTCGCGTTGGCCGACCTGACCCGCGAACGGGTCTGGCGGCGGCCGGTGCTCGTCGAACGGGAGTTGTTGATCCTCACCACCCGCGGGCACGGCGACGCCGAGCTGGATTTCCACCTGCTGCCGTGCCGACCGGGCACGCTGCTGCGGGTCCGCGCCGGTCAGGTGCTGCGCTGTCCCGGCCCGCAGTTCGACGGCACGGTGGTCGGCTGGGACTCCGGGGCGTTGCGCGGGTTCGACGTCGACCCGGACGCCCCGGCGCCGTGGCGGCAGCTTGCCGGCGAGGACGAGGACGCGGTGATCACCGAGGTCAGCCAGTTGGCGGTGGACTGTCAACGGCACGGCGACAGCCCTGCCGGCCGTGCCCTGCTGCGCCACCAGCTCGCCGTGCTGCTGCTGCGGCTGACCCTGCCCGACGCCGACCACGCGCCGCCCCGGCCCGAGGTGGAGACGTTCCGCCGGTTCCGCCGCGAGGTGGAGCACGGCTACCAGCTCACCCGGCGGGTGGAGGACTACTCCGCCGCACTCGGCTGCTCGGTGCGGACCCTCACCCGGGCCTGCCTGGCCGTCACCGGCAACAGCGCCAAGCAGGTCATCGACGAGCGGGTCGCGTTGCAGGCCGCCCGCCTGCTCGCCGCGACGGACGAGCCGATCGCCCAGATCGGTAGGCAGCTCGGCTTCTCCGAGCCGACCAACTTCGGCCGCTTCTTCACCCGGGAGGTCGGTATCAGCCCCGGCGCGTTCCGTGCCGCGCGGGAGCAGCCACCCGCCGGCCGGGTGGTGCGCCCTCGACCGCCGGCCGAGGGCGTCGGCGTCAACGGGGGCCGTTTCCGCCTCGGTGGCACCGGCGAACCGGCCAACGGCGGCCACGGCACCCGAACCGGGTCGCCCACCGGCCCGGGCGGCGGCGCCGGCCGGGCATGATGGCAGGGTGCAGATCTCCGCGCGCGGCGACTACGCGGTACGGGCGGCGCTGAGCCTCGCCACCGCGTACCCCTCACTGCTGTCCACCCAGGCCATCGCCGCCGAGCAGGACATGCCCCGCAAGTTCCTGGAGGCCGTCCTGGCGGACCTGCGCCGGGCCGGCATCGTGCGTGCCCAGCGCGGCGCCGAGGGTGGCTACACCCTGGCGCGCCCACCGCGCGAGGTGACAGTCGGCGCGGTGCTGCGCGCCGTCGAGGGCCCCCTGGCCGGGGTACGCGGCCTGCGCCCGGAGGAGACCCGGTACGAGGGGTCGGCGGAGAACCTGCCCGGCCTGTGGGTGGCCGTGCGCGCCGCCGTGCGGCGGGTGGTCGACGAGGTGAGCCTCGCCGAGATCGTCAGTGGCCGGTTGCCCGCCCACGTGCGCAAGCTCACCGCCCTGCCCGACGCCTGGGAACCGCGCTGACGCCAGCGCAGGTCGAGGGCGGGCAGGTCCGGTCCATCATGGCCCCGGGTCATCGTCCACCCGGGACGGCGAGGGGGTTTCGGAATTCGCCGGTTCGGGAATGTTCGATCTCGACACGGCAGGGAACGGTGACGAGGGGAGTCCTCCGATGGGCCTCATGTTTCGCAAGCGCAAGAAGTACGGTCCGATCATCCTGAACTTCACCGAGAACGGGTTCTCCTCCTGGAGCATCAAGATCGGGCGCTGGTCCTGGAACTCCAAGGCACGGGCTCACCGGGTCGACCTGCCGGGTCCGCTGTCCTGGAAGCAGGACAAGTCCCGGTCGTAGCGCCCCGGGGGTCGAGCGGGGTGCCGGTGATCCACCGGCACCCCGCTCGGCGTCTGCGGGGTCGGCCCGGCGCGGCCCTCAGCGCGCCACGGTGATGACCTCGTCGCCGGCCAGCCGGCCGGTCTCGCGTTCCCGGCGTACGTCGCCTGCGGCGAGCAGGTCTTCCAGCGCCCGGTTGGCGTCGCCGGACCGGTAGACGGTGGCGGTGAGGGTGTGCCGGCGCACTTCGGTGACCTGCCGCGGCCCACCTCGGCGCAGCTCGACCAGCAGCTCGCGGGTCAGTGGCGCGAGGTCGGGATCGCCGGCCACGTCGACCGTCGCGCCCGTCGGGTCGGCAGGGTCGCGGTAGCGCACGTCGAGGTCCGCGCCGACCGCCCACAGCGCGTCGCGTACGGCCTCCAGGCTGCGGTCCGAGCGACTGCCGAACGCGATCACACCGGCCGCCTCGTCGTTCGGCAGCACCGGCGCCACCTCGGCGACCAGCGGAAAGCCGGCCGCGACGAGCGCGTCACGGGCACTGCTGCCCGCGTGCAGCAGCACCTCGCCGGTGCGCCCGTTGGCGGCGGCGGCGAGCACGTCGGCGCTCACCGCACCGGGCACGGCCACGAAAGTGAACAGCGGCGAGCCGGCCGCGCCGGCCGCCTTCACCGCGACCGGCAGCCGGTCCGGGGCGCCCGGCAGCAGGTGCACGGTCACCTCGGCGGGCAGTCCCGCCTCGATCGGTCCGAGTCGGGCCGGCAGGTCGGCGGCGCTGTCGGCCAGCACCAGCACGGTCACCTGCCGGCCTCGTACCTGTGCGGCGTGGCCGGCGACCACCCGCAGCGCCGCCTCCGCGCCGCCCTCGTCGACGCCGGCCAGCGCGACGGTGGCTCGCCGGGAGCGCTGCAGGGCCGTGGGCAGCCAGGTCGTCAACTGGCGGACCAGCAGCTCGCGGAGGAAGTCGGTGGTCCGGTCGGTCGGCATCGGTCCGTTCTACCGCATGGCGGGTCAGGCGGGGACGGAGATCCCCACCCCGCCGCGGGTCTGGCCGCCGTAGCGCCGCCGCTCAGCGTCCAGGTCGAGCCGACCGATCTGCTTGCGGGCGGCCAGCGCGGCGTCGTCGAGCAGGTCGGCCGGGATCAGCCAGACCACCTCGAACTCCAGGCCGTCCGGGTCCCTGCCGTAGAGGCTCTTGGTGGTGCCATGGTCGGAGGTGCCGACCAGCGCGCCCGCGGCGACGAGCCGCTCGGCGGTGGCGGCCAGCTCGTCGAGGGTGTCGACCTCCCAGGCCAGGTGGTAGAGGCCGACGGTGGCCCGACCGGCGGTCGAGCGCCCGGCGCCCGCGCCGATCTCGAACAGGCCGAGGTCGTGGTCGTTCGTCGAGTCGGGGGCCTGGAGGAAGGTGGCGCCCCGGAAGCCGTCCGGGGTCATCGCCACCGGACGGAAGCCCAGCACGTCCCGGTAGAAGGCGACGCTGCGGGCGAGATCGCTGACGTACAGGACCGCGTGGTTGAGCCGGTGGATACCCATGCCCCCAGAGTAGCGCCGCTTAGTTGAGCGTTCAACTATCGGGGGTATGATGGTCGTCATGACCCGCTGGTTGAACCCCGACGAGCAGCGCACCTGGCGCGCGTACCTCACCGCCTCCCGGGCGCTGATGGACACGCTCGACCGTGAACTGCAACGCGACGCGGGAATGCCGCACGCCTACTACGAGATCCTGGTCCGGCTCTCCGAGGCCCCCGGCCGCCAACTACGGATGAGCGACCTGGCCGAGGCGGCCGGTTCGTCGCGCAGCCGGCTCTCGCACGCGGTGGCCCGGCTGGAGGCCGCCGGCTGGGTGCGTCGCGAGGATTGCCCCACCGACCGGCGCGGGCAGGTCGCGGTCCTCACCGACGACGGTTTCGCCACCCTCGCGGCCGCCGCACCCGGCCACGTCGAGGGGGTACGCCGGCACCTGTTCGACGCGTTGAGCCCGGCCCAGATCGACCAGCTACGCCGGATCAGCGAAACCGTGGCCGAGCACCTGACAAGATCCTGACCGATCGACACCGCCGTGGGTCTTGTACTTACCGTCGTCGGATGAGCACGATGGGGCGTGCCCTCCGGCTTCGGCGACCTCACTGATCAGGCGCACCACCTCGTGTCCTCCGGTGATCTGGTGGGCGCACAGCGGCTGCTCTCCGACGCGCTCACCGACGCCGACCCCCGCCCGGCCAACGCCACCCCCGAGCTGGCCGAGGCCGCCAGCCTCCAGGCGCGGGTCCTGGTCGCCCTCGGCGAGCCGCACTCCGCCCGTGGGTGGGCCGCCTTCGCGTACGCGGCCACCACCCGGCTGCACGGCCGCTCCGACCCGCGCACGGTGGCCGCCGCGGCGACACTGGCCGCGGTGCTGCACCGGGTCGGCAGCCACTCCCGAGCCGCCCGGCTCTACCAGGAAGTCATCATCGAGCTGACCGCGCAGGACGGCCCGGAGTCGCTGCGGGTGCTCGCCGCGCACGCCGACCTGGCCACCGTCGAGTACGCGCGTGGCCAGTGCACGGTGGCGCGGGACCGGCTTCAGGACGCCTGGGAGCTGCACCGCGAGGTGTACGGCGACGGGCACCCCAGCGGCATCAAGATGCTGGCCCGGCTCGGCGCGATGCAGCGCGACTGTGGACAGTTCACCGAGGCCCACGACAATCTGGCGCTGGCCCGCGAGCTGTGCCGACAGCACCTCGCGGCCGACGACCCGTTGGCGGCGCAGGTGGCGGCTCTGGCGCGGGCGGCGGCGAACCCGGACCACGTCTGCGCCGACGAGCCGTCTGCCCACGGGGACGCCCCGACGG
>NZ_VDFY01000214.1 GCF_006228125.1 Micromonospora orduensis | reverse complement strand
GGGCGGGGCCGGTGGGGTTGAGGATCGCGGTCATGGCGCTGCCTCCTAGCGGGAGTCGGACGTGCCGGTGGTGACGTCGACCGCCGCCCGCCCGGCGGCCAGCCGGGCGATCGGCACCCGGTACGGCGAGCAGGAGACGTAGTCCACGTCGGCGTCGGCGAAGAACGCGATCGAGTCGGGGTCGCCGCCGTGCTCACCGCACACCCCGATGGTGAGGTCCGGGCGGGCGGCCCGACCCTCGGCGACGGCCATCCGGACCAGGCGGCCCACACCGACGGCGTCGATGCTCTCGAACGGCGAGACGCCGAAGATCCCCCGCTCCAGGTAGGCGCTGAAGAACGAGCCCTCCACGTCGTCGCGGGAGAACGCCCAGGCGGTCTGGGTCAGGTCGTTGGTGCCGAAGGAGAAGAAGTGCGCCGCGCCGGCGATCTCCCCGGCGGTCAGCGCCGCCCGGGGCACCTCGATCATCGTGCCGATGGGGATGTCCGGCGCGTCCGGCACCCCGAAGATGACCGGTTCGATCTCGGCGCGCACCGCGCGGAGTTCGCGCACGTCGCCGACCAGCGGCACCATGATCTCCGGGCGGGGGTCGCCGCCGTCGCGGATCCGTTGCGCCGCGGCCTCCGCGACCGCCCGGACCTGCATGGCGAACAGCCCCGGGATCACCAACCCGAGCCGCACACCGCGCAACCCGAGCATCGGGTTGGCCTCGTGCATCCGGCGTACGGCGATCAGCAGGCGACCGTCGCGGCCCGGGTCCTCGCCGAGGGCCTCCGCGCGGGCCACCCGCGCGGTCAGCTCATGCAGTGGGGGCAGGAACTCGTGCAGCGGCGGGTCGATCAGGCGGATCGTCACCGGCAGCCCGTCCATCGCGGTCAGGATCTCCTCGAGGTCCGCCCGCTGCAACGGCAGCAACGCGTCCAACGCGGCGGTCACCTCGTCCGGCCCGTCGGCCAGGATCAGCCGCTCCACCAGCTCCCGCCGCTCGCCGAGGAACATGTGCTCGGTGCGGCACAGACCGATGCCGGTGGCGCCGAACCGTCGGGCCCGCCGGGCGTCCGCACCGGTGTCCGCGTTGGCCCGAACACCCAGCCGGCGCACCGCGTCGGCGTGTCCGAGGAGCCGGTGTACCGCCGCGACCAGCGGGTCGGCCTGCGACGCCAGGTCACCGGCGAGGTACCGGGCGACCGGGGACGGCTGCACCGGCACCTCGCCCGGGTAGACCCGACCGGTGGTCCCGTCGATCGAGATCACCTCGCCGGCCCGCACGACCCGGTCGCCGGCGGTGAACTCGCCGCGCTCGGCGTCGATGCGCAGCGCGTCCGCGCCGCAGACGCAGGTACGCCCCATGCCCCGGGCCACCACGGCGGCGTGCGAGGTCTTACCGCCGCGGGACGTGAGCACCCCCGCCGCGGCGATCATGCCGGGTAGGTCGTCCGGGTTGGTCTCCCGCCGTACCAGGATCACCGGTCCGTCGGCGGCCGCCGCCGCGGCCGAGTCGAAGACCACCCGGCCCACCGCGGCGCCTGGCGAGGCGCCGAGACCGACGGCCAGCGGTGTCGGCGCGCCGGTCAGATCGAACGCGGGGAACATAAGCTGGGCCAGTTGGGCGCCGGTGACCCGGCGCAACGCCTCGTCCAGCGTGATCAGCCCGTCGTCGACCAGCTGCGCGGCGATCACGAACGCTGCCGCGGCCGTCCGCTTGCCCACCCGGGTCTGCAGCATCCACAGCCGCCCCCGCTCGATGGTGAACTCGATGTCGCACAGGTCCCGGTAGTGCCGCTCCAACGTCGCCATGATCTCAAGCAACCGGCGGTAGCTCACCGGGTCGATGCGCGCCAGCTCGGGCAGACCCACGGTGTTGCGGATGCCGGCCACCACGTCCTCGCCCTGGGCGTTGGCGAGGTAGTCGCCGTACACGCCTGGCGTTCCGGTTGCCGGGTCACGGGTGAACGCCACCCCGGTGCCGGAGTCCGGGCCGAGGTTGCCGAAGACCATCGCCATGACGTTCACCGCCGTGCCGAGGTCGTCCGGGATGTGCTCCTGGCGGCGGTACAACCGCGCCCGCTCGGAGTTCCACGACTCGAACACCGACCGGATGGCCAGATAGAGCTGCTCGTGCGGGGCCTGCGGGAACTCGTGCCCCACGTGGGCGGCGAAGATCTTCTTGTACGTCTCCACCAGGTCGCGCAACTGCTCGGCGTTCGGCCCGGCCGGTCCGGCCGTCGCCCGCAGCGCCTCCAGCTCCCGCTCGAACTCCTCCGCCGGCAGTCCGTGCATCGTACGGCCGAACATCTGGATCAACCGCCGGTACGAGTCCCACGCGAACCGGGCGTCACCGCTGTGCGCGGCCAGAGGGCCGACCGTGGTGTCGTTGAGTCCGATGTCCAGGACCGTCTCCATCATCCCGGGCATCGAGTACCGGCCACCGGAGCGGACCGCCAGCAGCAGCGGGTCGTGCGGGTCGCCGAGCCGGCGGTCCAGCCGTGCCTCCACGTCGCGCAGGTGCGCGTTGACCTCGGCGAAGAGCCCGTCCGGAGGCGCACCGGTGCGCAGGTAGGCGCGGCAGGCGTCGGTGCTGATCGTGAACCCCGGCGGCACCGGCAACCCCAGCCGGGTCATCTCGCTCAGGTTCGCGCCCTTGCCACCCAGCAGGTCGGCCCTGCCCCGGTCACCCTCGATGAAGTCGTAGACGTACTTGGGCATGGTTCCGGCCTCCACTGTCGTTTACCGCACGGACCTCTCCATCTGTTCGTACCAATGTGTCGAGGGCTGTCGGCAGGGCCGGACGGTACGGCTGGCGGGCCAGAGGTCCCGCACCGTCACAGCCGAGCCGTACTCTCACCCGATGACGTCCGACGTGCTACTGCGCCCGGTCCGTGAGGACGACCTCGTGGAATTCTTCCTGCACCAGCAGGACCCGGAGGCCAACCGGATGGCCGCCTTCGGCCCCAAGGACCCGTCCGACCACCGCGAGTTCGCCCGGCACTGGGCGCGGGTGCTCACCAATCCCGTCAACCTGGTCCGCACCATCGAGATCGACGGCGAGGTGGTCGGCTACGTCAGCGCCTTCCCGGTCGACGACCAGACCGAGGTCAGCTACTGGATCGACCCGACCCGGTGGGGCCGCGGTCACGCCACCGCAGCCCTGGCCGCCCTGCTGCGCGAGCTGCCCCGGCCGGTGCACGCCCGCGCCGCCAAGGACAACGCCGCCTCCCTCGCGGTGCTGCGCAAATGCGGGTTCGTCGTGGTCGGCGAGGACTCGGGGTACGCCAACGGCCGCGGCGCCGACGTCGAGGAATGGCTGCTGGAGTTGCCCGCCGACACCCCTGACCTGGGCGGGCACTAGTCTCGCGGGGTGAACTGGTTGGATCTCGTCGGCTGGGCCGGCTCCGCGGTGCTGGTCTGGTCGCTGCTTCAGTCGCGCGTCCTGCGGCTGCGCGCCCTCAACCTCGTCGGCTGCGTCGTGCTGATCGGCTACAACGCCGCCATCGAGGTCTGGCCCATGGTCGGGCTCAACATCGTGCTCGCCGTGATCAACATCTGGTACCTGCGCGGCATGCTGGCCACCCGGCACGACGAGAAGACCTACCAGGTGGTCGAGGTCGGCGTCGGCGACCAGTTCCTGGCGCACACGCTGCGCGTGCACGGCACGGACATCGCCCGGTTCAACCCCGACTTCCACTGGGACCCGGACGCTCCGGGACGGTCCGCGTTCCTGGTGGTCACCGCCGACGAGGTGGTCGGGGTGGTGCTGTCACACGCCGAGTCACGCGGAGTCGCCCAGATCGACCTGGACTACGTGACCCCGAAGTTCCGCGACTTCACCCCCGGCGAGTTCGTCTACCGGCGCAGCCGCCTCTTCACCGAACGCGGCTTCCACCGGGTCGTCAGCCCACCCGGCATGGTCGCCCCCTACTACCATCGGCTCGGCTTCCGCCCCGAGGGGGGCGCGTACGTCCTCGACCTGCCGGCGCCGGTGACCACCGATTCGGCATAGCGAGCAGGATTCGGTCGCCGCCCCACGGGGCACAGAAGCGCGTACGCTGGCCGGCTCGCCGGCCGGCGGCGCCGCGCGTACCCGCCGGCGTCACCACAGTTGAGGGAGCGAACCGGGCGTGCAGAGCTACGGGAGCCAACTGGCCCTGGTCGGGATCCTGGTCGTCATCAACGCGCTCTTCGCCGGCAGTGAGATGGCGTTGGTGTCGCTGCGGGACAGCCAGATCCAACGATTGGAGCGCACCAGCCGGGCCGGGCGGGTGCTGGCCCGCCTCGCCAAGGACCCGAACCGCTTCCTCGCCACCATCCAGATCGGCATCACCCTGGCCGGCTTCCTGGCCTCCGCCGCCGCCGCGGTCTCCCTGGCCAAGCCCCTCGTACCGCTGCTCGGGGTGTTCGGCAAGGCCGCCGAGACGGTGGCCATCGTTGTGGTCACCCTCGCGCTGACCTTCGTCACCCTGGTCTTCGGCGAGCTGGCCCCCAAGCGGATCGCCATGCAGTCCGCCGAGCGGTGGGCGCTGCTGGTGGCCCGCCCGCTCGACCTGCTCGCCAGCCTCACCCGCCCGGCCGTCTGGGCGCTCGGCGCCACCAGCGACCTGGTCGTCCGTCTGGTCGGGCTCAACCCGAAGCACCAGCCGGAGGAGATCGGCCCGGACGAGCTGCGCGACATCGTCGCCGGCAACCACGGCTTCACCAAGGAGCAGCGCACCATCATCGCCGGCGCCGTCGAGATCGCCGACCGGCGGTTGCGGGCTGTCCTCGTACCCCGGTTGCAGGTCTTCACGCTCGACAGCGGGACCACCGCGGAGGCCGCGCGGCTCGTGCTGGCCGCCACCGGGCACTCCCGCGCGCCGGTGGTGCGCCATGGCGGCCTGGACGACACGGCCGGAGTGATCCACCTGCGTGACCTGGTCGGCGTGCCCGACGACCGGCCGGTCGACGAGATCGCCCGCCCGCCGATGCTGCTGCCCGACTCGCTGCCGGTGGTCGACGCGCTGCGCCAGTTCAAGGCCGAACGCCAGCACATCGCCCTGGTGGTGGACGAGCGCGGTGCCGTCGACGGGATCGTGACGCTGGAGGACATCCTGGAGGAGATCGTCGGGGAGATCTACGACGAGACCGACCGGGACGGCTACTCGGTGCGCCGCGAACCGGACGGTGCCCTGGTGCTGCCGGGCACCTTCCCGGTGCACGACCTTCCGGACATCGGCGTCGAGCTGCCGTCGCGCCCGGACGGCGACTACACCACAGTCGCCGGGCTGGTGCTGGCCCGCCTCGGGCACATCCCCACCGTGGCCGGTGAGGACGTGACCCTGGACGGCTGGGTCCTGATGGTGGCCGGCATCGACCACCGGGCCATCACCGAGGTACGACTGAGCCGGGTGCCCGACGAGACGGACGCCGAGCGGGACGCCGAGCCGGTGCTCGACGAGGCCCGCAGCTGACCCGTCGAGGGCGCGGCTCAGTCGCGGGAGAGGTTCTGCAGACGGACCTGTCCGCGGGCGACCAGCCGCTCGTCGGCGTCGGTGATCTCCACCTGCCAGAGCTGCTGGCTGCGGCCCCGGTGCACCGGCGTGCCGACAGCGGTCAGCTCGCCGTCCCGGACGGCCCGCAGGAAGTCCGTCTGGTTCGACACCCCGACGACCGTCCCCCGGTCGCCCAGCCAGAGCGAACCACCGACGCTGGCCGCGGTCTCCACCACCGAGCAGTACACCCCGCCGTGCTGGATGCCGAACGGCTGGTGCAGCTCCGGGAGGACCGGCCAGCTGATGACCACCCGGTCGGCGGTGGCCTCCTCGAACTTCAGCCCGAGCAGGGCGACGAAGCCACCCGTCAGATCCGGCTTCTCCACGGCAAAACCCTCCTCGATCAACGGGGCGCAAGCCTAACCGGGACGGGTTGCGCCAAACCCGGTACGGGTCGGCGCCGGCGATGGGGGAGAATCGGTGACCGTGACCGACAGCAGCTCCCCGCCGACCGGGCGGGACTCCCTGACCGACGACCTGCTCTGGCGTGGCCTCATTCAGGACTCGACAGGCCTCGACGAGCTGCGCGAGCTGCTCGACGGCGGGGCTGCCGCCACCTATTACGTGGGCTTCGACCCCACCGCCCCGAGCCTGCACGTCGGCAACCTCATGCAGGTCCTCATGGCCCGCCGGCTGCAACTCGCCGGCCACCGCCCGTTGTTGCTGGTCGGCGGGGCCACCGGGCAGATCGGTGACCCGAAGGAGAGCGCCGAACGGGCGCTCAACCCACCCGAGGTGATCGCCGGTTGGGTCGAGCGGATCCGCGAACAGCTCGCGCCGTTCGTGTCGTACACCGGCGACAACGCGGCACAGCTGGTCAACAACCTGGACTGGACCGGCGAGATGTCGATCGTCGAGTTCCTCCGCGACGTGGGCAAACACTTCCCGGTGAACAAGATGCTGGCCCGGGAGGTGGTGCGGGCCCGGCTGGAGACCGGCATCAGTTTCACCGAGTTCAGCTACCAGCTGTTGCAGGCCAACGACTTCTACGAGCTGCACCGTCGGCACGGCTGTCAGCTCCAGTTCGGCGGCTCCGACCAGTGGGGCAACATCACCGCCGGCGTCGACTACGTCCGCCGGCGGGGCGCGGGGCCGGTGCAGGCGTTCACCACGCCCCTGGTCACCAAGGCAGACGGTACGAAGTTCGGCAAGAGCGAGGGCGGCGCCGTCTGGCTCGACCCCACGATGACCAGCCCGTACGCGTTCTACCAGTTCTGGCTCAACGTGGACGACCGGGAAGTCGACCGCTACCTGCGGTACTTCAGCTTCCGCTCCCGCGACGAGCTGGAGGAGCTGGCGAAGGCCACCGCCGAACGACCGGCCGCCCGGCTGGCCCAGCGGGCGCTCGCCGAGGAGCTGACCACGCTTGTGCACGGCCCCGAGGAGACTCGGCAGGCCATCGCCGCCAGCCAGGCGCTGTTCGGGCGTGGTTCGCTCGACGACCTCGCCCCGGAGACGCTGCGCGCGGCGTTGACCGAGGCGGGCCTGGTGCGCCTCACCGGCGAGCTGCCCGACGTGGCAGGCCTCCTTCGGGACTCCGGGCTCGTGAACGGCCTCAAGGAGGCCCGCCGCGTGATCGCCGAGGGCGGTGCGTACGTCAACAACCACCGGGTGACCGACGTGGACGCCGCGGTGTCTCCGGACGATCTGCTGCACGGTCGGTACCTGGTGCTGCGCCGGGGCAAGCGCTCCTTCGCGGGCGTTGAGCTGGGCGGATAGCCGACCGTCGACGGTGTGACGGGGGACGCGTCCGGCGGATTTGACGATCACTCCGCCGGACGCGTAACTTTCTCTCTGCCAGCGCGGAACGGACGAAACAGGCGAAAGCCGAAGCGGCCGGAGCGCGGCGACGGCCTCGGGGTCGGGCGGGCGTGCCCACCGGATTCCGGACCGGGAGGTGCCACCAGAAACGCCGCGAGGCGGATTTGGCGCGGCGAAACCGACCGGGTATGGTTGGCAGTCGGTAGGGCACCGGGCGGGTCGCGAGAAATCGCGACGGCCGGCCTACCGAATCCGTGACGAGAGCGGCGCAAGCCGGTCGAGACATGGTGCCCGCATTAACTGATGAAGCACGACGAACCGCGAAACACCGGTTTGACACGGCGGAAACGGGCGGGTAACGTAGTAAAAGTGCCTGGCGCTGAAAGCGCCGGAGCGCCGAGCGGGAAAAGCCCCGAGATGGGTTCCACTGAGTGTGGTGCTTCTGATCGGTGTGTGGTTGTTCTTTGAGAACTCAACAGGGTGCTTGTAAAGCCAGTGCCAATTATGATTTATACCCCGGACTGG
>NZ_VDFY01000311.1 GCF_006228125.1 Micromonospora orduensis | reverse complement strand
ATCCGCACCACCGCCGAGGTCCCCGCCGCCTGACGGACGACCCCGCAACGATCGGGCCCCGGAGCGGTTGCTCCGGGGCCCGATCGTTGCGGGGTCGTCCGTCAGGCGGCGGGGACCTCGGCGGTGGTGCGGATGCGGTCGAGCGTCGGGGCGGAGACCGGCGACTGCGCGGTCAGGTACGCCACGAACGCGTCCAGGTCGATCTGGCCGGTGACCTGGTTGGTTCCGGCGGTGAGGGCGCTGAAGCCGTCGCCGCCCCCGGCCAGGAAGTTGTTCACCGTCACCCGGTAGGTGGCGGCGGTGTCGACGGCGGTGCCGCCGATGGTGAGGCTGCCCCGGACCACGCGGGTGCCGGCGCACGGGTCGGCGACGGTGCCGGTGGTGCCGGCCGGGTCGACCACGTAGCCGACGGTCGACGACGGGTACAGCGTCCGGCCGGTGACGAACTGCTGTTCCAGTACGCAGTAGAGCTGCGCACCGGTCAGGTCGAGCGTCACCAGGTTGTTGGCGAACGGCTGTACCGTGAACGCCTCCTCGTAGGTGACCGGGCCGGCGTTCAGGTCGGCCCGGACCCCACCCGGGTTCATGAACGCGGCTACCGCGTTCTGCTCGTCGTCGGTGGCGGCGAGCTGCGCGTCGGCGATCAGGTTGCCCAGTGGCGACTCGCCCAGGGTCGTACCGAATAGGGTTTCCTGGGTCTTGGTGATCGCGGTGGTGGTCTCACCGACCTGGCGGTCGGCGACCGGGCCGAGCACCGTCTTGTACCTGTCGATCAGCGCGGTCTGCTTCGGGTCCTTGGCGACGTCCCGGGTGACGACCACGTTGTTCGCGGCGGCGGAGAGCACGTCACCGCTGCGCCGGTCGATCTTCAGGTCGATGTCGGTGACCAGGCGACCGAACGAGCTGGCGCTGGTGACCAGCTTGCCGTTGATGTCGCAGTTGTACGCCTGGTGGGTGTGGCCGCTGACCACCACGTCGATCGACGGGTCCATCCGGTTGGCGATGTCCACGATGGGGCCGGTCATGCCGACGCAGTCGTTGATGCCACCGGTCGCCGCCTGGGCGCCACCCTCGTGCAGCAGCACGACGATCGTCTCCACGCCCTTGTGGCGCAGCTCGCGGGCGTACCGGTTGGCGGTGTCCGCCTCGTCGGCGAAGGTGAGGCCGGCGACGCCCTGCTGGCTGACGATCTGCGGGGTGCCCTCCAGGGTCATCCCGATGAAGCCGACCTTGACGCCCTGGACCTTGTGGATGGCGTACGGCGCCATCAGCGGCTTGCCGGTGGCGGTCTTGAAGGCGTTGGCGGAGAGGTACTTGAAGCCGGCGCCCCGGTACGGGGTGCCGTCGGCGCAGCCGTCGACCGGGTGGCAGCCGCCGTTCTGGATGCGCAGCAGCTCGGCGGCGCCCTCGTCGAACTCGTGGTTGCCGACGCTGGCGTAGTCCAGCCCCGCCATGCTCAGCGCCTCGATGGTCGGCTCGTCGTGGAACGCGGCGGACAGCAGCGGGGACGCGCCGATCAGGTCACCGGCGGCGACGGTGATGGTGTTCTTCTTCTTGGCGGCGGCGCGCAGCTCGGCCAGGTGCGTCGCCAGGTATTCGACACCGCCCGCGGTCTGCCCGGCGATGGTGCCGCTGGAGCCGGTCGGCGGTTCGAGGTTGCCGTGGAAGTCGTTGAGCGCCAGCAGGGTGACGTCGACCGGCTTCGGCCGTGCGTCGGCCTGCTCGGGGGTGGTGGCGACCGCGCCGAGCGCGGCCACCGCGAGTGCGGTCAGGCCGACAGCGGCCCGACGCATCCCGGAACTGGACATGGAACTCCTCGTGAGAATCGGCGTGTGCGGTGGCCGGCCGGTGGGTCGACCGGGCCGCCGACCGACGCCGTGGGAAGGGTCGATCGCGGATGGCGACGTTGGGACCGTCGCCGTCCCGGCCAGCCTCTCATCCGGACGCCGACCCGTCGAGCCGGGCAGCATACAGAGCTGCGAATACGCACGATTGTCGAGCCAGGTCCAGAGAGGACCGGGCGCGCATCGCTCAGCCGGCGGCGAGCACCTCGACGACCAGGTCCGTGACGGCGTCGGGCGACCAGCCGTCGGCGATCCCGGGCCGACCTGCCAGGTAGTCGGCGATCCGCTCCGCTGGCCAGCCGTGCGACTCGCGCAGCCCACGGGCGATCATGCCGAGATAGATCGGTGCCGGTGGATGGAATCGCACGGCGGACGCCGGCACGGGAGCCGTGAAGGTGAGCATCGGGACACCGCCGTGGCTGCCCGGGCAGACCAGCGTCTCGTACCGACCGGGGCCCAGCGTGGCCCGCCCGTCGGCGACGGCCGCGTCGATCGCCGCGTCGGTGGCCGGGACGAGGTCTTCGGTGTCGGCCGCTGGGCGGTACATCTCCTGGGCCGCGATGTCGGTGAACTGCTCGACGGTGACCAGGTAGGCGCGGGCCGCGGCCACGCCCGGGAGCTGTGGGTCGTAGAACGCCATCCCGCCGGTCCAGGCGCGGGACTCGCCGGCGAAGTAGATCCCGCCCGGCAGGGACACCGGCACCGACCGGCTGGGCGGGCGGGGGTCCCGGCAGCCGGGGTACGTCCGCCGCCCGCCGGGCGGGCATCCGCCGCCGATGTACCAGGCCAGGCGGGCGGCGTGCATGTTCGAGCCGTACGCGACGTACCAGACCTGCCGTTCCTCGACCGCGATCACGTGCGCCGCCGTCAGAAGCCGCAGGTCTGGCCGGCGGAGTGGCTGACCTGCACGGTGTGCGTCACGCACCCGCCCGATTCGACCAGGTGCAGCAGGAAGGAGGTGGGCTCGGCGACCCAGCCGATCTGTTCGTCGGCGGCCATGGTGAGCGTGCTCTGTCTCCAGGTGCTGGGGGCCACGGTGAGCACCGTGCCGGCGTACCCCGTGGTGACCGGGCGGTGCAGGTGCCCGGCGGCGACCCGCACGACGTGCCGGTGCCGGCCGATCACCTCGGCGAGCGCGGCGCCGTCGGCGAGCCGGATGGCGTCGGCCGTCGGGATGCCGGCCGCGACCGGCGGGTGGTGCAGGCAGACCACGGCGGGCACCTCGGGCCGCCCGGCCAGGACGCCGTCGAGCCAGCCGAGCTGCTCCTCGCCGAGTTGGCCGGCGTCGCTGCCAGGGATCAGCGAGTCGAGGACCACGATTGTCGCCGCCTCGTGGTCGACGTGGTAGTAGGCGGAGAAGCCGCCGCCCAGCCAGGGCGTGCCGCCGAACGCGTCGAGCAGGGACTCCCGGTCGTCGTGGTTGCCGGCGACCAGGTACACCGGGAGGGGGAACCGGCCGATCAGCTCACGCAGCGCCGCATACTCGTCGGGTCGGCCGTGGTCGACCAGGTCGCCGGTGATGACCACGCAGTCCGGTCGGGGTCGCAGCGCCAGCACCCGGCCGAGCGCGCCGTGCAGCCCGGCGGCCGGGGCGGCGGCGAGCAGGCCGGTCGTCAGATGCGGGTCACTGAGCTGGGCGATGAGCATGGCCCGCCTCCTCGGTGCCGGGAGTTCCACGCTATCGCCGGACCGCGTCGCGCGGCGTCCCGAGCCCACAGGCTCCGTCCACAGCCTGTGGATAGCACATGTGTACGAAGCTCGGACGGTCCCCGCCGACGGAAGTACGCTTGATCGCGCCGACCCCTCCCCTACCTGGAACGACGTGCGAGTGGATCATCAGCAAGTTGTCCGCGACGTCACCGTCCGCCTGCCGATGGCGTCGACCACGCCAGAGGCCTGTCGGTGGACGGTCACCGCGCTGTCCCGGCACACCTCGGCGACGATCTCCGTGCTGATCGAGGTGCACGACCGGCTGCGGTGCATCGCGGCGACCGGGGCGTGGCAGGTGTTCGCCACCGTGCCGGCCCGGACCGGCATCGTCGGCCGGGTGTACGCCACCGGCGCCACGGCCGTCGTCCCCGACGTCACCGTCGACCCGGACTACCTCCCGGTACGCCCCGACGTGACCGCCGAGCTGTGCGTACCGGTCACCGACCCGACCGGCCGGACCATCGGCGTGCTCGACCTGCAGTGGACCGATCCGGTCGACCTGGCCCCGTGGCGGGAGATCGCGCAGCGGCTGGCCACCCGGCTCGGCGCGCGGATCACCGCCCTCGGCGGCCCGCCGGCGGAGAGCCGCAGCGAGAAGCTGCTCCGGCACGCCGCCGCGCTCTCCTCCGCGCCCACCGAGGGTGACGTGCTGGGCGTGGCCACCTGCGCCGCCCGGGAGGTCTCCACCCTCTCCACGGCGGTGCTGCTGATCGCCGACGCGGGCGAGGTCCGGATCGGGCCGGCGCCGCTGAACCCGAACGGGTTGGAGACCCGGATCCGGGCCGAACTGACCGAGGCGGAGCCCGCGGCGCTCGCCCGGATGATCGAGCGGGCGCACCGGTACGGCGCCGGCTACACCCTCGGCGAGGCGGGGCACCCGCCGACGGAGGACTACCAGCCGCTGACCCGGGCCGGGGTACGCACACTTGTCGCCGTCCCGGTCGGGCCACCCGATGCCGGCGGGGTGCTGCTGGTCGCCGACGAACGGTCCCTGCGCCCGGACCCGACAACGGTCAGCCTCATGGAGCTGCTGGCCGGGCAGGCCTGGACGACCCTGGACCGGCTGCGCACCCTCGCCCGCCTGCGGGAACAGGCCAGTTCGGACCCGTTGACCGGGCTGCGGCACACCGGCCCGTTCGGGCAGCGGATCGCGGCGGCCACCCCGGGGCGTACGGCTCTGCTGGCGATCGACGTGGACGGCTTCAAGACGGTGAACGACACGTACGGCCACCAGGCCGGCGACCAGGTGCTTGTCGGGTTGGCCCGGGCCCTGGAGGGTGCGCTGCGGCACGGCGACGAGCTGTACCGGATCGGCGGGGACGAGTTCGTCGCGGTGATCGAGGTGAGCCGCCCGGAGGAGGCGGTCCGGATCGCGGAGCGGCTGACCGAGGCGGCCCGCCGCGTCGGCCGCACCATCAGCGTGGGTGTCGCGCTGCCCCGTCCGGGCGAGTCACCCGATCGCACGCTCCACAGGGCCGACCAGGCCCTCTACGCGGTGAAGCGCCAGGGCCGGGACGGCGTGCAGCTGTCCGCCGCCTGACCCCCGACCTCGGGTCAGGAGGTCTTCAACTCCTTGGCCAGCAGCTCGGCGATCTGGGCGGTGTTGAGGGCCGCGCCCTTGCGCAGGTTGTCGCCGGTGACGAAGAAGTCCAGGGCGCGGGGGTCGTCCAGGGCGCGGCGGATCCGGCCGACCCAGGACGGGTCGGTGCCGACCGCGTCGATCGGCATCGGGAACTCGCCCGCGGCGGGGTCGTCGACGACGATCACCCCGGGGGCGTTGCGCAGCGCCTCACGGGCGCCCTCGGCGTCGACCTCGGTGGCGAAGACCGCGTGTACGGCCACCGAGTGGGCGGTCACCACGGGCACGCGTACGCAGGTGGTGGACACCTTGAGGTCGGGCAGGCCGAGGATCTTGCGGGACTCGTTGCGGATCTTCATTTCCTCGGACGACCAGCCGCCGTCGGCCGCTGAGCCGGCCCAGGGCACCACGTTGAGCGCGAGCGGCGCCGGGAACGGGCCCAGGTCGTCGCCGACGGCCTGCCGCACGTCGCCGGTACGCGAGCCGAGCAGACGGTCGCCGGCGACCTTGGCGAGCTGGTCGTGCAGGATCTCGACGCCGGCCTGCCCGGAGCCGGAGACCGCCTGGTAGGAGGCGAGCACCAGCTCCCGCAGGCCGTACTCGCGGTGCAGCGGCGCCACCGCGATGATCATGCCGAGGGTGGTGCAGTTGGCGTTCGCGATGATGCCCCGGGGTCGGTTGCGGACCTGCTCGGGGTTGATCTCCGGAACGACGAGCGGGACGTCCCGGTCCATCCGGAACGCGCCGGAGTTGTCCACCACGATCGCGCCCCGGCCGACCGCGATCGGCGCCCACTCGGCGGAGACCTCGTCCGGCACGTCGAACATCGCCACGTCGACGCCGTCGAACGCCTCCGGGGTCAGCGCCTGGACGACGAGTTCTTCGCCCCGGCAGCGGACCCGCCGCCCGACCGAGCGTTCGGAGGCGAGCAGACGGATCTCACCCCAGACGTTGCGGCGACCGGTGAGCAGCTCACACATCACGGTGCCGACGGCACCTGTCGCTCCGACCACGGCGAGGGTGGGCAGCGCCGTCATCGGCGCTACCTACCCGTCCCCGCGTAGACCACGGCTTCGGTGTCGCCGCCCAGCTCGAACGCGTCGTGGATGGCGCGTACGGCGGCGTCGAGGTCGGTGTCGCGGCAGACCACGGAGACCCGGATCTCGGAGGTGGAGATCATCTCGATGTTGACCCCGGCCGCGCCGAGCGCGGCGAAGAAGCCGGCGGCCACACCGGGGTGCGAGCGCATGCCGGCACCGATCAGCGAGACCTTGCCGACGTGGTCGTCGTAGAGCAGGCCCTTGAACTTGACCGGCTCCTGGATCTTGCTGAGCGCCGCCATCGCGGTCGGGCCGTCGGCCTTGGGCAGGGTGAACGAGATGTCCGTGCGGCCGGTGCCCTCGGTGGAGACGTTCTGCACGATCATGTCGATGTTGATCTCGGCGCCGGCGACGGTGTCGAAGATCCGCGCGGCGGCACCCGGCTCGTCGGGCACCCCGACGATCGTGATCTTGGCCTCGCTACGGTCGTGCGCGACCCCGGTGATCAATGCCTGCTCCACGGAAAGGTCCTCCATCGATCCGGTGACCATCGTGCCGGTGTTGGTCGAGTATGACGAACGGACGTGGATCGGCAACCCCGCCCGCCGGGCGTACTCCACGCTACGCAGGTGCAGCACCTTCGCGCCGCACGCGGCCAGCTCCAGCATCTCCTCGTAGGTGATCTGCTGGATGTGCCGGGCGTTGGGGACGATCCGCGGGTCGGCGGTGAAGATGCCGTCCACGTCGGTGTAGATCTCGCACACGTCGGCGTGCAGCGCGGCGGCGAGCGCCACCGCAGTGGTGTCCGAACCGCCGCGGCCCAGCGTGGTGACGTCCTTGGTGTCCTGCGAGACGCCCTGGAAGCCGGCCACGATGACCACCGAGCCCTCGTCGAGCGCACCCTTGAGCCGCCCCGGGGTGACGTCGATGATCCGCGCGCGGCCGTGCACCGACGTGGTGATCACGCCGGCCTGCGAGCCGGTGAACGAGCGGGCCTCGTACCCCAGGTTATGGATGGCCATGGCCAGCAGGGCCATGGAGATCCGCTCCCCGGCGGTGAGCAGCATGTCCAGTTCGCGGCCCGGCGGCAGCGGGCTGACCTGGTTGGCCAGGTCGAGCAGCTCGTCGGTGGTGTCACCCATCGCGGAGACCACCACCACCACGTCGTCGCCGGCCTTGCGGGCGGCGACGATGCGCTCGGCCACCCGCTTGATCCGCTCGGCGTTGGCGACGGAGGACCCGCCGTACTTCTGCACCACGAGTGCCACGACGGTGCACTCCCTCCCAGCGACCCTGAGCGTGCCGACGCCGCCGGAACCGGGGCCGGCGGCGCGTGTCAGACCCCTTGAGGGTATCCGGCGGGTAACGATGGCGGGTCAGGTGATCCCACCATCCGGCCCGGCCGGGACGGCGCGGCCCGGCTGGCCAGGGCGGCGGTACGCCGGAGCGGCCCGACCCGACACGCCGGAGCGGGCCCGGTACGTGCCGGTCCCCACCAGCCGCCGTCACCCGCCAGAATGAGCCGGTGCCCGTCCTTCTCCGCTCGGCCGGCCGCGTGCTCGGGCCGCTCGTGCTCGCCCTGCCGGCGTGCCTGGTCGCCTGCGCCGATGAGCAGCCCCCGCCCCCGCCGCCCACCGAC
>NZ_VDFY01000309.1 GCF_006228125.1 Micromonospora orduensis | reverse complement strand
CCAGCCAAACCAAAGGCCTGACCAGTCCGGGGTATAAATCATAATTGGCACTGGCTTTACAAGCACCCTGTTGAGTTCTCAAAGAACAACCACACACCGATCAGAAGCACCACACTCAGTGGAACCCGTTTCGGGGCAACCGCTCAAACCTACTTGGCCGAACTTTCATTGTCAACCTCGTATCCGAGGTGATCAATCTTGTTCGTCCGGACCCACGATGACGCACGCCGTATCCGGCGGTCGTTGCTGTCATGGGAAGCCGCAGACCGGCCGATCGCCGCTTCGCGGCTCTCCGCCCGGCTCCTGCCGGCTTCAGCACTCTACCCGGTCGGCTTCGCGTTCGCAACCCCGTCTCCGGGATGTTCCGCACCGCCCGATCCTCAGTCTCGCTCGGCGTTCCCGCCACGAGCCTGGCGCCCGTTCTTAGCCGGTTTGTCCGGCCTCCCCCGTGCAGAGAGAAAGTTACGCGGACGGCCCGGAGAAGGCAAATCAGGGTTCATCACTGGTTGGGGCGATCCCGCCGCTGGACTCGTCGGCCCACCCGGCGACGCGGGACGGCCGGGCGTGCCAGAGTGTCAGGCATGGATGACTCCGGGCTTCGCACCACGGTGGTCGCCGAGGAGGCGCTGCTCGGTCTCCTCCTGCCCTTCTGGCAGGTGGTGATCGGCGCGGTCGTGCTGGTCGTCCTGGTGCTCTCGGTCGGGCGGCTGGCCCGACGGGGTCGATCGCGGATGACCACCGCGCTGCTGGTCACCGCCGGGGCCATCGCGGGGCTCGCGGTGATCGGCGTACTGCTCGAGGGCTGAAGGCTCAGAGCCGGCGGTTGGCCAGGCTGGGCAGTTCGCTCCGGATGACGGCGAGCCGGTCGAGATCGAGGTCGGCCACCGCCACCCCCGGCCCGTCCGGCAGTTGCGTGAGGACGGTCCCCCACGGGTCGACCACCATGCTGCGCCCGAAACAGGTGCGGCCGGGCTCATGGTCGCCGGTCTGACCGGCAGCCGCCACGAAACACTGGTTCTCGATCGCCCGGGCCCGCAACAGGACCTCCCAGTGATCCCGGCCGGTGTGCATCATGAACGCCGCGGGGACCACCAGCAGCTGGGCCCCACCGTCGGTGGCCAGTGCCCGGTACAGCTCCGGAAAACGCAGGTCGTAACAGATCGACAGGCCCACCCGCAGACCCTCGACGTCGACCACGACCGGTTGAGTCCCGGGTGCCACGGTCGCCGACTCCCGGTAGGAGACCCGGCCCGGGATCTCCACGTCGTACAGGTGGATCTTGCGGTAGCTCGCGGCCAGGCTGCCGGACCTGTCGAAGACCAGCGACGTGTTCCAGGTGCGCTCCGGGTCCGGCCCGGCCTCGTGGAACGAGCCCGCGACCAACCACATCCCGAGCCGCCGGGCCACCCCGGCGAAGAAGCTGCCCACCTCCCCGTCGACCGGCTCGGGCTCCGGCAGCCCGGCGGCAGGACCGAGATAGTCGACGTACTCCGGAAGGACGGCGAGGTCCGCGCCGTCGGCGGCGGCGCGTTCCAGCAGGACCTCCGCGGCGGCCAGATTGGCCTTGCGGTCGTCCCGGGCGTTCAGCTGGCAGACGGCGACGCGCATGAGCCCAGGGTACGACCGCACCGGCCGGTGGGGACAGCGTCAGATGCTCGCCAGCACCAGCGCTCCGGCGGCGAAACCGAGCCCGGCGACCTGGACCGGGCGGAGCCGTTCCCGGTCGACGACGAGTGCGAGCAGCACCGTACTGGCCGGATAGAGCGCGGTGATCGCCGCGATGATGCTCAGGTGGCCTCGGGCCGCCGCGCCCAGGAACAGCGCGTTGGCGGCGCCGTCGAGCAGGCCGGCGACGGCCGCCCAGACCAGTACGCGCCGGCCGAGCCGCAGTCGGACGCCGGTGCCGGCGGCCAGCGCGAGCCCGAACGCGATCGAACTGGCCCGCACCGCTGCCACCGGCCACATGCCGGCGCTCTCGTCGGCCTGGCCGAGGAGCGTGAAGAAGACGCCGAAGAGCGCCCCGGCGGCGAGGGCGAGCCCGACCAGCCGAGTTGGAGCGGCTCGACGGCTGCCGCCCTCCCCCAGGCTCACCAGCGCGATGGCCAACACGGCGAGACCCGCTCCGGTCAGGGCCGGGCCGCCCGGGAAGGTAGCCGTGAACAGGCCGGCGATGATCGGCACCACGGCGGCGGTGATCGCGGTGATCGGCGCGACGACGGCCATCATCCCGCCGGCGAGCGCCCGGTAGAGGAGCATGACGCCGGCTGCGCCTGCCACGCCTGCGGCGAGCCCCCAGGCGATGTCTCCGGCCGTGGGAGTGCCGGGCACCAGCAGCACCAGGACGACCAGCAGTGGGACGCTCAGCAGTTGGGAGACCACTGTCACGGCGATCGGGTCGGCGCGGCGGGACGCCTTTCCGCCGGAGAAGTCGGCGGCGCCGAACGCGATCGCGGACACCGCGGCGAGGACAATGGGTAGCATCTGTCTGTCGTACCATAATAGTGACCGCGAAGGATAGTTTAATGACCGACACCGGGGGCGACCGGGTGGGCGCGGTGACTTCCGCGGTCGCCCGACAGGTACGCGACCTACGGGCCGCCCGAGGCTGGTCCTTCGAGGAACTGGCCGGTCGGTCCGGGGTGAGCAAGGGGATGCTCGTGCAGATCGAGGGCGCCCGGACCAACCCGAGCGTCGGCACGCTCTGCCGGGTCGCCGACGCGTTCGGCGTCAACATCGCCCACCTGCTCGAACCGGCCGAGGAACACACCGTGAAGATCACCCCCGCCGTCGAGGCGCCCCTGCTCTGGCAGGGCGAGCACGGCGGCACCGGCCACCTGCTGAGCGGACTGGGCGAGCCGGACCTCGTCGAACTCTGGGACTGGCGGATGGCGCCCGGAGAGGCTCACCGATCCCTCGACCACCCGCGCGGCACCCGGGAGGTGCTGCACGTGCTGGACGGCGCCGTGGTCGTCCGGGTCGACGGGCAGGACCACCCCGTCCGCGCCGGCGAGACCATCGAGTTTCACGCCGATCGCGAGCACGGATACCGCAACGACACCGACGAGCCGACCCGGCTGATGATGGTGACCGTCACCCCGTCGGGCGAGTGGGACCGCCGAACGCGATCACGCCGGCCGCGTCAGGAGTGAGCGACCGGCGTGACACGGGGAGGATCAGGCGGACTTCTCCTCGCGGTCCCGCCGGGCCCGACGCCCGGTGAACTCGCGCGGAACGATCGTCGGGTTGACGTTCTCCAGGACCACCTCGCGGGTGATCAGCACCCGGGCGGCGTCCGGGTTGCTCGGGACCTCGAACATCGCGGAGAGCAGAACCTCCTCGATGATGGCCCGCAGACCACGGGCGCCCGTGCCCCGCAGCATCGCCTGGTCGGCGATCGCCTCCAACGCCGGCTCGTCGAACTCCAGCTCGACCCCGTCCAGCTCGAAGAGCCGCTGGTACTGCCGGACCAGCGCGTTGCGCGGCTCGGTGAGGATGCGCACCAGGGCGCTGCGGTCCAGGCTGCGCACGTTGGTGATCACTGGGAGCCGGCCGACGAACTCGGGGATCAGGCCGAACTTGAGCATGTCCTCCGGCATGACCTGGCTGAAGATGTCATCGGTCGACCGGTCGGACACCGACCGGAGCCGTGCGCCGAAACCGGTGCCGCCCTGGCCGGTGCGGGATTCGATGATCTGATCAAGACCGGCGAACGCACCACCGCAGATGAACAGCACGTTTGTGGTGTCGATCTGGATGAACTCCTGGTGCGGGTGCTTACGACCGCCCTGCGGCGGCACGTTGGCCACCGTGCCTTCCAGCATCTTGAGCAGCGCCTGCTGCACACCCTCACCGGAGACGTCCCGTGTGATCGACGGGTTCTCCGACTTACGGGCGATCTTGTCGACCTCGTCGATGTAGATGATGCCGGTCTCGGCGCGCTTGATGTCGTAGTCCGCGGCCTGGATCAGCTTGAGGAGGATGTTCTCCACATCCTCACCGACGTAGCCCGCCTCGGTAAGCGCCGTGGCGTCCGCGATGGCGAACGGGACGTTCAACATCCGGGCGAGCGTCTGCGCCAGGTGGGTCTTGCCGCACCCCGTCGGCCCGAGCAGCAGGATGTTGGACTTGGCCAGCTCGACCGCGTCACTGCCGGAGCCCGGCGCACCGGCCGCCTCGGCCTGGATGCGCTTGTAGTGGTTGTAGACCGCTACGGCGAGCGCCTTCTTGGCCTGATCCTGCCCGACGACGTAGTTGTCGAGGAACTGGCAGATCTCCATCGGCTTGGGAAGCTCTTCCCACTTCACCTCGCCGGACTCGGCCAGCTCCTCTTCGATGATCTCGTTACAGAGATCGATGCACTCGTCGCAGATGTAGACCCCGGGGCCCGCGATGAGCTTCTTCACCTGCTTCTGCGACTTGCCGCAGAAGGAGCATTTCAGTAGGTCGCCGCCGTCACCGATCCGTGCCACCTACGTTCTCCCTGCACTCATCGGCCGGAGACCCGGCCCTGACCTGCGGACGCTGCACGCCGCCCGGCTTGGTTCGCCACACCGGCCCAACCGGCGAAGCGGTACGGACCCGACGTTACCCGCTGGCGGGACATTCTCCGACCCCCAAAACGGGTGTGTCAGAGGTCGGCCGGGAACCAACGCCCCGGCCAACCCCTGACCCGGTACTGATTCAGCTGGCCGCGTTGGCAGCCAGCAGACCCTTCTTGCGGCTGGTCAGGATCGTGTCCACCAGCCCGTACTCCTTGGACTCCTCGGCCGTCATGATCTTGTCACGGTCGATGTCCTTGCGGACCTGCTCGATCGGGCGGTTGCAGTGGCGGGACAGCATGTCCTCCAACTGCGTCCGCATCCGCAGGATCTCCCGAGCCTGGATCTCGATGTCCGAGCCCTGCCCGTAGCCGCCCTCGGTGGCCGGCTGGTGGATGATGATCCGCGAGTTCGGAAGAGCCATCCGCTTACCCGGCGTACCCGCCGACAGCAGCACCGCCGCCGCGCTGGCGGCCTGCCCGAGGCAGACCGTCGAGATGTCCGGACGGACGTACTGCATGGTGTCGTAGATCGCCGTCATGGCCGTGAACGAGCCACCGGGCGAGTTGATGTACATGATGATGTCGCGGTCCGGGTCGGTGCCCTCCAGCGTGAGCAGCTGGGCCATCACGTCGTTGGCCGACGCGTCGTCCACCTGCACACCGAGGAAGATGATCCGGTCCTCGAAGAGCTTGTTGTACGGGTTCGACTCCTTGACCCCGTACGACGTGCGCTCGACGAACGACGGCAGGACGTAGCGGTTGTGCACGGCCGCGAACTGGGGCGGCAAGCTCAGATCGGTCATCGTCAGCTCCTCAGCTCAGGGTCCCGGCGCCATCCGGAACCTGAGCGGCCCCGATGATCACCTTGTCGATGAAGCCGTAGTCCATGGCCTCCTGGGCGGTGAACCAACGGTCCCGGTCCGAGTCCGCCTCGATCTGCGACTGGCTCTGGCCGGTGTGGTGCGCGACCCGCTCCTGGAACATCCGCTTCGTGTAGAGCATCTGCTCCGCCTGGATGGCGATGTCGGACGCCGTACCGCCCAGACCACCGGACGGCTGGTGCATCATGATCCGGGCGTGCGGCAGCGCGTACCGCTTGCCCTTGGTGCCGGCGCAGAGCAGCAGCTGGCCCATCGAGGCCGCCATGCCCATCGCCACGGTCGACACGTCGTTGTCGATGAACTGCATGGTGTCGTAGATCGCCATGCCGGAGTAGACCGAGCCACCCGGCGAGTTGATCCACAGGTTGATGTCGCGGTCCGGGTCCTCCGCGGCGAGCAGCAGCAGCTGCGCGCAGATGCGGTTGGCGACCTGGTCGGTCACCTCACTGCCCAGGAAGATGATGCGTTCCTTGAGCAACCGGTTGTAGACCGAGTCGTCGAGGTTGCCAATGGAGTCGCCACCGCGCGCGTCAATCGCCCGGAGCGACTTCTTGGGGATGTGCATGTCGGTCATGGCAGCCCTTCGCTCTCCGTACCGTCTTTCCCGACACTAACCGCTGTGCGGGGCGGCAGAGTCCCGGTCGGGACACTGTTCGCTCTCAGCGCAGCTGTGTCAGGCGCACCCGCGGCGCGGGCGTCCGGGCGTACCCCGGAAAGGATTCGGCCGCCGTGCACCGCGCAGCGGCGGACGGCGGCCGCACCCGACGATCAGTGCTCGTGGTTGTGCTCCGCCTCGTTGGCGGCGCGCAGCGCGTCCAGGGTGACCTCGTTGCCGGCCGAGTCCTTGATCGTGATCCGCTCCATGACGGCTGCGAGCGCCTTGCCCCGCCGCACGTCACCGAAGACCGCGGCGGCCGCGCCGGAGCGCACCAGCTGGTCGTAGTACTGCTGCGGAGCCATGCCGGCGCGCTGCGCCCGGTGCACGATCTCGTGCCCGAACTCGTCGTCGGAGACCTGCACGTCCTCCGCGTCGGCCAACGTGTCCAGCAGGAGCTGCACCTTGACGCCCTCGGTCGCCGCCTCGGTCAGCTCGGCGTCGATCTGCTCCTCGGTCTTCTCCTCGGCGGCCAGGTACTCCTCCAGGGAGGCGCCGATCCGCTCGAGCTGGTCGACCATCGCCTGCTTGCGGCTGGCGACCTCCTCGCGGACGACACCCTCCGGCGCCGGCACCTCGGCGGCCTCGACGAGCTGGGCCAGGGCCTTGTCCCGAGCGGCGTAGATCTGCTCGACCTGCTTGCCCTGGGTGACCCGCGCCCGCAGGTCGCCGCGCAGCTCCTCGATCGTGTCGAACTCGCTGGCCATCTGCGCGAACTCGTCGTTCAGCTCCGGCAGCTCCTTCTCCTTGACCGTGCGCACGGTCACCGCCACCTCGGCGTCCCGGCCGGCGAAGTCACCGCCGACGAGCTGGGTGGTGAAGGTGGTGCTCTCACCGGCGGCGAGACCCACCACGGCCTCGTCCAGGCCCGGCAGGAGCTGCTTGCTGCCCACCTCGTGGGAAATGTTGCTGGCCTGACCGCCCGGCACGTCCTCGCCGTCGACCGTGGCGTTCAGGTCGATCTGCACGTAGTCGCCCTCGGCGGCGGCCCGCTCGACCGTCTTGAGGGTGGCGAACCGCTCCCGCAGGTTCTTCACCTGCTCGTCGATCTCGCTCTCGTCGATCTGCAGCTCGTCGACCGTCACCTCGATGGTGCTCGCGTCGGGCAGCGTGATCTCCGGGCGGACGTCGACCTCGGCGGTGAAGTTCAGCGAGTCACCGTCGTTGAACTCGGTGATCTCGACCTCCGGACGCCCCAGCGTCTTCAGGTCGTGCTCGCGCACCGCGGCCATGATGTTCTCCGGGATGGCGTCCTGGACCGCCTCGTTGAGGACGGTCCCCCGGCCCACCCGCTGGTCGATCACCGCGGTCGGCACCTTGCCCCGACGGAAGCCGGGAACCTGGACCTGCGAACCGATCTCCCGGTACGCCTTCTTGAGGCTCGGCTCGAGCTCGACGAACGGCACCTCGATGGCGAGCCGCACGCGCGTCGGGCTCAGAGTCTCGACGGTGCTCTTCACAGGCGTACTCCTTGACGGATCTGGGTTTGATTCTGGGCCTTCGATTGGCCCATCGAGTGTAGGCGAGCCGGCGCGGCCGGCTGCTAGCGCCCGGGGCGACCGGACGCGGACAACAGTCGGGGTGGCGGGATTTGAACCCACGGCCCCTCGCTCCCAAAGCGAGTGCGCTACCAAACTGCGCCACACCCCGTGGCGACGTGCAGTCTATGCCGTCCACGCGCCCCGGGCGGTGCCGGGGCGTCCCCACCCGGACAGAATCCCGGAAATCGCCGCATCGCGCCCACCTGCGACGCTGCGGCG
Organism: Micromonospora orduensis; assembly: GCF_006228125.1. Taxonomy (GTDB): domain Bacteria; phylum Actinomycetota; class Actinomycetes; order Mycobacteriales; family Micromonosporaceae; genus Micromonospora; species Micromonospora orduensis. The sequence goes on along the minus strand of NZ_VDFY01000309.1, from coordinate 28 downwards.
ATTTCCGGGATTCTGTCCGGGTGGGGAC
>NZ_VDFY01000231.1 GCF_006228125.1 Micromonospora orduensis | reverse complement strand
CCCCCGGCGATGTCCCACCTGCCCGGGGTACGGGCGACCGCCTCGGTCTCCGCCCCTCCGGCGGGCCGGGCGTCCGGCGCCGGGCCTTCGGCGCCGACCTCCGGCGCCGGCTGGGCGGGGGCACCCGTCTCCGCTCCGCCGGTGGTGCCCGCGCCCGCGCTGCCCGCCTGGCCGCCGTCCACCACCGGCGCCGCACCGACCACGGTCAGGGGCACCGACACCACCCGGCCGACCATGACCAGCGCGGCGGGACGGGCCACGGCCGGTGTCCGACACGGCCGGCCGGATGCCGGCGCCGATCTGGCCGGCACCGTCTACGGCAGCGGGGAGGGGCCGGGCTTCGCCACCGTCGCCTTGCCCGCCAACGCGGTGGAGAATTCCGGCTCCCTGACCGGGCACATCCTGGCCCAGGGTTGGGCGGACACGCCGGCCGACCGACCCCGTACGACGCGTGTCCTGCTCGTCCTGGTCGCCGCGTTGGGGCTGCTGGTGGCGATCAGCGTCCTGGTGGTTCTGCTGGCCAACAACGCTCTGGACGGCCTGATGGGCGACGTGCTCAACAGCTGAGGCGGCCGAGGGCGATGGTGAGTCGGCCCACTACCGTCGGCCATGTGGCTGGCGAGTTGGGCGAACCGCCGTACACTTGTCGAGATCACTGACCCGGCGCGCGTGGTGCGCGCCCATGGGCGATCTTGCGGGCGATCCGGCGACAACAGCCGCGGCAGGCCATCGCGAAGATGCGCCCCGCTCGAAAGGCATTTGTTGACCACCTCTGCTGACCCCAGCATCGTTCCGTCCGTTTACGACCCCGCCGTCCCGGCCACCGAGGCCGGTCCGGCCCCGGTCGACGCCGCACCTGCGGAGATCGACTTCGCCGCGCTCGGTCTGCCCGAGCCCCTGGTCCGCGCGTTGGCGCGGCAGGGCATCACCACTCCCTTCGAGATCCAGCGGGCCACCGTGCCCGACGCGCTCGCCGGCCGCGACGTGCTGGGCCGTGGGCAGACCGGGTCGGGCAAGACGCTCGCCTTCGGCCTGCCGGTGCTGGCCCGGGTCGCCGCCGGCAGGCCGGCCCGGCCGATGCGGCCGCGCGCCCTGGTCCTGGTCCCGACGCGCGAGTTGGCCATGCAGGTCAACGACGCTCTGCTGCCGCTGGGCAAGTCCCTCAACGTGTTCCTGAAGACCGCCGTCGGCGGGGTCCCCTACGACCGTCAGATCGACGCGCTGCGGCGCGGCGTGGAGATCATCGTGGCGACGCCGGGTCGGCTCGGCGACCTCATCGAGCGGGGCATCTGCCAGCTCGACGACGTCGAGGTGACGGTGCTCGACGAGGCCGACCAGATGGCCGACATGGGCTTCCTGCCGGAGGTGACCGAGCTGCTGGCGAAGACGCCCGCGAACGGTCAGCGGCTGCTCTTCTCGGCCACCCTGGACGGTGACGTCGACGCGTTGGTCAAGCGGTTCATGAACGACCCGGTGACCCACTCCACGGCACCGTCCACGGCCTCGGTGTCCACCATGGACCACCACATGCTGCTGATCCCGCCGCACGAGAAGTTCCCCGTGGCCGCCTCGATCGCCGCCCGGGACGGCCGGACCATGGTCTTCGCCCGTACCCAGCTCGGTGTGGACCGGCTGGTCGAGCAGCTCGCCGCGGTCGGCGTACGGGCCGGTGGCCTGCACGGCGGCAAGACCCAGCGGATGCGTACCAAGACCCTCGCCGAGTTCCGTGAGGGCCGGATGAACGTCCTGGTCGCCACGGACGTGGCCGCCCGGGGCATCCACGTCGACGGCGTCACCCTGGTGCTGCACGTCGACCCGCCGAAGGACCCCAAGGACTACCTGCACCGCGCCGGGCGCACCGCCCGGGCGGGCGAGTCGGGTGCCGTGGCCACGCTGGTGCTGCCCAAGCAGCGACGGACCACCCTGGCGATGATGGAGAAGGCGGGCGTCGCGCCCGCCGAGACCCGGGTCCGGGTCGGCGACCCGGTGTTGGCCGAGCTGATCGGTGCCCGCGAGCCGAGCGGAGTTCCGGTTCGGGTGGAGGCGGAGCCGCGCGGCTACGGTGACCGCTCCGGCGGCTCGCGTCGTTTCGACGACCGGTCCGGCGGCCCCCGCCGCTTCGGCGACCGGCCCACCGGCGACCGCCGCTACGGCGACCGGCCCACCGGCGAGCGCCGCTACGGCGACCGGCCGACGGGCGACCGGCCCTACGGCGACCGCCCGCAGGGCGAGCGCCGCTTCGGCGACCGGCCCACCGGCGAGCGGCGCTTCGGCGACCGTCCGCAGGGTGACCGGGACAGCCGGCCGTCCGGCGAGCGTCGCTACGGCGACCGGCCCACCGGCGACCGGCAGTACGGCGACCGACCGACCGGCGAGCGGCGCTACGGCGACCGGCCGCAGTTCGGTGACCGGGACGGCCGGCCGCAGGGTGACCGGCGGCAGGGCGACCGTCCCACCGGTGACCGGCAGTACGGCGACCGGCCGTCCGGTGAGCGACGCTACGGCGACCGGGACACCCGGGGTGGCTTCCGCTCCGAGGGCCGTGGCCGGGACGACCGTCCGCGCGACGACCGGCGGGGATTCGGCGGGCGGCCGCCGGCGCGTACCCACTGATCCACTGATCCACCCGAACGCCGTCGCGGAGCGCATGCTCCGCGGCGGCGTTCGCGCATGGCCTGCCGATGTCGGCGCGGTCGCGTAACGTCCGGCTCATGCCGACCATGCCGAAGTCGATCTTCTGGTCCCGGACGGACACCGCCGGCAGCGAGCACGTGCTGCTCGACGACGGCAACGGTCTCGCGGCCCGGGGCACCCTGCTCGCCGTCGACCCGATCCCCTGGACGGCCCGCTACCAGGTGACCACCGCACCGGACTGGAGCACCACCCGGGTGGAGGTCGAGGCCGAGGGGCCGGGCTGGCTGCGCCGGGTGACGCTGGAACGGGCCACCGGCAGGTGGCGGGTGACGACCGCCGAGCAGGGCGATCTGGACGCCGCTCTGGTGGCGGCCGGCCACCCCCGGGCGGGTCTGCCGGGCACCGACGACCCGGATCGGCTGGCCGACGCCCTCGACGTGGACCTGAGCAGGTCGCCGCTGTTCAACGCCCTGCCGTTCCACCGGCTCGGGATGGCCACCCAGGCCGCCGACATGCCCCGCCGGATCATCGTCGCGTGGGTGCTGCTGCCCGGCCTTGAGGTGGTGGCGGCCGAGCAGATCTACACCGGGCTCGGGCCGGGCCGGGTGCGGTTCGCCAGCGGCACCTTCACCGCCGACATCGACGTGGACGCCGACGGGTACGTGGTGCGCTACCCGGGGCTGGCCGAACGGATCGACCCGCGCTGAGCGCTCAGGCGGGCCATTCGCCGCTGCTCAGGAACCGCTCGACGGTGGCCAGGTGCGGCGTCAGGTCGAGGCCCTGGGCGGCCACCCAGCCGTCGGCGTAGTACGAGTCGGCGTACCGGTCGCCGGGGTCACAGATCAGGGTGACCACCGAGCCGGTCCGCCCCTCGGCGAGCATGTCGGCGATCAGGCCGAACGCGCCCCACAGGTTGGTGCCGGTCGAGCCGCCGACCCGACGGCCGAGCACCGCCGAGCCGGCCCGCATGGCGGCGATCGACGCCGCGTCCGGCACCTGGACCATCCGGTCCACCACGGATGGCACGAAGGACGCCTCCACGGTGGGACGGCCGATGCCCTCGATCCGGGAGCCCCTGCCGGTGCGTACCGACCAGTCGGCGGCGAGCCAGGCCGGGTAGAACGCGGAATTCTCCGGGTCCACCACGCACAGTTTGGTGGGCAGCCGCTGGTACCGGGCGTACCGGCCGATGGTCGCGCTGGTGCCGCCGGTGCCGGCGCCGACCACGATCCAGGCCGGGATCGGGTGCCGTTCCAGCTTCAGCTGCGCGTAGATCGACTCGGCGATGTTGTTGTTGCCCCGCCAGTCGGTGGCCCGCTCGGCGTACGTGAACTGGTCCATGAAGTGCCCGCCGGTGTCCTCGGCCAGCCAGCGGGCCTCGACCACCACGCTCGCCGGGTCGTCGACCAGGTGGCACCGGCCGCCCTGGAACTCGATCTGGGAGATCTTCTCCGGGGAGGTGGAGGCGGGCATGACGGCGATGAACGGCAGGCCGAGCATCCGGGCGAAGTACGCCTCGGAGACGGCGGTGGAGCCGGACGACGCCTCGACGATTGTGGTGCGCGGCCCGATCCAGCCGTTGCAGAGCCCGTAGAGGAAGAGCGAGCGGGCCAGCCGGTGCTTCAGCGAGCCGGTCGGGTGTGACGACTCGTCCTTGAGGTACAGGTCGATCCCCCATGCCCGGGGCAGCGGGAACGGCAGCAGGTGGGTGTCGGCCGAGCGGTTCGCGTCCGCCTCGACGGTGGCGATCGCCTCGGTCACCCAGGTCCGGCTGGCCTCGTCGCACCTGTCGAGATGAGTCACGCCGGAAACCTAGCAAGCAGGCCGGAGGTGGTCAGCTCCGGTCCGGTGGGGCGGTCCGGCGCAGTTGGCGGCGCTGCCCGGCCCGGCCGGCGGCCCGGACGACCGGGGTCAGCGCGACGGCCAGCCGGGGCAGCGCGTCCAGCAGTCGGACCTGCGCTCCCCGCCAGCGGGGCAGGCTGACCACCGGTCGTGGCCGGCGGGCCAGCCGGGCCGCGCGGGCGGCGACGCGCTGCGGGGTCAGCATCGTTCCGGTGAACGAGGCGAGCGCTCCCGGGTCGTCCAGCCGGTCGTGCAGCATCGGGGTCCAGATGCCGTCCGGGCAGAGGCAGGAGACGTGCACCCGCCGGTACCCGGCCATCCGCAGGTCGGTCAGGGTGCCGAGGCTGAACGCCAGCAGTGCGTGTTTGCTGGCCGCGTACACCGTCTCGCCGGGCGCGGCGATCAGCCCGGCCAGCGACACGACGTTGAGCACGTGGCCGTGGCCCTGCTCGCGCATGAGCGCGAGCGCGGCGAGGGTGCCGTTCATCGCGCCGAACGCGTTCACGTCGAGCACCCGGCGGCGGGTCCGCCCGTCGTGTTCCCAGGCCGGGCCGGTGACCAGGATGCCGGCGTTGTTGACCCAGAGGTCGAGGCCGCCCCGACTCGCCGCCGTCGCCGCGACCTCCGCGCAGGCCACCTCGTCCCGCACGTCCAGGGCGGCGGACCACCCGCCGAGCGGCGCGGCGGCGGCGGCCACCGCCGCGGCGTCGAGGTCGGTGAGCAGCACCGACCAGCCGTCGTCGTGCAGCGCGGCGGCGATGGCGCGACCCAGGCCGCCCGCCGCCCCGGTCACCACGGCCGTGCCACGTCGGGGCGAGGTCATCGGCGAACGCTACCGCCGGTGGGCGGGGCGGCACCAGGGGTACGCGGTCAGGGAGCCGGCGGGCCGACCGGCTGGGGGCGGTTCTCCCACTTGGTGCTGAGCGCGATGGCGGTGCGGGTGGAGGCGACACCGGGCGTCCGGTTGAGCCGCACGATCAGCTGTTCCAGCTCGGCGATCGTGCCGACCCGTGCCTTGAGCAGGAACGACTCCACGCCGGCCATGAAGTAGCAGGACTCGATCTCGGGCAGCACCCGCAGCGACTCGAGCATGTCGTCGGAGTCCGCTCCGGAGTCCTCGACGATGCCGATCAGCGCGGTGACGCCCAGCCCGATCGCCTCCGGCTCGACGTCCGCGCGGTAGCCGCGCACCACGCCGCTGCTCTCCAGCTTGCCGACCCGCTCGTGAACGGCGGGGGCGGAGAGGCCAACCTGTCGGGCCAGTTCGGCGTACGACAGGCGGGCGTTGCCGCGCAGCAGGTCGACGAGGCTCAGGTCGATGGCGTCCACGGAGAGTGACCTTAACCGGTTGGGCGTAACGCGAAGCCTTCGGCATCCGTTGCATACAGCAGTGAGTAACTGTTCACAAACAGCCGGTCAAGGTAGGGGTTGCACCAGTACCATTTACTAACTTCCCACTCAGTGCATTTTTCGCGTTTGGCGGACAGGCCAGGTCCCTGGTGCTGTAATTGCCATACGTCCCTCATGACGGCTCTGGGCTCGCACCAGCCGGGGGCAGTGTGTTCAGCCAGGGGCTTCGTCGACGCGAGGAGGGGGCTGTGGACACTGGAGATCGCCTGCTGACACCGGGTGAGGTCGCCGCGCTGTTTCGGGTGGACCCGAAGACTGTGACGAGATGGGCGGCGGCCGGCCGGATAGGAAGCATCCGGACTCCAGGCGGGCATCGCCGGTTTCGGGAATCCGAGGTGCGGGCCCTGCTTGAGGGGGAGGGCATGCTGGACGAGGTGGACGAGGTCGGAAAACCACGCAACGTGGGACCGGCCGCCTCCACCGGGCCGGGTCCGGCCAACGCCGGCATGTACTGAACTGGTGCGGACAACGTCACGCGGGCCGGACAGTAGTCCGGTCCGCGTCCCGCTGCGACGATCAGCGAGGCGGCTCGGCCGAGCGAGCTGAGCCGAGCTGGCCGGACCACCGTCGGAACAGGCTGTGCGGGACGCCTAGCGCGTCCAGCACCTTGCCGGCCACGAAGTCGACCAACTGCTGGGCGCTGGCCGCCGCGCCGGCCCCGTAGAAGCCGGGGCTGGCCGGCAGCACGACCGCGCCGGCGTCGTGCAGGTCGATGAGATGCTCCAGGTGGCTGCGGGTCACCGGCGTCTCCCGGGGGACCATCACCACCGGGCGTCGTTCCTTGAGGTTGACCTCCGCGGCGCGCTGCAACAGATCCTTGGAGAGCCCGATCGCGATGCCCGCGCAGGCGGCCGTGCTGGCCGGGACAACGGCCATACCCCGTACCCGGTAGGAGCCGCTGCTCGGCCCGGCCGCGAGGTCGCCCGCCGGCCAGTGCCGCACGTCCGCGCCGGTCAGGTCCCGCCCGAGCCAGGCGGCGAGGTCCTCGGCCCAGTGGGCGTCCCGGAACGGCCGACCGGTCTCGTCGAGCACGGTGAGCCGCGCCGCCCGGGACACGATCAGGTCCACCGGTTCGCCCGCGTCGAGCAGTCCGGCGATGACCGCCGCCGCGTACGGCGTGCCGGAGGCCCCGGAGACACCGACCACCCATGGTTCCCGCATACCCTCAGCCTGCCTGGTCGGGCCGGTCCGTCGGTGGGCACCCCCGCACCGGGGCGGTCCGACATGTCCGGCGGGTGTGTGGGCATCCCGTCGACCTGACATGCTGCCGGTGGCGATTGGCACCGGGAGCGGTTTGCGGGAGGCATCGGTGACGACCGGCGAGGTCCTTCGGACGTTGTGCGCCGAGTGTCCTCTTCCGGCCCGGCTCTCGCCGTACGCGGACCCGGTGCAGGAGTGGCTGCTCGGCCTGCTGCCCGAGTTGGGGCTGGCACGGGACGACGCCGCGCTGCGCCGGCTGGCCCGGGGAGGCTTCGCCCGGTACGCCGGCCGGCTCTACCCGGACGCGACCGAGGCCGACCTGCGGTCGTTGACCGCCCTGTTCACCTGGTTCTTCCTGGTCGACGACGCCTGCGACGGGCCGGGCCGGTTGGCGCCGGAGCAGATCCGGGCGCTGCGCAACGGCACCCTGGCCCTGCTGCACGACGGTCCCCGGCTGCGGCAGGCCGGGTTGACCGGTCCGCTGCGGCGGCTGCTGGTGCTGGCCTGGCGGGAGCCCCGCCGCCGGATGCCGGCCCGTTGGCGGCTGCGTTTCGCCGACGCGGTCGCCCGGCACCTGGACGGCACCTGGCAGGAGGCGGTCAACAAGGAGGCCAGCCGCCGTCCGAGCGTGACGGAGTACGTCGAGCTGCGGCGGGCGACCTCGGCGGCGGAGGTGTCGTACCCGCTTGTGGAGTTCGTCAGCGGTCGGCTGCTGCCCGACCCGGTCTACCACCACCCGCTGCTGCGCGAGGTCGCCCGCACCGGCAACGACCTGCTGTCCTGGTACAACGACCTGGCCTCACTGGACCGGGACGGTGCCACCGCCGATGGGCACAACCTGGTCCTCGCCATGCAGGCGGAGTGGGGCGTGTCGGCGGCGGTGGCGGTCGACCGGGCGGCCGAACGCTGGCGGGAGTCGATGCGCCGCTTCGTCGCGTTGCGGGCCGCGGTGCCGTCGTTCGGCCCTGCGCTGGACGAGGCGGTCGCCGACCATCTCGACGGGGTGGCGTACGCGGTCCGCGGCACCATCGACTGGACGTTGGAGAGCGCCCGCTACCCCGCCGCCGTGGGGCAGCCGGCCTCAGTGTCGTAGGCCGAGCCGGATCACCAGGTCGAGCAGGGCGAACACGAACAGCGCGATGCCCACGAAGCCGTTGGCGGTGAAGAACGCCCGGTTGACCTTGCTCAGGTCGGTCGGCGTGACCACGAGGTGCTGGTAGCCGAACGCGACGGCGGTCAACGCCAGCCCGATCCACCAGAGCCAGCCGAAGCCGACCAGCGCGCCGAACCAGATGAACAGCGCGAATGTCACCACGTGCGCGACGGTGGAGGCGTGCAGCGCGAAGCGCCGGCCGTACCGGGCGGGCACACTGTGCACGCCGATCTCCTGGTCGATCTCGGAGTCCTGGCAGGCGTAGATCAGGTCGAACCCGCCGATCCACAGTCCGACGGCCGCGCCGAGCAGCCAGGCCGGCCAGGATCCGTCCAGGGTGCCGGTGACCGCCAGCCAGGCGCCGACCGGGCCGACCGCCTGGGCGATCGCGAGGATGGCGTGCGGCCAGTTGGTGAACCGCTTGCCGTACGGGTAGACGACCAGCGGCACCACGGCGAGCGGCGCCAGCACCAGGCAGAGCGGGTTGAGCAGGGCGGCGGCGGCGAGGAACACCACAAGCGCGACGGCCGCGCCGGTCCAGGCCGTCCGCACGCTCACGGCCCCGGTGACCAGTTCCCGTCCGGCGGTACGCGGGTTCCGGGCGTCGATGCGCCGGTCGAGGATCCGGTTGGCGGCCATCGCGAACGTCCGCGCACCGACCATCGCCACGGTGATCAGCAGCAGGTCGAGCCACCGCACGTGCCCGCCGTCGACCTGCATGGCGGTCAGCGCCGAAAGGTACGCGAAGGGCAGCGCGAACACCGAGTGCTCGATGGCGACGAGCTTGAGGAAGGACTTGACCCGGCCCGGCTTCTCCACCGGTGCGTCGAGGACGGCCATCAGATCCCGTACTCCTTCCAGCGCTTGTCGACAAGGGCCGCGACTTCCGGGGCCATGGTCATCTCCTCCGGCCAACCGCGGGTGTAGCCCTCGGTGGGCAGCTTGCGGGTCGCGTCGACGCCGGCCTTGCCGCCCCAGAACTGCTGGTACGACGAGTGGTCGAGGTGGTCCACCGGCCCCTCGGTCAGCAGCAGGTCACGGGCGTAGTCGACGTTGCCGAACGCGCGGAAGGCGACCTCGTTGTAGTCGTGCACGTCGCAGTCCTCGTCGACGATCACGATCAGCTTGGTGAGCGACATGAGGTGCGCGCCCCAGATCGCGTTCATCACCTTCTGCGCGTGCTTGGGGTAGCGCTTGCGGATGGAGACGATCGCGCAGTTGTGGAAGACCCCGGCGGCCGGCAGGTCGTAGTCGACGATGTCCGGGATCAGCATCTTGAGCAGCGGTTGGAAGATCCGCTCGGTGGCCTTGCCGAGCCCGTGGTCCTCCTGCGGCGGCTTCGACGTGACGATCGAGTGGTAGACCGGGTCGCGCTGCGTGGTCATCGTCTCGATGTGCAGCACCGGGAACGGCTCGACCGGCGTGTAGTAGCCGGTGTGGTCGCCGAACGGCCCCTCGGGCAGTCGCTCGCCGGGCTCCAGGTAGCCCTCCAGGACGATCTGCGCGTGCGCCGGCACCTGCAACGGCACGGTGAGGCAGTCGACCATCTCCACCCGCTCGCCGCGCAGGAACCCGGCGAACAGGTACTCGTCGATGTCGCCGGGCAGCGGCGCGCTGGCCGCGTACGAGACGACGGGGTCGCAGCCGATCGCGATCGCGACCGGCAGGCGCTGGCCGAGCCGCTCGGCGACCGCGTGGTGCGCGGTGGAGTCCTTGTGGATCTGCCAGTGCATGCCGAGGGTGTTGCGGCCGTGCTGCTGGAGCCGGTAGAGGCCCAGGTTGCGCTTGCCGGTCTCCGGGTGCTTGGTGTGGGTCAGCCCGTAGTTGTGGAAGATCCCGCCGTCGCCGGGCCAGACCTGCAATCCCGGCAGCCGGCCCAGGTCGACGTCGTCGCCCCGGTAGACCACCTCCTGGCAGGGCGCGGTCTTGACCTTGCGTGGGGGCAGCGACTTGAGCTGCATGACCTTGCCCAGGCCCTCGCGGATGCCGGACCAGCCGACCGGCAGCTCCGGCTTGATCATCGCGCCGATCCGCTCGCCGATCTCGTCCAGCGAGTCGACGCCGAGGGCCATCGCCATCCGCTTCTCGGTGCCGAACAGGTTGATCGCCACCGGCATCTCGCCCCGGGTGGGGTGCTCGAAGAGCAGCGCCGGCCCACCGGCGCGCACCGTGCGGGTGACCACCTCGCTGATCTCCAGGGTCGGGTCGACGGGGACGTCGACCCGACGCAGCTCCCCCGCGCGCTCCAGCGCCGCGAGGAAGTCCTTCAGATCGGTGTACGGGAAGCCACGAGCCGCCATACCCGCCAGTCTCCCGCACCGGGTCCGAGGCGGCCCACCGCGGGTGCTGTGACACCCGCGACGGCCCGGGTCGACGGCCGTCCGCGGGGCCGCCGGGCGCGGCGCGGCCACCGGCCAGGTCGGCACGGGCCGTCGCCCAGCGACGGCCCGTGGACCGGCGGCGCGGTCAGCCGGCGCGGTCAGTCGGTGCGGGCCAGCTCGACGAAGGCGCGCCACGCGGCCGGGCTGAAGGTCAGCACGCCACCGTCGCGGTCCTTGGAATCGCGGACGTGCACCCGGCCGGGCAGGTTGTCGGCGACCTCGACGCAGGCGCCGGCGTCGTTGCCGCTCCGGGTGGACTTGTGCCAGCGGGCTCCGGTCAGATCCATGGCTTCACGATCTCCTCGAGCAGGTCGATGGACTGCTGCCGGGGCAGCGCGTCACTGCGCAGACTCTCCCACCTTCCGAGCAGGGTCGCCACCTCGTTGTTCTCGTCGACGGCGGTGCCGCCGGTCTGGTTGTCGAGGAAGCCGAGCCAACTACCGTCGGCGGTGCGACCGAGGATGAACGGCCCGAACAGGCCGGCGTGCAGCCCGACCGCCTGCGGCAGCACGTGCACCCGGATGTGCGGCCGACGGGCGCACGCCACCAGGTGCCGGAGCTGACCGGCCAACACCCCGGCGCAGCCCTCCGCGAAGCGCTGCAACGCGGCCTCGTCGATCACGGCGGTGAGCTGCGGCGGATGCTCCCGGTCGAGGATCACCTGCCGCTCCAGCCGGGCGGCCACCAACTCCTCCACCCGCTCGGCGGTGAGCCCCAGGTCGAGCCGGAACACCGCGCGGGCGTAGTCGGCGGTCTGCAACAGGCCGGGGATCATCGTCGCGCCGAAGCAGCGCAACTGGGTGGCGACCCGCTCGACCTCCAACCAGGGCCGGAACCAGACCGGCTCACCGTCCCGCCGGCCCAGCTCGCGCAGCGAGACCAGCAGCCCACCGGTGTCGAGCACCTCGTCGGCCCGGGTCAGGTACGCCAGGTTGGGCACGGTCTGGCCCAACTCGACCGCCGACACCATGGAGGGCGAGTAGTGCGCCCGCTTGCCGTACTCCTCCTGACTCATGCCGGCCGCGAGCCGCGACCGGCGGAGCTGGTCCCGGATCATCGCCACCGTCGACACCACTGGGGCCATTCGCCGCCTCCCGCCAATGAAGGACCACATCGATCCGCCTGCCGCAAGGTAGCGAACTCACGACCCTGAGTCAGCATCCAACGGCCATATCGGGGTATCGCGAGTCTCAAAGCGGGCGGACGGAGGCAGCGATGGGGGCGGAGCGGATGCCGGCGGGGTTCACCGAGCAACGGGCGCGGATCGGCGAGATAACCCTGAACTACGTCCGGGGCGGCAGCGGCCCGCCACTGGTGCTGCTGCACGGCTATCCGCAGTGTTGGCACATGTGGCGGCACCTGCTACCCGAGCTGGGACGCTCCTACGACGTGGTCGCGCCCGACCTGCGCGGCTTCGGGGACAGCGACGCCCCCGCTGGCGGGTACGACAAGAAGACGGTCGCCGCCGACCTGCACGCACTGCTCGACCAGCTCGGCCTGACCGCCGACCTGCGAGTGGTCGGGCACGACCTGGGGACGATGGTGGCGTACGCGTACGCCGCCGCCCATCCGCAGCGGGTGAGCCGGCTGGCGCTCACCGAGGCGCCGATTCCCGACGAGAGCATCTACACGTTCCCCGCGCTCACCGCGGCCGGGCCGGGGGTGTGGAACTTCGGCTTCTTCTCGATTGACAATGGGCTTGCGGAGGAGCTGGTCCGCGGGCGGGAGTCGCTCTGGGTGGACCGGTTCACCGACGCCCTGATGGTGCGCAAGGGCAGCATCGCCGCGCCCGACATCGAGGAGTTCGCCCGCCACCTGCGCGACCCGGCGCACCTGACGGCCAGCTTCGCCTACTTCCGCGCGTTCGATCAGGACATCGTCGACAACGCGGCGTACCGGGCTACGAAGCTGACGATGCCGGTGCTGGCCGTGGGCGCGTCGGCCAGCCTCGGTGGGCAGGTCGCCGAGCAGGTCCGCCGGTACGCCGACACGGTCCGTGGCGAAGTGATCGACGACTGCGGGCACTGGCTGTACGAGGAACGCCCGGACGAGATGCTCACCCTGCTGCGCGACTTCCTCGGCGCGGGCTGACCAGTCAGGCGGCGGGCGCCCAGGCGTGGGCGGCCAGCGGCGGGTCGAGCGGCGCGCGGGTGAGCCGATTGGCGAAGGTCGACATGGTGTACGCCCCGACGCCCAGCACCACGTCCAGCGCCTGCCGGGGTTGGTAGCCGGAGGCCAGGAAGGCTTCCAGCTCGTCGTCGGGCACCGCGCCCTGGTGCCTGAGCACGGCCAGCGTGAACTGGCGCAGCGCCTCCAGTCGCGGCTCGGGAAGCTCCGTGCCGGCGCGCAGCGCGGTGATCAGCGCGGCGCTCGCGCCCATCTCGGTGATCTTGCCGGTGTGCATGGCCACGCAGACGTGGCATTCGTGGGAGGTGGAGACGGTCAGGATGACCACCTCCCGCTCCACCGGCGCGAGGCTGGCCTGTTCGAAGCCCGCGCTGGCGGTGAGGAAGCCGCTGAGCAGCTGTGGCGACTCGGCCATCAGCGCCACCGGGGTGGGCAGCCAGCCGAACCGGCCGCGTACGCCCTCGACGGTCCGGCGGGCGGCGGTGGGTGCGGTCTCGGCGGTGTGGGCGGTGAAGACGGACATGGTTACCTGCTTCCACGGCGTGCGCCGTAAGATGGTCAACGTGGTTGACGAAATAGTAAACGTGGTTGTCGAACATGGCAACCGCTGATCCCGCCCGGCCCGGCTTCCAGCTCCCGCTGTTGCTGCTGGCCGGCTTCCGCACCCTGATCGACGACCTGCACGCCGAACTGGCCAGGCAGGGGCATCCCGAGCTGCGCCCGTTGCACGGCTTCGTGTTGCAGGCCGTCGGGGTGCACGGCACCACCGCCACCGAGCTGGGCCAACGGCTGGGCATCTCCAAGCAGGCGGCCGGCAAGACGGTCGACCGGCTGGTCGCCGTCGGCTACCTGGAACGGGTCGACGATCCGTCCGACGCCCGCCGCCGGCTGGTCCGGGTGACGGAACACGGCGCCGACGGGCTACGCCGCTCGGCGGAGACCTTCGACCGGCTGCGCGAGCAGTGGGCCGAGGCCCTGGGCGAGGAGCGCGTCGCCGCCCTGGAGGACGACCTGCGCACGATGGCCTCGGCCAACTGGTTCCGCCTCGACGTGCCGGGCTGGTTCGGCGGCTGACCCCACACCAGATCGCCGACGTGGTGCGCAGGACGCCACCACATCGGAGTGGGTCAAGCCCTGCGGACACATCTCACCGGTCCTGGCGCAACGGCCGTGCCTCGGCGCAGGCTGGGGGCATGTCGGACGCGTACGTCGTCGGCGACCCGGACGGGTTGTCGCCCCTGCTGGTCGAGCTGCGCGACACCATCGCCCGGGAGCTGCACGCGCAGGTGGCGCTGCGGGGCGAGCGGATCGAGCTGGCCGACCTGCCCGAGGTGTCCTATCAGGTCACCATCCAGGTCGAGCGGGCTCTACGCGCCTGGCGGCCGGCGCGGCGGCCGCCGGCCGAGGCCCGTTTCGCAGGGGATCGCGGCCCGGTCGACCGATCGAGAACTGTCACAGGCGATCTCTAAGATCATGGATGCCGGTCGGGTCGGGTGATGCGGTCCCGGCTTCTCCCGATCGGCTCATCCCTTCCCAAGGAGATCGATGAGATCTGTGCACGTTACGCGTGGCCGGCTCCTGCGCGGGCTCACCGCGCTGGTCGTGACCGCCGCGGGGGTCGGTGCGACGGCAGCGCCAGCCGTCGCGGTCGACGACCCCGGCTGGGTCAGCGGCTGGCTGGGGGACCTGACGGTCGGCGGCCCCGCTGCTCCCGCCCGGACGGTGCCGCTCACCCTGACCAGCACCGGGGCCACCCAGCCCCGGGTGAGCATCGACCTGGCCGGCCTGGCCGGCGTGGCCACCGCCAGCTTCCCCGACTGGTGCGTCACCGAGGCCACCTCGGTGACCTGCCCGATGCCGGCCGACGCCGTCGACGACTTCGGCACGCTCACCGGCACCGTGCCTGTGGTGTTCCGGGCCGCGCCGGGCGCGGTCGACGGCGCGACCGGCACGCTCGACTACACGGCGCTCGGCGAACAGACCGAGGCGTACGCCCAGCAGGCGACGGTCACCGTGCGGTCCGGGCCCGACCTGCTCGACATGGTCGACACGTACGTGACAGGCGTCGAGGTGGGCGACACGCTTGCCGTACCGGTGGCCGTGGTCAACGCCGGCGACCAGCCGGCCGTCGACCTGCGGCTCACCATGCGCTTCCCGGTCGGCCTCGTGCCAATCAGCTACCGCAACTGCCGTTACGGCACCGACCAGGTGCTCGCCACGGTGGCCGTCTGCACCGTGCGGGGCACCTTCGCGCCCGGCCAGCGGCACGAACTGCGGGGCGGGCTCGCCACCACGGTCGGCCCGGCCACCCTCGGCAGCAAGCGGATCACCCAGTTCGTGGAGCCGCTGGCCAGCGCCGGTCCGCTCCCGAGCGGTGTGAAGCTCAAGAGCCGTGACGCGGACCAGGCGCTGCGCCTGCGGGCGGTCGGGGCACCGCTCGGCGTGATCCCGGTCGAGGCGAGCGGCGCCGGCGGCCAGACCTACCTGCGCGAGGTGCAGGGGGCGTTCGACATCGCCGCCCAGGGCGCGACCGTGGCCGGAGCGGTCGGTGACACCGTGCGGGTCACGGTGGGCCTGCGCAACGAGGGTCCCGGCGTGCCGGACGCCACCAACTCCGGAGGCGGCGTCGGCGCTCTGCTCTTCACCCTGCCCGCCGGGGTCACCGTGCTGAGCAGCCCGTCGGGCTGCTGGCCGGCCGGCAGCGAGGATGAGGGCGGCGACGCCCCGGCGACCTGGTACTGCAACGGGCCGGGGCCGGTCTTCCCCGCCGGCACCAGCTACACGGCCGCGTTCGACCTGCGGATCGACAGCCTGCCGGGCACCCCCGGCGAGATCCAGCCAGCCGAGCGGTACCCGCGGGTGGACGACAACCCGGGCAACGACGTCGCCCCGGTCACGGTGAGCTGACCGAGCCCGGCAGAACGGCGCGGGCCGGTCACGGACGTATCCGTGGCCGGCCCGCGCGCCGTCGAAGGGTCAGTCCAGCCCGCCGTACGAGTGCAGGCCGGTGAAGAAGATGTTCACGCCGAACAGGTTCATCAGCATGGTGAGGAAGCCGAGCACCGCGATCCAGGTGGCCACGTTGCGCTTGACGCTGGGCGTGGCCCGTGCGTGCAGGTAACCGGCGTACACGACCCAGGAGATGAACGCCCAGGTCTCCTTCGGGTCCCAGCCCCACGGCCGACCCCAGGCCGCCTCGGCCCAGATCGCGCCGGCGATCACCGCGAACGTGAAGATCGGGAACGCGAAGGCGTGCAGCGTGAAGGTCAGCCGCTCCAGGCCGGCCGCGCCGGGCAGCCGCTTCGCGAGGGTGTACGGGAAGCTCCGCTTGCCCTGCTCGTACCCGCCGCGCATCAGGAAGCCGACCGCCGGCACCACGCCGAGCAGGAAGATGCCCGACGCGAAGACGATCGTCGACACGTGGATGACGAACCAGTACGAGTTCAGGGCCGGCACCAGCGGCACGATCGGCACGTACAGCACCAGCTCGGCGGTGGCCACCAGCAGCACCATCACCAGGGTGAGGAACAGCCCGAGCTTGCGCAGCGACGGCCGCTTCCAGAGCACCACCAGCCAGGCCGCGACCCCGATGAACGTCACCGTGAGCACGAACTCGTACATGTTGCCCCAGGGCATCCGGTCGGCGGCCAGACCCCGCGTGACAAGCGCCGCGAGGTGCAGCACGGCGGCCACCGCGGTGGCCCCCACCGCGACCAGGCCGGCGATCCGGGCCCGACGCGCCGCGCCGTCGACCGTCGGCGGGACCGGCGCGGGCGGCGCCGGGATGACGCCACCGCCACCGCCGACCCCCGCCCCCACCAGCTCGCGGGCGGGCGACGCCACGGCGACCCGGGTACGCGCGTTGCCCAGCGCGTACTCGACGGCGTGACTGATCATCGCGATCAGGTACGTCAGGATCGCGAAGGTCACCAGATTGTCGGAGAGCGCGGACATCACTCGGTCCCTTCTCGCACACCGGCCCGGTCGCTGGAGTCAGCGTCGGTGTCGGCCCGCTCGGCAGTCCCGTCGGCACCGTTCACGGCGGTGACGAGCTGGGCGAACTCGTCGGCGAACCCTGGATAGTCGGTGCGCGGCAACCCACCGGCCTCCATCAAGCTACTACCGCCCGTCGGAGATCCATCCGCCGGGTCGGCGGGCACCACCCGGAAGAAGACCCGGCGGCGCTTACCGAACAGCGAGCCCATCAACCCGACCAGCAGGGCGCCGCAGCTCACCAGCAGCGGCGTCGAGCCGGGATCGTGCCGGACGGAGAGCGTGACGTACCGCTCGGTGCCCACAAACTCGACAGTGGTGCCGTCGTCGAGCGTCCAGCTCTCCCCCTTGCGGAGCAGCCTGGTGCCGACCTCCTTGACCTTGCCGGCGCGTACCTGCCGCTGGTCGAGTTGGTAGACCGAGCCGGGGATGCCGGCGTCCAGGCCGAGGTTGCCCCGGTAGGCGACCAGGTTCAGCGTCGGGTTGCGCTCGGTCGGGTACTCGGAGCGGACGAAGGGTGCCTGCTGCGGCGCGGTCGGCAGGTAGATGCCGGTGAACGCCATCTGCTGGTCCGGTGCGCGCTGGCCGGTCTTCGGATCGACGTTCGCGTCCGGGAAGGCGGCCAGGCCCTCGCTGGTGAGGCCCATGTCGCCGGTGGTCAGGAAGGGCGTGGTGCTGGTCTGGCTGCGACCGAACCGGTCGGTGTAGCGGATCACCGGGGCGTACCCGTGGCCGAGCAGGTAGACGCTCGCGTCGTTCAGGCGCAGCGGCGAGTTCACCGAGAAGTCCGCCCGACGGGTCGGCTCGTCGGGGCCGTCCACGGTCACCGTGGCGTTGAAGAACTCGGGCTGACCGCTGTCCAGGAACCGGGCCTGGAAGTCGTCCAGCCGCAGGCAGAAGCGGGGCAGGTCGGCGCTGTCCACCCGGGGGCCGAGCTTCGCCTCGGCGTACTGCTGACGGGTGTTGCAGAACGCGTTGTCCGCGCCCGCCACCAGCAGGCGGTTGCCGCTCCAGCCGTACCAGGAGCCGAGCGCCACGCCGATCAGCACCGCGATGAGCGAGGTGTGGAACAGCAGGTTGCCTGTCTCCTTGAGGTAGCCCTTCTCGGCGGAGACCTCGTCGCCGCGGACCTCGACGCGCCAGCGCCGCTTGCGCAGCACCTCGGCGACGGCCGTCGCGCCGCCGGCCGGGGCGGGCAGCACGGTGTGCTGCGGCAGCCGCGCCAGCCGCTTCGGCGCGACCGGCGGCCGGGACCGCAGCGCCCGGACGTGATCGCGCAGCCGGGGCGTGATGCAGCCGATCAGCGAGGTGAACAGCAGCAGGTAGATGGCGGAGAACCAGACCGAGCCGAAGACCTCGAACGCGCCGATCCGGTCCAGTCGGGGCGCCCAGTCCGGATGGTCGACGAAGTACTCGTTGACCTTTTCCGGGCTGATCCCGCGCTGCGGCAGCACCGAGCCGGGGATGGCGGCGACCGCGAGCAGGAAGAGCAGGATCAGCGCCGTACGCATGCTGGTGAGCTGCCGCCACGAGTTGCGCAGCAGGGCCAGCAACCGGTTGGGCCGGCGCCGGGGCGCCGGGGCCTCGGCCTCCGGCCGGTCGTCGACGACCGTCATCAGATGCTCACCTCGCCCACCCCGACGGTGGTCTGCAACCAGATCACGAAGCTCTGCCATCCGCCGGTGACCAGCGCCAAGCCGATCAGGATGAGCAGGGCGCCGCCGACCCGGGTGACCCAGCGGCTGTTGCGCCGGATGGCGCGGAAGACGCCGAGCAGGCGCTGGAAGCCCAGCCCGAACACGACGAACGGTAGCCCCAGCCCGAGGCAGTACGCCACGGCGAGCACCACGGCACGGTCGCTCTGGCCGCTGGTGGCCGCCATTCCCATCACCGCGCCGAGCGTCGGGCCGGTGCAGGGCACCCAGCTCAGCGCGAAGACCGCGCCGAAGACCGGCGCGCCGAGCAGCCCGGCCGACGGCAGCCGGGAGATCCGGAACTCCCGTTGCAGGGCGGGGATCATCCCGAGGTAGCCCAGCCCGAGCACGATGATCAGCGCGCCGACGACGATCTCCAGCTGCCGCTCGTACTCGAAGAAGACCCGGCCGATGCCGGCGAACAGGATCGCGGTGGCGACGAAGACGACGGTGAACCCGGCGATGAAGAGCAACGTGCCCGCGAGCACCCGGCCCTTGACGGCCGCCGCCGCGGTCCGCTCCCGGACCGCGACGCCGCCGGCGCCGCCGGGCGCCGGATCCGCCGGAGGTCGGCGGCCATCGAGGTCCGCGCCGGCCAGACCCGTGACGTACGACAGGTAGCCGGGGACCAGCGGGAGCACGCACGGGGACAGGAAGCTGACCAGGCCGGCGAGCGCCGCCGCGCCGATGGCGAGCAGCAGCGGCCCGCTCAGGGCCAACTCCCGGAACGTCTCGCCCATCAGTTCGGGGCCGGCTTCTCGGCGGCGATCCGCTCGACGATCGGTTGCAGGCCCTCCTGCTTGACCGCTGCCCGGATCACGGCGGCGGTCCGACCCTCCCGGTCGAGCACCACCGTCGCCGGGACCGTGTTCGGTGGGATGTCCAGGTCGAGCGCCAACCGGCTGGACGGGTCGAAGAGGCTCGGATAGGTGACCCGGCCCTCCTCGAACGCCTTGGCCTTGTCCCGCTGGTCCTGGACGTTGATGCCGAGGAACATCACCCCGGAGGCCTTCGTGGCCTGGTAGGTGGCCTCCAGGTCGTCGGCCTCGGCCCGGCACGGCGCGCACCAGGAGCCCCAGAAGTTGACCACCACGACCTGTCCACGGGCCTGGTTGACGTCGTAGGTGCCGCCGGTGAGCAGCTCACCGGCGAGCTTCGGAGGGGCGGAGCGCTGGTCCGGGGCGCACTCGATGATGCCGTCGGTGGTGGTCGTGCAGGCCTTCTCCTGCCCCTTCGACGTGCAGCCGGCCAGCGCAACCGCCGCGACGGCGGCGAGCAGACCGGCGGTCCACCTCCGGGCGTTCATCAGGCCCCCTTGGCCGTCCGGGCTGTCGCGGAGAGAGCGATCAGGTGCGCGGCCGGCTCGCGGTAGCCGATGCCCACCACCTTCGCGCCGTCGAAGTGGAACGACGTGAGGCTGGCCAGCCCGCACTGCCGCTTACGCGGGTCGTGCCAGAGCCGCTTGCGCTCGACGTAACGGCGCAGCGTCCAGATCGGGAGCTGGTGCGACACCAGTACCGCCTCGCGCCCCTCGGCGGCCACCCGGGCGGCGTGCACGGCCGCGAACATCCGCTCGGCGATCACCCGGTACGCCTCACCCCAGGACGGCGTCACCGGGTCGCGCAGCACCCACCAGTTGCGCGGGTCGCGGAACGACCCGTCACCCGGGGAGACCTTCTTGCCCTCGAACCAGTTGGCGCTCTCGATCAGCCGCTCGTCCACCCCGACCGGCAGCCCGAACTGGGCGGCGATCGGCTCGGCGGTCTGCTGGGCGCGTTCCAGCGGGCTGGCCACCACGTGCACGATCTCCCGCTCGGCGAGGCCCTCCGCGGCGGCCTTGGCCATCTGCACGCCCAGCTCGGACAGGCGGAAACCGGGCAGCCGCCCGTACAGGATCTGGTTGGGATTGTGCACCTCACCGTGCCGGAGCACGTGGACCACCGTCTTGCTCACCGTTGACTACCCCCCGTGACCAGCCGCCGCCGCCGCGTTCGCCGCCGTCGGCAGCGCTGCCGCGATGTGCTCCAGAGCGGCGTCGTCGAGCGCCGCCGACACGAACCACGACTCGAACGCGCTCGGCGGCAGGTAGACGCCAGCGGCGAGCATCGCGTGGAAGAACGCCTTGAACGCCGGCACCTGCTGGGTGCGGGCGCTGTCGTAGTCCACGACGTCGGCGTCGGTGAAGAAGATCGAGAACATGCTGCCCGCGTACGACAGCCGGTGCGGGACCCCGGCGGCGGCCAGCGCGTCGGACGCGAGCTTGCCCACGACGGCGGCCGTGTCGTCGAGGCGTCGGTAGAGCGCGTCGTCGGCGAGCCGCAGCGTGGCCAGGCCGGCGGCGCAGGCGAGCGGGTTACCGGAGAGCGTGCCGGCCTGGTACACCGGGCCGGCCGGCGCGAGACGCGCCATGATCTCCGCGCGCCCCCCGAACGCGGCGGCGGGCAGGCCACCACCCATGACCTTGCCGTACGTCCACAGGTCGGCGTCGGAGGCGTCGAGGCCGTGCCACCCGGCGCGGGAGACCCGGAACCCGGTCATCACCTCGTCCACCACGAGCAGCGCGCCGTGCGCGTGGGCGATCCGGGCGAGCTGCTGGTTGAAGCCGTCGCGGGGGGCCACCACGCCCATGTTGCCGGCGGCCGCCTCGGTGATCACCGCGGCGATGTGCGGGCCCTCGGCGGCGAACGCCTCCTCGACGGCGCGGATGTCGTTGTACGGCAGGACGATCGTCTCGCTGGCCGCCGCGCCGGTCACGCCGGGCGAGTCGGGCAGGCCGAGGGTGGCCACGCCGGACCCGGCGGACGCGAGCAGCGCGTCCACGTGCCCGTGGTAGCAGCCCGCGAACTTGACGATCTTGGAGCGGCCGGTGAAGCCGCGAGCCAGCCGGATCGCCGACATGGTCGCCTCGGTGCCGGAGTTGACCAGGCGTACCTGCTCCATCGGCGTCCGGTCGACGAGCTCGGCGGCCAACTCCACCTCGCCGGGGGTGGGGGTGCCGAAGCTGGTGCCCCGGGCGGCGGCGGCCTGCACGGCGTCCACCACCTCCGGGTGGGCGTGCCCGAGGATCAGCGGACCCCACGAACAGACCAGGTCGACGTAGCGGCGGTCGTCGGCGTCGTACAGCCACGCGCCCTCGCCGCGGACCATGAAGCGTGGGGTGCCGCCGACCGCCTGGAAGGCACGCACGGGAGAGTTCACCCCGCCCGGCACGATGGCGCGGGCGCGGTCGAACAGGGCCTCGGAGGCCGGCGCGTCGGCCGGGTAACGGCCAGATCCGGCGGAAACGATGTCGGTCACGATGCCGCCATTGTGTCAGCGCCGAACGGCCAACCAGCAGCCACCCCGGGCCGGGGTTACCGGGCTCACCCACCATCGGCGCTCGTCGGAGCCCGTCCACACGAGGGTCGGGCGCGGCTAGCGGCCTCGACAGGCCGGGTCGCGTGGATCGCGCTAGGCTGACCGGGTGGATCGTGCCGAACTGTCCATCACGCTACACCGGACGGGCGACGAAGCAGTGCTGCGCCTGGCCGGTGAGATCGACATGCTCACGGCCGCCCAGCTCTCCACAGTCGTCAACGAGGTGCTGGCCGACCCACCGCCGCGCATCGTGCTCGACCTCGGTGGCGTCACGTTCTGCGACTCGCAGGGTCTGGGCACACTCGTCGTCCTCAGCCGCAAGGCCAGCCACGCGCAGAGCCTGCTGATGCTCACCCACGTGGGCGACTTCCTGATCCGCGTCCTGGACATCACCGGCCTGCGCAGCGCCCTGATGATCCGCAACGACCAACCCACCGGCTGACCCCGCCCCCGGCCTGTGTCCCGGCTGAGGGCGGGGCCGTTACAGGGTGGGGATGTCTCGGGTCTGGAAGGTTTTCAGGGCCAGGGTCAAGAGGGCTGCCGCGATCACCGTCAGCGCTGCCAGCGGGGTTGCCGTCCAGGTGCCGCCCAGGACCTGCGGGGTGTGCGTGAACGGGGAGACGTCCAGCGCCCACTGGTCCAGTTTCAGCACCGCGCCCAGCTGACCGAGCAGCAGGCAACCCGCGAGCACCGCCCAGGCGGCCCCGGAGAACCGGGGCAGCCAGCCCACCAGCAACGCCGCCAACCCGGACAGCACCCAGACCGCCGGCACCTGGGCCAGCCCGGCACCGAGCATCCGGGGCAACTCACGGCCGACGTCACCCACACTGAGGCCGTACGCCAGCCCGGTGGCGAGCCCCGCCACGGCCAGCACCACCGCCGGGCCGAGCAGGGCGAAGAGCAGATGCGACCCCAGCCAGCGGGTCCGGCTCACAGCGGTGGCGAGCAGCGGCTCGGCCCGCCCGACGGTCTCCTCGGCCCGCGCCCGCAGCGCGGCCTGGATGCCGTACCCGGCGGCGGCCAGCGCGGTCAGGCTCAACGTCCCACCGAGGTACGCCTCGGCGAGCGCCGACGTGCCGCCGAGGCGGGCCAGGATCTCAGCGATCTGCCGGTTGCCCTGCACAGCGTCGCCCGCCGCGTCAGCCGCGCCGCCCAGCACGAGGCCGAGCAGCCCGAAGCCGACGGTCCAGCCGAGCAACTGACCCCGGTGCAGTCGCCAGGCCAGGCCGAACGGGCCGGCCAGCCCTCGACCCGCGCTCGCCGGGCCGAGCCGGGGCGGGAACACTCCGGCGCCGAGGTCACGACGCACCGAGACGGGGTACGCGACGAGCGCCACAGCCGCGCTGAACAGCAGCGGCAGCAGCAGCACCCACCACCGCTCGTCGGCGAAGGCCCGCCCCCGAGCCGCCCAACCCAGCGGTGAGAGCCAGCTCAGCCACTCCGCGCTCCCGCCGGTGCCGCCCGAACCGCCGGCGTCGCCGGCCAGCCGCAGCACGAACGCCAACCCGAGCACCCCCAGGCCGATCCCGCGCGCGCCCCCGGCGCTCTCGGTGAGCTGCGCGGCCAGGCCGCCGACGCTGGCGAAGGCGATCCCGGTGAGCGCCACCCCGGCGCCGAAGAGCAGCGAACCGGCGCCGGGCAGGCCCGCCGCGGCCAGGCCGGCGGCGGTGAGCAGACCCAGCAGCACATTCGCGGCGTACGTGACAAGCAGCGCGGCGGTCAGCCCGGCGTACCGGCCCAGCACCGTCGCGCCGAGCAGCTCCCGGCGGCCCGCCTCCTCCTCGGTACGGGTGTGCCGCACCACGGTGAGCACGCTGACCAGGGCGACGATCAGGGCGAGCAGACCGGCCCGCTGGACGGTGAGCGCGCCGACGCTGTCGCCGTACACCGGGCCGAGCAGGGCGACGATCGACGGGTTGCTCGCCGTGCCGGCCAGGTACGCGGCCCGCTCGGCGGCGGTCGGGTACAGCTCGGCGTACGTGCCTGCGTAGCTGGCGGGCAGCACCGCCAGCAGCAGGATCCAGATGGGCAGCAGTACCCGGTCCCGGCGCAGGATCAGTCGCACCAGCTGCCGGGTGCCGGTCAGCGCGGTCACGACCGCACCTGCTCGGCCTGGTAGTGCCGCAGGAACAGCTCCTCCAACGTCGGTGGCTGGCTGACCAGGCTCCGTACGCCGATGTCGGTGAGCCGGCGCAGCGCGGCGTCCAGCGCGGCGTTCTCCACGTCGAACCGCACCCGGTGCCCGTCCACCCGCAGGTCGTGTACGCCGGTGAGGTGGCCCAGCCCGTCCACCGGGCCGGTCAGCTCGGCCTCGATCGAGGTGCGTCGCAGGTGGCGCAGCTCGGTCAGGGTGCCGGTCTCCACGTCCCGCCCATTGCGGATGATCGTCACCCGGTCGCAGAGCGCCTCCACCTCGGCCAGGATGTGGCTGGAGAGCAGCACCGTGCGGCCGTCGACCTTCGCCCGGCGGACCCAGTGCTGGAAGACCTCCTCCATGAGGGGGTCCAGGCCGGAGGTGGGCTCGTCCAGGATGAGCAGTTCGGCGTCGGAGGCGAGGGCCGCCACCAGGCCGACCTTCTGCCGGTTGCCCTTGGAGTAGGCCCGGCCCTTCTTGCGGGGGTCCAGTTCGAAGGTGTCGAGCAGCTCGGCCCGGCGGGCCGGGTCGAGACCGCCGCGCATCCGGCCGAGCAGGTCGATGACCTCGCCGCCGGAGAGGTTGGGCCAGAGCGTGACGTCGCCCGGCACGTACGCCAGCCGGCGGTGCAGGGCCACCGCGTCGCGCCACGGGTCGCCACCGAGGAGGCGGAGGGTCCCGGCGTCGGTTCGCAGCAGGCCGAGCAGCGCCCGGATGGCTGTCGACTTGCCGGCGCCGTTGGGGCCGAGGAAGCCGTGCACCTCGCCGGCGCGGACGGTCAGGTTCAGACCGTCGAGCGCCCGGGTCCGGCCGAAGGTCTTGACCAGGCCGGACACCGAAATGGGAGTTTCCATGTATCGGAAGCTACACTCGTTTCACAAAGTTGTGAAGACTGTGAGACCTCGGCACCATCGAGGGCCACACCACACGCGGAAGGGGACCACCATGGCAGCCGGCGACAGTCACGACCCGGTGCACCTCTTCGTCGAGCGGATGGCGTTGACCTTCGCCGAGGTCGGCTTCCCACGGATGGCCGCCCGGGTGCTGTTCACAGTGATGAGCGCCGACGATCCGCTGACCGCCGCCGAGATCGGCGAGCGGCTCGGGGTGAGCGCGGCGGCGGTCAGCGGTGCCGTCCGCTACCTCACCCAGTTCGGCATGCTGATCCGCGAGCCGGTCCCCCGCTCCCGCCGGGACCGCTACCGGATGCCCGACAACCCCTGGTACGAGGCCACCATCACCAAGACCGGGCTCTACAAGACCTTCATCGACGTCGCCGAGGGCGGAGTGGCGGCCCTCAACGGCCCCGACACGCCAGCCGGCGAACGAGTGGCCGAGATGCGCGACTTCTTCGTCTTCGTCCAGGAAGAGATCGACTCGCTCGGTGAACGCTGGCGGGTCCGTCGGGCCGCCACCGGCCACGTCCGGCCCGGCGAGGCCTGACCGGCTCCGGTCAGTCGGTGTTGCCCCAGCGGGCCTGCTCCAACAGGCGTACGGCCCGGTCGCGGACCTCCACGTCGTCCGAGCGGAGCAGCGTCGTCGCCTCGTCGACCGCGTCGGTGAGCCGCCGCCACTGCGTGTCGCGCTCCCGGACCAGGTCCGACTGCGCGGCCAACTGCCGGGTCTTCACCCACAACTCGACGAAGACCGACACCTTGGCCCGCAGCACCCACGGGTCGAACGGCTTGGTCAGGTAGTCCACCGCGCCCACCTGGTAGCCCCGGAGCGCGAGCTGCGCGTCCCGGTCGGCGGCGGTGAGGAAGATGATCGGCACGTGCCGGGTCCGCTCCCGACGCTTGATGTGGCTGGCCGTCTCGAAGCCGTCCATGTCCGGCATCTGCGCGTCCAGCAGGATCACCGCGAAGTCGTCCACCAGCAACTGCTTGAGAGCCGCCTCGCCGCTCTCCACCGCCACCGACTGGACCGGCAGGCCCTGGAGGATCGCCTCCAGAGCCATCAGGTTCTCCCGCCGGTCGTCCACCAGCAGTGCCTTGGCCATCTGGGTCACGAGGTCTCCTCAGTCCGGCTGCCGCTGATCCAGGACGACATCAACTCGATCAGGTCGTCCAGGTCGACCGGCTTGGTGATGTAGTCGCTGCCACCGGCCGCGAGCGCCGACTCGCGGTCACCAGGCATCGCCTTCGCGGTCAGGAAGACGACCGGTAGATCCGCGAACCGGTGGTTGCGGCGGATCTGGCGGGTGGTCTCGTACCCGTCCTGGTCCGGCATCATGGCGTCCATCAGCACGATGTCCACCTCCGGATGCTCGGCAAGCAGGCGGACGCCGTCCGCCCCGTTGTCCGAGTACAGCACGGTCATCCCGTGCAGCTCCAATGCGCTGGTCAGGGCGAAGACATTCCGCACGTCGTCGTCCACGATCAGCACCGTGGCGCCGTCCAACTGCCGGGTGGCCGGCGCCTCCGGCCGATCCGGCAACAGATCCAGCGGCGGCATCAGCAACGACGACGGCAGACCGGCGCGCTGCGGCGACGGCGGCGACGGCGCGACCACCGCGTCCGGGGCCAGCACCTGGGGTACGAACAGCGTGAACGTCGAACCCTGACCGGGCGCCGACGACACCGTGATGGTGCCGCCGATCAGCCGGGCCAGGTCGCGGCTGATCGACAGACCGAGGCCGGTGCCACCGTAACGGCGGCTGGTGGTGCCGTCCGCCTGCTGGAACGCCTCGAAGATGATCGACAGCTTGTCGTCGGAGATCCCGATCCCGGTGTCGATCACCGTGAACGCGATCACCTGCTGGGCGTTCGTCAGCGCCGGCACGTCGAAGACCGCGTTCTCCGCCGCCGGGGCGATCCGCAGCGTCACCGCGCCGTTGTCGGTGAACTTCACGGCGTTGGACAGCAGGTTGCGCAGGATCTGCTGCAACCGCTGCGCGTCGGTGACCAGCGCGGGCGGCAGATCCTTGCTCACGCGTACCTGGAAGTCGAGGTTCTTCTCCTCGGCCTGCGGCGCGAACGCCTGCTCGACGTAGCCGCGGATCTCCGCGAAGCGGATCTCGGTCGGCTCGACGTCCATCCGACCCGCCTCGATCTTGGACAGGTCGAGGATGTCGTCGATGAGGCGCAGCAGGTCCGAGCCGGAACCGTGGATGGTCCTGGCGAACTCGATCTGCTTCGGGCTGAGGTTCTGCTCCGAGTTCTCCGCCAGCAGACGGGCCAGCAGCAGCAACGAGTTCAGCGGCGTACGCAGCTCGTGGCTCATGTTCGCCAGGAACTCCGACTTGTACGCCGACGCCCGGGTGAGCTGCTGCGCCTTCTCCTCCAGGCCGAGCCGGGCCAGCTCGATCTCCCGGTTCTTCGTCTCGATGTTGCCCTTCTGCTCAGACAGCAGAGTGGCCTTCTCCTCCAGCTCGGCGTTGGTGCGCTGCAACTCCGCCGACTGCTCCTGGAGCTCGTGGGCGAGCCGCTGCGACTGGGCCAGCAGCTCCTCCGTACGCCTGTTGGCCTGGATGGTGTTGACCGCGATGCCGATGGTCAGCACCAGCCGCTCCAGGAACGACAGGTGCAGCTCGGAGAAGGCGGCCACGCTTGCGAACTCGATCACCCCGAGCAACTCCCCCTCGAACAGCACGGGGAGCACCACCAGGTCGGACGGGGGTGTCTCGGCCAGGCCGGAGCGCAGGGTGAGCCGGCTGTTCGGCGAGGCGCTGACCCGGATCGTCCGGCGGGACAGGGCGGTCTGCCCGACCAGCCCTTCGCCCGGGCCGAAGGTGACGTCGTGCCCCCGCGCCACGTACCCGTACGACGAGGTCAGCCGCAGCCGCATGCTGCCGTCGGTGTCGTCGGCGAGGAAGAAGGCGCCGAGCTGGGCGTCGACAAGCGGGGTCACCTCCGTCATGATCATGCGGCAGACCTCGCCCAGGTCCCGCTGACCCTGCAACAGGCCGCCGATGCGGGCCAGGTTGGAGTCCAGCCAGCCCTGCTCGGCGTTCTTCTTTGTCGTCTCCCGGAGGGTGACGATCATCTGGTTGATGTTGTCCTTCAGCTCGGCGACCTCGCCCTGCGCCTTGACCGCGATCCGCTGGGTCAGGTCGCCCCGGGTCACCGACGTGGACACCTGGGCGATGGCGCGCAGCTGGGTGGTAAGCGTGGAGGCGAGCTGGTTGACGTTCTCGGTGAGGTCCCGCCAGGTGCCGGAGACGCCCTTGACCTGGGCCTGACCGCCGAGCTTGCCCTCGATGCCCACCTCGCGGGCCACCCGGGTCACCTCGTCGGCGAACGACGACAACTGGTCGACCATCGTGTTGACTGTCGACTTCAACTCCAGGATCTCGCCCTGCGCGTCCACCGTGATCTTCTGGCTCAGGTCGCCCTTGGCCACGGCCGTGGTCACCGAGGCGATGTTGCGGACCTGGCTGGTCAGGTTCGACGCCATCGAGTTCACGTTGTCGGTCAGGTCCCGCCACGTACCGCTGACGCCCTTGACCTGGGCCTGCCCCCCGAGCTTGCCCTCGGTGCCCACCTCGCGGGCCACCCGGGTCACCTCGTCCGCGAACGACGACAACTGGTCCACCATCGTGTTGACAGTCGACTTCAACTCCAGGATCTCGCCCCGGGCGTCCACCGTGATCTTCTGCGACAGGTCACCCTTCGCCACCGCCGTGGAGACCTGGGCGATGTTCCGCACCTGGGCGGTCAGGTTGGACGCCATCGAGTTCACGTTGTCCGTCAGGTCGCGCCAGGTGCCGGCGACCCCGCGTACCTGGGCCTGACCGCCGAGCTTGCCCTCGGTGCCCACCTCACGCGCGACCCGGGTCACCTCATCGGCGAACGACGACAACTGGTCGACCATCGTGTTGACTGTCGACTTCAACTCCAGGATCTCGCCCCGGGCATCCACCGTGATCTTCTGCGACAGGTCGCCCTTCGCCACCGCCGTTGTCACCGAGGCGATGTTGCGGACCTGGCTGGTCAGGTTCGACGCCATCGAGTTCACGTTGTCCGTCAGGTCCCGCCAGGTGCCGGAGACGCCCTTGACCTGCGCCTGACCGCCCAGGTTGCCCTCGGTGCCCACCTCACGGGCCACCCGGGTCACCTCATCGGCGAACGACGACAGCTGGTCCACCATCGTGTTGACGGTGTTCTTCAGCTCCAGGATCTCGCCCTGCGCGTCCACCGTGATCTTCTGCGACAGGTCGCCCTTCGCCACCGCCGTGGAGACCTGGGAGATGTTGCGGACCTGGCTCGTCAGGTTGCCGGCGAGCTGGTTGACGTTCTCGGTGAGGTCCCGCCAGGTGCCGGAGACGCCCCGCACCTGCGCCTGACCGCCCAGCTTGCCCTCGATGCCCACCTCACGCGCGACCCGGGTCACCTCGTCCGCGAACGACGACAACTGGTCCACCATCGTGTTGACGGTGTCCTTCAGCTCCAGAATCTCGCCCTGCGCCGCAACGGTGATCTTCTGCGACAGGTCACCGCGCGCCACCGCCGTGGAGACCTGCGCGATGTTGCGGACCTGGGCGGTCAGGTTCGACGCCATCGAGTTGACGCTGTCGGTCAGGTCCTTCCAGGTGCCGGCCACGTTCGGCACCTCGGCCTGGCCGCCCAGCTTGCCCTCGGTGCCCACCTCGCGGGCCACCCGGGTCACCTGCTCGGCGAAGAGCCGCAGCGTGTCGGTGAGGTAGTTGATTGTGTGCGCCAGCTCGGCGACCTCACCCTTGGCCGACACGGTGATCTTCTGGGACAGGTCGCCCTTGGCCACCGCCGTCGACACCTGGGAGATCGACCGCACCTGGTAGGTGAGGTTCGACGCCATGGTGTTGACCGAGTCGGTGAGGTCCTTCCACGTGCCGGCGACACCGCGAACGTCGGCCTGACCGCCCAGCTTGCCCTCGGTGCCCACCTCACGGGCGACCCGGGTCACCTCGTTGGAGAACGACGACAACTGGTCGACCATCGTGTTGACCGTGCGACCGATGCGCAGGTACTCACCGCGCAGCGGCCGGCCGTCGATCTCCAGCGCCATGTGCTGCGACAGGTCGCCGTCCGCGACCGCCACGATGACCCGGGCGATCTCCGTGGTCGGCCGGCCCAGGTCGTCGATAAGAGAGTTGATCGCCCGCTGCCCCTCCGCCCAGGACCCGTCCAACCCCTCGTCGTCCAGACGCTCGGTGAGCCGACCGTCCCGGCCGACGATCCGGCTGATCCGCCGCAGGTCCAGGTACTGGCGCTCCTGGAGCGACACCACCTCGTTGAAGGCGTCAGCCACCTCACCGGCCTTGCCAGCACGGCGGGGAAGCCGGACCTTCAGGTCGCCGCGGCCGATCCGTCGCAGCGCCTCGGTCAACTCACCGAGGAGCGCCTCGTGGTCGGACGCGGACGGATCCGCCACCGACTGCTTCGCCGTGGTCATCATTCCTCGCTCAACTCGGGGGCGCCGGTCCGTGCGGACACACCGACACCCCATATTGTGCCCGCGCGCGCCGCGGTGCCAGGGTGCACGACCCGCCGGACCGCCCTGAGCACCGCGCCGATCCACCCATGGGCAACCGATCCGGTACGGTGCGTCGCAGACCTCGTCCGGGTGACGGAACAGCCGCGACAGCCCGGGGGCCACGAACCTCCGCCGCGACGGTGATCGGCTTGGCAGCCGGCGGGAGGACGATGGAGGATACGAAGGTGTCAGCCGAGGCGGGGCCCGCGGCGGCCGGGGCCCGGAACGGGGCGGTCCGGCATGTCAGACTGCCCGCCGACAGGCGTACCCCCGCCGCCGCCCGCGCGGTCGTCCGCTCGGTGCTGACCGAGGCTCACCTCGACGAGCTGGCCAACGAGGCTCTGCTGCTCACCACGGAGCTGACCACAAACGCCGTCGAACACGCCCGCACCGAGTTGGACATCGACGTCGTCGCCGACGAGGTGGGGCTCACCGTGACCGTCTCCGACTTCGCAGCCGGGCCCGGTGACGAGCTGACCGTCGGCGCCCGGAACGACGCCACCGAGATCAACGAGGTGTCCGAGCGGGGCCGTGGCCTGCTGCTTGTCGACCACTTCGCCAGCCGGTGGGGCACCACGTACCTGCCCACCGGCAAGGGCGTCTGGTTCCGGCTGGACCGTCCCGACGCCGACCCGCCCGACGCCGCCGGCAACGCGACACCGACCGGGACGGCCGCGGACAGCTCCGGCCCGAGCGCCAGCGCCATGAGCGAACTCATGCAGACCGCCCCCGACATGTACGCGGACGACCCGCTGCCCGACTTCGCCGCCGGCCTGCTCAGCCGGCTCGCCGAAATGGTGGGAGCGGCCGGCGGCGCGATCCGCCTGGACCGGGGCGACGGGCAGGGCCGGCAGGTGCTGGCCCGCATCGGCCGTCAGCCCCGCCTCGACAGCGAACTGCTCCAGGTGCCGCTGACCGTGCACCGCCCGTACGGCGGGGAGCTGGAGTTGGACGCCGCACCGTCCGCGTACGCCCGGCCCCTGGCGGTGCTGACCGCCGAGCGGCTGTCGCTGCACCTGGAGAACGACCGGCTGCGCCGGGCCGACGTCCGCCGGCAGGCGTGGCTGACGTTCCTGGCCGAGGCGAGCGAACTGCTGGCCCAGTCGTTGGACGTCGAGCTGACCATGGCGTTGATCCCGCAGCTGGTGGTGCCGCGGCTCGGCCAGTGGTGCGCGGTGCACACCACCGACGAGTGGGGTCGGCTGCGGTTGGCGGCGGCGACCCACGCCGACGAGTCGGTGCTGCCGCAGCTGCACAAGGTGCTGGCGGAGACCGGACCGGACTCGATCCAGGCACGGCTGCGCGAGGCGTCGCGCAGCGCGGCGCAGATCCCGCTCGGCGGGCCGATGGAGGGGTTCGCGGTTCCGCTGATCGCGCGCGGGCAGCGGCTCGGCACCCTCGCCGTGGGGCGGCACCAGCGGCACCGGCACGACCCGGACGAGGTGGCAGTCCTGGAGGACGTGGCCCGCCGGGCCGCGCTGGCAATCGAGAACGCCCGCATCCACGCCGAGCGCCGGCGGGTGGCGCAGACCCTCCAACAATCCCTGCTGCCCCCGGTGCTGCCGGTGGTGGACGGGATCGGCTTCGCCGCCGAGTACGTCCCGACCGGCGACGACGCGGAGGTCGGCGGCGACTTCTACGACGTGGTGCCGCTGCCCGACGGGCGTTCGCTTGTGGTGATCGGCGACGTCTCGGGCAAGGGCGTGCAGGCCGCCGCGGTGACCGGGCTGGTCCGGGACGTGATCCGGGTGCTGGTCGGCGACGGCAAGCCGCTGTCGGAGGTGCTGTCCCGACTCAACGAGACGCTTGTCGAGCGGGGCGGCGGCAGGTACTGCACGTTGGCCCTGGCTGCGGTCGGCCCGGGCGGTGGCAACCAGCTGGACGTCGCGCTGCACCTGGCGGGGCACGACCGACCGGTGCTGCTGGCCGGGAAGGGCGGCGCCGGGTTCGTGGGCACCGGCGGCACGGCGCTCGGCCTGCTCGACACGATCACGTCGCCGACGGCGCAGATCAGGCTCGGGCCCGGCGACTCGCTCATCTTCTACACCGACGGCGTCACCGAGCGGCGACGCGGCCGGGAGCTGTTCGGTACCGACCGGCTGCGGGACGCGGCCGCGCCGCTGGCCGGCTACTCGGCCGACGTGGTGGCCGCCCGACTGCGCGCCGCCGCGATCAACTTCTCGGTCGAACCGCCCCGCGACGACATCGCCATCCTGGTGCTGCGCAACGACGCCGCCTGACCGGACGGGTCACAGGCCACCGGGCAGTCGACCGGGGGCGAGCCGGTGATCCGGGTCGAGGTGCTCCTTCGCGGCCCGCAACTGGGCCAGACCGGCGATCTCACCCCAGAGGTCGACGGCCCGCCGGACCGGCGCTGGAGCGGAGACCACGACGCAGCGGCCCTCCCGGGCCATCAACACCCCGCGGACGGCGGCCAGGATGGACGCCACCCGGTCGGGCGCCAGCGCACCGGGCAACGCCGCGTGCACCACGCCCAGCCCGGCCGAACCCCGCACCGGCACCGGGGCGCCGGCCGCGTCGCGCAGCGCGTACACGGCCGCGTGCAGGTCACTGATCGGCACCTCCAGCCGCAGCGCCGTGTCGCCCGGCGCGAACGGGTAACGCCGCCACCACGTCGGGGCGGAGTGCGCGACTGTCGCCTCCCCGTGCAGCAGGCCCACCAGGCGTTCGGCGCGTTCGGTGGCGTCGGCCGGGCCGCCCTCCAACAGCACCACCAGGCTGCCCGCGCGGGACGGCGCACCGGGTCGACCCGACATCGACGGGTGGCGTTCCCGGGCGGTGGCGGACGGATGACCGGGCGGGTACGGCGTACGCGGCCGGGG
The DNA here is from genome assembly GCF_006228125.1 of Micromonospora orduensis. Taxonomy (GTDB): domain Bacteria; phylum Actinomycetota; class Actinomycetes; order Mycobacteriales; family Micromonosporaceae; genus Micromonospora; species Micromonospora orduensis. The sequence goes on along the minus strand of NZ_VDFY01000231.1, from coordinate 29,245 downwards.
CGTACCGGCGGGTAGGTCCAGCTCGACGGCCGCCGGGTCCAGTCGGGCGGCGAGGATCATGCGGACCAGGTCGTGCACCTCCAGCGGCGTCCACACCGGACGGGACACCCACAGCCGGCTCGCCGGCGCCGGCTGCACCCGCAGGCTCGCCGAGACCAGCACGCCTAGCGCGCCCTGCGAGCCGCAGAGCAGCCGGGCCAGGTCGAGACCGGGCGCGCCGCCACCGGCGCTGACCAGCTCACCGTCGGCGCCCAGATAGCGGACGCCGAGGAGCTGGTCGCAGGGGCTGCCGTGGCGGTGCCGCAGCGGACCGGCCTCACCGGCGGCGAGCACCCCGCCCAGGGTCGCCCCGGGCGACGGGGCGTCCAAGGCCAGCCGTTGCCCGGTGCGCTCCAGCGTCGCCTGCACCGCCCGCAACGGTGTGCCGGCGCCCACCTCGGCGACCGGCGCACCGACCGGCTCGTGACCGATGCCGGCCAACCGGCCCGTGTCGAGCATGATGTCGACCTGCACCGGCGCGGCACCCCAGTCGATCTTCGTGCCGGCGCCCCGGGGCACCACCGTCAGATCATGTGCGGCGGCCAGCCGCAGCACCTCGGCGGCGGCGTGCGGCCCACCCGGCACCGCCACCCAGCGCGCCCGTCGCCCCGCCACCTCGTCGGCCGCCCCACCCAGCCGGGAGAACGGCGGACCGCAGATCGCCGCCAACCGCCGGGTGATCTCAAGGGCTCCGGACCGGCCGAGGGAACTCGCTGCTGCCGCCATGCCGGCCATCGTACATGTGTTCGAAAGACGTGGTGAGGGATATCGGGATGCCGCTGGTCCGGCGCGTGGCACGGGCCGGCCGGTAACGTGGCCGCCGTGACCACCGAGACTGCCCCGCCCGCGGCGAAGCGGGTGCCCACCGAGCGCACCCACCACGGCGACACCGTCGTCGACGAGTACGCCTGGCTCGCCGTCAAGGACGACCCCGAGACGATCGCCTACCTGACCGCCGAGAACGAGTACACCGACGCGCGCACGGCGCACCTGGCCGAGCTGCGCACCGCCCTGTTCGAGGAGACCCGGCGGCGCACCCTCGAGACCGACCTGTCGGTGCCGACCCGCAAGGGCGGGCACTGGTACTACACCCGGACGATCGAGGGTCAGCAGTACGGGGTGCACTGCCGCCGCGCCGTCCGGGACGGCGAGACCGATCCGCCGGTCAGCGCGGACGGCGCCCCGCTCGACGGCGAGGAGGTGCTGCTCGACGGCAACCTGCTGGCCGAGGGGCACGACTTCTTCTCCCTGGGTGCGTTCGACGTCAGCCCGGACGGTCGCTGGCTGGCCTACTCCACCGACTTCTCCGGCGACGAGCGGTTCACCCTGCGCGTCAAGGACCTGACCACCGGCGAGCTGCTGCCCGACGAGGTGCCGGACACGTTCTACGGCACCGCCTGGTCGGCCGACGCGTCGGTGCTGTTCTACGTCACGGTCGACGACGCCTGGCGGCCGAACCGGGTCTGGCGGCACACCGTCGGCTCGGCCTCCGCCGACGACGTGGTGGTCCACCAGGAGGACGACGAGCGGTTCTGGGTCGGCGTGGAGCTGACCCGCTCGGAGAAGTTCATCCTCGTCGACATCCACAGCAAGGTCACCAGCGAGGTGCTGGTGATCCCCGCCGGCAACCCGACCGGCGCCCCGGCCGTGATCGCGCCACGCCGGCAGGGCATCGAGTACGCGGTGGAGCACCACGGCCACCGCTTCCTCATCCTGCACAACGACGGCGCGGAGGACTTCGCGCTGGCGTTCACCTCGGCGGACGCGCCGGGCGACTGGGTGCCGCTGATCGAGCACACCCCCGGCACCCGGCTGGAGGCGGTAGACGCGTTCGCGAACCACCTGGTGGTGTCACTGCGCACCGACGGGCTCACCGGCCTGCGGGTGCTGCCGGTGGGCAGCGACGACTCGTACGACATCGACTTCCCCGAGCCGCTCTACAGCGTCGGGCTGGACGCCAACCCGGAGTACCGCACCGGGCAGATCCGCCTGCGCTACGCGTCGCTGGTCACCCCGGACTCCGTGTACGACTACGACCTGGTCACCCGGCAGATGGTGCTGCGCAAGCAGAAGCCGGTGCTGCCCGGGCCGGACGGACGGCCGTACGACCCGGCGGAGTACGAGCAGCACCGCGACTGGGCGCTCGCCGACGACGGCACCCGGGTGCCGATCTCGCTGGTCTGCCGGGTCGGCACCCCCCGGGACGGCTCGGCGCCCTGCGAGCTGTACGGCTACGGCTCGTACGAGGCCAGCATGGACCCGTGGTTCTCGGTGGCCCGACTGTCCCTGCTGGACCGGGGCGTGGTCTTCGCGGTGGCGCACACCCGGGGCGGCGGTGAGCTGGGCCGCCGCTGGTACGACCAGGGCAAGATGCTTGCCAAGAAGAACACGTTCACCGACTTCGTCGCCTGCGCCCGACACCTGGTCAAGGCCGGCTGGACGGCAAGCGACCGGCTGGTCGCCCGGGGCGCCTCGGCCGGTGGCCTGCTGATGGGCGCGGTGGCCAACCTCGCCCCGGACGCGTTCGCGGGGATCGTCGCGCAGGTGCCGTTCGTGGACGCGCTCACCTCGATCCTCGACCCGTCGCTGCCGCTGACCGTCACCGAGTGGGAGGAGTGGGGCAACCCGCTCGAGGACCCCGAGGTGTACGCGTACATGAAGTCGTACACGCCGTACGAGAACGTGGCCGCCGTGGACTATCCGGCGATCCTCGCGGTGACCAGCCTCAACGACACGCGGGTGCTCTACTCGGAGCCGGCGAAGTGGATCGCCCGGCTGCGGGCGACCGCACCGCAGGGCGACTACCTGCTCAAGACCGAGATGGGCGCCGGGCACGGCGGGCCGAGCGGCCGTTACGACGCCTGGCGTGAGGAGGCGTTCATCAACGCCTGGATCCTGGACCGCCTGGGCCGGGCCTGACGACGGGCGGCGGCGGCGATGACCGATGAGGACGAGCCGGGGTCGGCGCCCCGGCGCGCGTCCGCCTGGATGATCCTCGCGGTGGTCGCCGCCGCCCTGCTCGTGTGCTGCTGCTCCGCCGCCGTCGGCCTGCTGATCTCCTGGTCGGCCGGCCTCTTCCACGCCCCGACCTGACCGGCCGACGGCTGGCGCCGGGCCGAGGGAGCGTCAGCCGCGGCCGGCGCCGACCAACACCGCCGCCTCGCCGGTCCGCACCATCCGCTGCCAGCGCAGCCGGTTGCCGACCAACGCGGTGACCACCGACTGCACCACCACCAGGTACATGAGCTGCCGGTAGACCAGTTGCTGGAACGGCAGCGACCAGAGCGGGCCGTACCGCTCCCGGTCCAGTCGCAGCGCGTACGCGGCGGTGGCCGCCTGCAGCAGCAGCAGCCCCGCCCAGGCCAGGGCGAGGGTCGACCAGGGCAGGAAGAGCAGGCCGTACACGGCGAACACGTCGACCGCGGGCGCGGTGAGCGGCAACACGATCTGGAACACCGTGAGGTACGGCAGGCCGCGTCGGCCCAACTTGCCTCCGGCGCCCGACTCGCGCAGCGCGTGCCGGTGCTTCCACATCGCCTGCATCGTGCCGTAGCACCAGCGGTAGCGCTGCCGCCAGAGCTGGCGCAACGACGACGGGGCTTCGGTCCAGGCGATGGCCGACTCCTCGTAGACGACCCGCCAGCCGGCCCGCAGCACCTTCATGGTCAGGTCGGTGTCCTCGGCCAGCGTGTCCGACGGCACCCCTCCCACCCGCAGCAGCACCTCGCGGCGGAACGCGCCGATCGCGCCGGGGATGGTCGGCATGCACTCCAGCACGTCGTACATCCGTCGGTCGAGGTTGAAGCCGATCACGTACTCCAGGTGCTGCCACCGGCCGAGCAGCCGACGCCGGTTGGCGACCTTGGTGTTGCCGCTGATCGCGCCCACCGACGGATCCGCGAAGCCCTGGACCAGCCGGTGCACGGTGTCCGGCTGGAAGACGGTGTCCCCGTCGACAAGCACCAGCAGGTTCGCCCGGGCCGCCCGGATACCGGTGTTCAGCGCCGCCGGCTTGCCCGCGTTGGCCTGCCGGATCACCCGTACCCCGCGCAGTCGCATCCGCTCGACGATGTCGGCGGTGCCGTCGTCCGACCCGTCGTCCACCACGATCACCTCCAACGCCGGGTACGCGCTGGCCAGCAGGGAACGAACCGTGGCGGCGATGTTCGCGGCCTCGTTGTACGCGGGCACGATCACCGACACCGGTTCCCGCACCTCGGGACGGTCCCGGCGGGGCCGGCGGACCCGGCGCACGTGCCGCTGGGCGCAGAACACCTGCACCGCCAGACGCGCGACCCCGAGCACCAGTGCGGTGGCGAGCAGGACGTTCATCACCCCGGCGGACCAGCGGGCAGCGGTCTGGGTCCAGCGCAGCGCGGTGCCGCTCAGCCGGGTACCGACGCCCGCCGGAACCATCGACGGCGAGGCGTCGATGCCGGCGGAGACGGTGGTGAACCGGTAGCCCTGTTCGGTCAGCGCGGGCAGCAACCGGTCCAGCGCGGCGATGGTCTGCGCCCGGTCGCCGCCGCCGTCGTGCATCAGCACCACCGCTCCCCGTCCCCGCTTCGGGGTGGCCGCCCGGACGATCTGGTCGGCGCCGGGACGCTGCCAGTCCCTGGTGTCCAGGTCGGCGAGCACCGCGACGTGCCCGGCACCGGCGGCGGCGCGCAGCGCGGCGTACTCGGACCCGGTCAGCGCCGCCGGCACCGAGGAGAACGGCGGCCGGAGCAGGGTCAGTTCCCGGCCGGTGGCCGACGCGACCGCCTTGCGGGTCAGCGACAGTTCGATGTCACGCCGCCACGACGGCACGTCGGCGAGGTCGGCGTGGGTGAACGTGTGCGACCCGATCTCGTGCCCCTCGGCGAGGATCCGCCGGACCAGTTCGGGGTGCTCGTTGACCCGGCCACCCACCACGAAGAAGGTGGCGTGCGCGCCGTGCCGGCGCAGCACGTCGAGGATCTGTGGCGTCCAGCGCGGGTCCGGCCCGTCGTCGAAGGTCAGCGCGATGGTGCGGTCCGGCAGCGCCCGGCTGACCGGTTCAGCGCGGTCCAGCCGGAGCACCGGGCCACCCGAGCTGACGGCGGCCGGCACGTCCGGCGAGGGCCGGGCGGTGGCGTTTCCCGAGCCGCCCGCGAGACCGCTCACCAGGCCGTTGACGGTGAGCGCCGCCAGCAGCAGGAGCAGCCCGAGCAGGAGCAGCAGCCAGTGCGCCCGAGGGTCACGCCGGGCCACGTGTTTCGCCATCGTCACTGCGGCTTACCGGGCGATTTGCTCGGCTTGGCGGTGGGGCGGTGCTCGTCGCCACGACCCGGTTGGTCGGTGGCGGATGGCGCCCCGGTGGGCGTGGCGGCCGTGGTCCGGGACCGGTCGCCGGTGGTCGGGGTGGCGCGCGGCAGCGGCGCCGACGTGCGGGCCACCGGCGACGGCGACGGCGACTCGGCCACCCGGGGCGGCGTGATCCCGTCCACGCCGGCCTCCACCGGGCGCGTCCCCCGGGAGTCGTCCGACCAGCCGGGCAGCGGCACCGAGGTGTCCAGGAAGAGCCCCGCGGCGATCAGGGCGAGGCTGGTGAGCAGGCCAAGGCCCATGGCGGTGCCCGCGATGACGGTCAGTCGGCGGCGACGCCCGGTGCCGTCGACGAACACCGGCGGGGCTGAGCCCGGTTGGTTGTGCATCTGGCGAACTCCCACCGTCACCACGCCGGGACCGTCCGGCCCGACGCCGGAGACCCGATCGTCCGGGCCTCCGCTGCACACAGCGGCACCGCCACCAGCGGTGTTACATCGACTCAGGCCGTCCGCAGCTCGTCGAGGGCGATGCTGACGCGCAGGAAGAGCAGGCCGACGCCGACCGTCACCAGCACCGCGACCGTCGCGCCGGCCCCGAGCCAGGCCAGGTGTTCCAGGGGTACGTCCGGCACCCGCTCGGCCCCGGGGGTCTCGACGATCCGCGTGTACCGCTCGCGGGTGGCCGGGTCGTCGCAGAGCGCGGCCGTGGCGTTGCAGACCTGCGCCGACGACCCTCCCGTCGCCGCTCTCGGGAAGAGCCCTCGGCCGAGCAGTTCGCCCACGGCGAGCGCGAGCAGGATCGCCGGCACCGCCGGGGTCAGCGCCTGCCAGGCCACCGAACGGCTCAGCGTGCCGCGCGGCACTCCCGTGGCGACCAGGGCGGCGTAGGCGCGTCGACGGGCGACGATCCCCTCGACGAGCGCGACCATCAGTCCACCCGCCGCGATCAGGATGGCCACCGCGACGGCGGCGTCGACCAGGTCCATGGTGGACAGGTAGAACGGGTCGGCGCCCCCGTCCGCCCCGGCGAGCTGGCTCTGGGCCCGTTGGAGCTGGTCCTGGGTGACGAAGTAGGCGCGCAGGGCGGCCGCCCCGGCACCGAAGATCACCGCGGCCAGCAGCGCGGCAAAGGTCCGGCTGCCCGCCCACGGGTCGGCCATCAGCCGGCCCGCCGCGAGCAGGGCCGGCGGCCGGCGGGCGTACCGCCGCAACAACCGACCGCAGGTGTACGAGATCCAGCCGGTGCCGATCACCACCCCGATCATCGCGGCGAGCGCACCGGCCACGAACAACAGTGGCACCAGCCAGCCCAGCACCTCGTCGTTGCCGTCGAACCGGTACGCAACCGGGCGGACCGCCGCGAACGAGGCCACGCCGACCCCGATCAGGATGCCGGCCCACGGCCGCGGGCCACGCTCGCGAGGGGCCCTACGGCTCACCCCGAGCGGACTCGCGGTGACCGTCCGCAGCATCAGGGCGGTGGCCAACGCGGCGAGCACCGGCAGGCCCAGCACCACCGCCGCGATCGCACCTGTCGACGGCAGCACGTCGGTGGGCAGCGCCAGCCGACCCTGCGCGTCCGGCCGGTGCAGGATCTCCCGACCGCCCAGGTGGAGGCCCAGCCCGGCGAGCGTGCCCAGCAGGGCGGCCACCCCGGTCTCCAGCACCGCCAGCCGGGTGACCTGACCGGGGGTGGCACCGGCCAGCCGCAGCGCCGCCAGCCGGCGGTCCCGGGCCGGAGCGCCGAGCCGGGCGCACTGACCGGCCAACGCCAGCACCGGGATGGTCAGCATCAGCAACGCGAACGCCGTCCCGCCGCGCAACCCGGGCTCGCGCAGCAGCGCGTTGCGGTACTGCTCCGACTCCGTCCAGGCGTCGCCGGGCGGCTTGTCGATGGCCAGCACGGTGAGGGCCGCCAGCCCGGCCAGGGTCGCCAGCAGGGCGCTGAGCGCCGTGAGCACCACCCGGGCGGTGTCGGTGCGGGTGCCGGCGAGAGCGAGCCGGACCAGCGTCCCCGGTCTCACCGCGCGCCGCCGGCCAGCGGCACGTCGAGCCCCAGGCCGGTGTGGTCCACCAGGCCGTCGCGCAGCATGATCTCCCGATCGGCGTACGCGGCGATCCGCGGCTCGTGGGTGATAAGCACGACGGAGGTGTGCTGCTCACGGGCGAGCCGGACCAGTTGGGTGAGGACCTGCTCGCCGGTGAGCGTGTCCAGCGCGCCGGTCGGCTCGTCGGCGAAGAGCACCCGCGGCTCGGTGACCAGCGCCCGTGCCGTGGCGCAGCGCTGCTGCTGACCGCCGGACAACTCACCCGGCCGGACGTCGGCCAGCTCGGCCACCCCGAACCGTTCCAGCCAGGTGAGCGCCGCCGTCCGCGCCTCTCGCCGCCCCGTGCCGGCGAGAAGCAGCGGCAGGGAGACGTTCTCCGCCGCGGTCAGCTCGGCCACCAGCTGGCCGAACTGGAACAGCACCCCGAACTCGGTGCGCCGCAACCGGGACCGGGCCGCCTCCGACCAGGTGTCGATCCGGTGACCGCGCCAGGTGACCTCACCGGCGTCCGGGCGGAGGATCCCCGCCAGGCAGTGCAGCAGGGTCGACTTGCCGCAGCCACTGGGACCGGTGACGGCGACGATCTCGCCCTCGGCCACGTCGAGCGTCACGCCACGCAGGGCGGGCGTCGGGCCGTACGCCCGAACCACGCCGCGAGCCTGGAGTTGCGTCACGGATGCACCTCCCGGTGCCAGTCGGCGACCCGGTCCAGGGTGGCGCGCAGCCACCGCAGGTCGGCGTCGAGGTGGTCGATCGCGAAGTCGGCCGCGATCACATCGCTGAGGGTGGCGGCCGGGTCGGCCTTGGCCGCGGTCAACTCGCGCAGCCGTGCGCTGTGCGCGCCGCGCTGGGCGATCAGGTAGGACCGGGCCCGGTCGACGTCGGCGACAAGCAGCGCCACCACGACCTTGGTGAAGAGCGTGCTGGCCACGTACGGCATGGGTGGCTCGACGGTGGACAACCACTCGTCGAGCGCGGCCCGGCCCGGGTCGGTCAGCGCGTACGTCGTGCGGTCCGGGCCGGCCGCCCGGTCCTGACCGGCGGCGGCCACCAGGCCGTCGCGTTGCAGGCGACCGAGGGTGGCGTAGACCTGCCCGAAGGCCAACGGCCGGGCCCGGGGCAGCCGCTCGTCGTGCGCGCGCTTGAGGTCGTACCCGTGCCGGCTGCCAGCAGCGAGCAACCCGAGCAGGACGTGCGACGTGGACACCCCACCCACTATTCACCAAGCGAATACCCCGAGTCAACGACTCCAGGTGGGGGCGCGGCCGGTCCGCGACAGGAGGTGGGCCAGGTCGGGCGCTCCGGGGGCACCGGCTGCTGGTGGGTCTTCAGGAACGAGCGCTTCCATGACGAGGCACCGAAGACGGCACCACCCGCTCAGCGGCGGCGCAGCACGACCACTGCCACGTCGTCCTGGATCTCCGGTGGGGCCAGCTCCATCAGCAGCCGCTCGCAGAACCGGTCCAGGTCCTCGTCGACGGTGCCGGTCAGCGCGGCGAGCGCGGCCAACCCCTCGTCGATGGTGGCGTCCCGCCGCTCGATCAGGCCGTCGGTGTAGAACACCAGCGTCGCCCCGGCCGGCAGCACGAACTCCAGATCGGCCGGGCGGGGGGCGCGGACGCCGAGCAGCGGTGCCGAGTGCTGCACGAACTCGACCTTGCCGTCCAGGCTGAGCACCGGTGGCAGGTGACCGGCGCTGGCCAACCGGACCCGCCCGGTCGGCGGGTGCAGCAGCAGCACGCAGAGCGTGGCCAGCTCGTTCGGCAGGAGCGTGCGCATCAGCTCGTTGACCCGGTGCAGGATCTCGCCGGGCTGGTGCCCCTCGACCGCGTACGCCCGCACGGCGTGCCGCAGCTCGGCCATCACGGTCGCCGCGTGCAGCGAGTGACCGGCCACGTCGCCGATCGCCAGGAGCAGGTGCCCGTCGAGCATCACCAGCTCGTAGAAGTCGCCACCCACCTCGGTCTGCGCGCTGGCCGGCTCGTAGCGCACCGCGAGATCCAGTCCGGCCACCTGGGGCAGCCCGCGCGGCAGGAGGCTGCGCTGGAGGGTGACGGCGATCCGGTGCTCCTCGTCGAACGAGCGCTGCGCCTCAACGGCCGCCGCGACCGCCTGCGCGAGCTGCACGAGCACCGGCGTCCGCGCGGTCTGGGTGGCGGTGGGGACCACCACGTACAGCGGGGCCCGGTCCTCGCGGAGCCGGGCGGCGGCCACCGTCACCGAATCGCCCGCCGGCCAGCTGAGCAGCCCCCACTGCGCCGGCTCCTGGACCCGCACGGTCGCCCCGGTCGGCACCCCCGTGTCGTCGACGACCCACGGCACCACGTCCGCCTTCAGGCCCGGGCCGGCGCAGATCCCCGCGAGACAGTCACCGTCGAACGTCTCGGCGACCACCGCCGCCGGGCTCTTGAAGATCTGCGCGGCGCCCTCGGCGGCGGCCTCCAGCAGCCGGGCGAAGTTCAGCGCGGCGTGCACCGCCACCGTCGTGTCGGCCAGCACGAGCAGCCGCTCGGCGAGCAGTTCCGCGCGCTTGCGGGCCTGGTAGTAGCGCAGCACCGCCCGCGTGGTGGCGATCAGCTCCTCCGGCTCGATGGGCTCGGTCAGGTAGGCGTCCGCACCTCGGGTGAGGCCCTGGGCCCGGTCGGCCACGTCGACGGCGTGCGCCGACACGTGGATCACCGGCGTCGCCGGGTGCCGCTCCTTGATCCGTTCGCAGACCTCGTACCCGCTGAGGTCGGGCAGCCGGACGTCGAGCACGACCAGGTCGATCCGCTCCACCTCGACCCGGGCCAGCGCCTCGGCGCCGTTCTCGGCCTCCAGCACGGTGAACCCGGCCCGAGTCAGCCAACTGACCAGCAGGTAACGCTTTGTGCGACTGTCATCGACCACCAGGACGGTCGCCGGCATGGCGTCCACCGTCACGCTCCGCCGGTGGGCAGGGAGACGGTGAACGTGCTGCCCCGGCCCGGTTCGCTGGCCAGCTCCAGTGTCCCGCCGAGCAGCGTCACCAACCGCCGGGCGTACGGCAGGCCCAGGCCGGTGCCGCCGACACGGGTGGCGCCCGGCACCTGGTAGAACTCCTCGAAGATCCGATCGTGCAGTTCCGGGGCGATGCCCGGGCCGGTGTCGCTGACCTCGAAGCTCCACCGGTCGCCGTGCCGCTGGGCACGCAGCCGCACCTGGCCGCGTTCGGTGAACTTCAGGCCGTTGTGCAGGAGGTTGCGCAGCACCTGACCGAGCAGCACCTCGTCGGTGCGCAGCAGGGCGGGCGCCGGCGGCTCATCCACCACCAGCTCGACCCCGGGGCGGGTGGCGAGCGCGCGCAACGTGCCGCGCAGCTGGCCGAAGAGCGGACGCAGGTCGACGTCCGCCCAGTCCGGCTCGATCCGGCCGGACTCGGCCTTGGCCAGGTCCAGAAGTTCGTTGACCAGCCCGAGCAGATCCTCCGCCGAGGAGCGGATCAGACCGACCTGGCGGGCCTGCTCGGCGGTGAGCGGGTCGGAGGACGAGTCGGAGAGCAGCCGACCCAACCCGATGATCGCGGTGACCGGGGCGCGCAGCTCGTGGCTCACGTTGGCCAGGAACCGGCTCTTCGACTCGCTGGCCGCGCGCAACTGGGCCGATTTCTCGTCCAGCTCGGCGTAGAGGGCGACCACACCCCGGTTGGTCTCCTCCAGCTCCTCGGTGAGCTGGTTGTAGAGCGCCAGCACACCGCGGTTGGTCTCGGCCAGCTCGTCGTTCAGCACGGCAAGCTCGTCGCGCTGGCTGCGTACCTCGTCGAGTGCCGCGATGAGCTGCCCGTTCTGGACGGTCAACTCGTCCAGCGCGCTGGCCGGCGCGGTGCGGCCGAGTTCGGTACGGAACTCGGCGAGCCGCTCCGGGGTCGGCATCGGCGCGCTGGCCGGGACTCGTCGGGACATCCTCACGACCGTAACCCCCTCGACGGTCGACACGCTCAGTGTGTCGACCAGTCGGGACACCGCGCCGGACTGCGGCTCGTACCGGCCGTCGGGCAGTGGGGTCACCGGTGCCAGGTCGGCGCGGAGGTAAAACCGCCCGTCGACCCCCGCGTCGATGTGGAACGAGACGTCCGCGCCGCCGGTCGTCCACAGCAGGTCCCGGGCGACCTCACTGAGCGCGGTCGCGATCCGTACCTGGTCCTGATGTTCGAGCCCGACCACGGCGGCCACCTCGCGACCCCGCTGGCGGATCACGAAGATGTCCTGCTCTACCCGCAGCGCCATCTGCAACAGCGGTGGCGCGGCCGGCTCCGCGGTCATGTCCAGGACCTCGCGACCAGTACGCAGGCGTCGTCGCGTCGTACCCCGGCGTCGCGCAGCAGGGTGGCCGCCATGACGAGCGGTGACTGCTCGACGAGACCCGGGTAGTCGGTCAACCGCCACCGGTCGACCACCCCGTCGCTGTGCATCACCAGCCGGGCGCCCGGGCCGAACGGGTAGTCGTACTCCCGGACCGTCGGCCGCTGGTGCCCGGCGATGCCGGGCAGCGACACCAGTCCCCGCCGCTGCCCGTCGCCATCGACGATCACACCCGAGATGTTGCCCAGCCCGGCGTAGCGCAGCATGCCGGCCTCCGGCGCCAGCTCGGCGACCGCGAGCGCGGCGCCCCGGGTGTGCGACATGCTCCGGTGCAGGTGCCCGACGACGGTCGCCGGCGGGCCGGCCGGGGCGTTGCGGAACGCGGCCAGGGCCGCCTCGGTGGCGCCGGCGGCCAGTGGGCCGTGCCCCAGGCCGTCGCTGACCAGCACCTGATGGCGCCCGTCGGTGACCCGGACGGCGTACCCGTCACCGCTTACCGTCTCACCGGTGATCGGCCGGGTGAGGGCACCGGCCCAGGACGGTCGGGGTGGCGCGGCGGGCCAGATCTGTACGGCGAGGACGGTGCCCCGGCCGGGCAGCGAGTACCCGTCGAACCAGCTGGCCTGTCGGACGATCGCGCCGAGGCCGATGCCGAGGGTGCCGCTGGTGGAGTGCCCGTCCCGGGACGAGACGGTCAGGTCGGCCATGCCGGGTCCGGAGTCGATGGCTACCAGTTCCACGCCGGCCTCCCCGGCGCGGCGGACCGGCCGGAGCAGCAGGACGCCTTCGTCGGCGTGCTTGACCAGGTTGCTGGTCAGTTCGGCAGCGACGATGGCGAGGTCGGCGATGCGCGTCGCGTCCATCTCCACCTGTGAGCCGAGGCGTTCGGCGGCGCGTCGGACGGCGCTGGCGGCGCTGCCGGCCTCCACCCGGAACCAGATGCCGCTGTCGGTGACCGCGTCCCCGTTCACCGTGACCACTTGGTCACCGTGATGCGCGTGCCGGTCTCCGCCGACGTCTCGATCTCGAACTCGTCGACCAGCCGACGGGCGCCGCTGAGGCCGAGGCCGAGGCCACCGCCTGTGGTGTAGCCGTCGGTGAGGGCCAGATCCAGGTCGGGGATGCCCGGCCCGGAGTCGGCGAAGACGATCTGTACGCCCTTGCGTCGGCCGTTGTCGACGATCACCACCTCGACCGATCCGCCGCCGCCGTACACCAGGGTGTTGCGGGCCAGCTCGCTCGCCGCCGTGACCACCTTGGTCTGGTCGACAAGTGACAGCTTGACGGCCACCGCCACGGAACGGACCAACTGCCGGACGCGGACCACGTCCTCGTCGCTCCGGATCGCCTGCGCCTGTGGCTGGCCCAGGTCGACGCCCGTGGTCACGGCGTGGCCGTCTCGGCGTCCGGATCGTCGTCGAGCTGGTAGTCGAGCTCGTCGGCGCGGGCCGCCGCGATCAGCTCCATGCCGCGCTCGACGTTCAGCGCGGTACGGATGCCGTTCAGGGACAGCCCCAGTTCGACAAGGGTGATGGCGACGGCGGGACGCATTCCGACCACCACCGTCTCCGCGTCGAGCACCTTGGAGATCGACGCGATGGTGGAGAGCATCCGCCCGACGAAGGAGTCGACGATGTCCAGGGCGGTGATGTCGATGATCACGCCGTGGCAGCCGGTGTCGACGATCCGCTCGGCGAGGTCCTCCTGGAGCTGGACCGCGGTCTGGTCGGACATGTCGAGCTGGATGGAGACCAGCAGGATGTCGCCGATCTTGAGGATCGGCACGCGTTCCATCAGACGTCCCGGCGTGGCTGGCGGCGGGCGGTCTCCACCCCGGTGAGCCGCAGCACGTGACGCAGCGCGTCGGCGAGGCTCGCCTTGGTGGCGATGTCGCCGAACTCGATGCCGAGCGCGACGATGGTCTGGGCGATCTGCGGCCGGATGCCGGAGATGATGCAGTCCGCGCCCATCAGCCGGGCGGCCACCACGGTCTTCAGGATGTGCTGGGCGACCTGGGTGTCGACCGCCGGTACGCCGGTGATGTCGATGATCGCGTACGGCGAGCCGGTGTCGACCAGGGTCTGCAGCAGCCGCTCCATGACCACCTGGGCGCGTGCCGAGTCCAGGGTGCCGACCAGCGGGACGGCGACCACGCCCTCCCAGAGCTTGACCACCGGCGTGGAGAGTTCGAGCAGCTGCTCGGCCTGGTCGGCGATCAGGCTCTCGCGGGTGCGGACGAAGCTCTCGAAGGTGAACAGGCCCAGCTCGTCGACCAGCTTGGAGAAGGCGATGTAGTCGTGCAGCGCGTTGGTGCCGCCGTCCTTCTGCACCAGCTCGGCGAGCACGTCCTTGAGCGCGAAGATGCTGATCGTGGTCTCGCTGGCGGAGAAGCCCTGCCGGGCCCGACCGCGGGACAGTTCGGTGAGCGCGGCGCGCAGCTCGCCGGAGCTTTCGGCGGACAGGTCGACGACGCCCTGCCCGGCGGTGGTGGCGATGGCGCTGTGCAGGTCCTGGACCTGCCGGCGCAACTCGGCCTGGCTGAGCCGGCCACGCAACGAACCGGTGACGATCTCGGTCCACCGAGCCGTGACCTGTTCGGCGTGCCCGCCGAGCAGTGCGGCTAGCCGACCACTTTCCTCGGCGTTCAACGCCATTGCGAAACCCCCCTCGACCTGGACCGGCCGGACTCTATCACCGGGAACTGGCGAACTACTTGCCCCGTGGCAACGGAAATGACGAGGGCCACCGATGGCGGCTCCCGTTCTGCGTACGACCCCGGTCGTGGGATACCGTTCCCCCGATAACAGGAGGTCTGCCAAATGTCCCTGACGGTGCACACGGAACAGCGCGGCGACGTGGTCGTCGTGTCGGTCGCGGGCGAGCTGGACATGGCGACCGCACCGCAGTTGCAGGACCAGATCACCGACCTGCTCGACAAGGGCCGTAACCGGCTGGTGTTCGACCTGGCGGACGTGTCGTTCTGTGACTCGACCGGTCTGTCGGTCTTCGTCCGCTCCAAGAACAGCTGCGACGAGGCCGGCGGTGTGGTGCGGCTGGCCGCCCCGCAGCGCGGTGTGCTGCGCATCCTCGAGGTCAGCGGGCTGGTCGAGGTGCTGCACACCTACCCGACTGTGGATGAGGCCGTCGCCGGCGAACCGTCGCCGGCGTCCTCCTGACCGCTGTCGTTGATCACTCGTCCTCGACGTAGCGGGGACGGGCGATCGCCATGCCCGCCGCCGTCTGCACGGCGAGCGCGGCCAGCAGGAATCCGATGGGCGCGGTCCAGCCGCCGGTGATCTCGTAGAGGATGCCGACCATCAGCGGGCCGAGGGCCGCGATCACGTACCCGGTGCTCTGCGCGAACGCGGAGAGCGCGACGGTCCCCTCGGCGGTACGCGCGCGCAGGCCGATGGCGGTCAGGATCATCGGGAACGCGCCCTGGCCGATCGCCAGCAGGGCCACCCAGAGCAGCGCCGCTCCGCGCGGGGCGAGCGCCAGCCCCAGGTAGGCCAGCGTCGACGCGGTGGTCAGCCCGAGCACCAGCGGCCGCAGGCTGGTCATCCGGCCGGCCACGGTGGGCATCAGCAGCGCGATCGGCACGCCGAGCGCGGTCACCCCGGCGAGCAGCAGCCCGGCGGCCTCCGGCTGGTAACCGGCGTCGCGGAACAGCTGGGCCAGCCAACCCATGATCGCGTACCCGCTGAGTGACTGCGCCCCGAAGTAGAGGGCCATGGCCCAGCCCAGGCGGGTCCGCGCCGGCCGGACCCGGGTGGGCGCGGTGCCGGCCGCCGTCGGGGTCGCGCGCCGTGCGCGCGCCCGGGCGCGCAGCGCCAGCGGCACCCACGGGAGTACGGCCACCGCAGCCATCGCGGCCCAGACGCCCAGCCCGGCCCGCCAGGAGCCGAAGGCGTGTGCGATCGGCACGGCGGAGGCCGCGGCCACCGTGGTCCCCAGGGTCAACGCCATCGTGTACGCCCCGGTGACCAGCCCGGTGCGGTGCGGAAAGTGCTGCTTGACGAGCATCGGCAGCAGGATGTTGGCGACCGCGATGCCGGCCAGCGCCAGCGCGCTGGTGAACACGAAGATCCAGGCCGAGTCGGTGGTGGCCCGCAGCACCTGCCCCGCGGTGAGGGCGAGCATGGCGACCACCAGCACCCGGGCCGGCGCCACCCGGCGGACCAGCCACGGGGTGAGCGCACCGAGGCCGGCGAACGCGATGGTGGGCAGGGTGGTGACCAGACCAGCCATGGCGCCGGAGAGCCCCAGCCCGTCGCGGACCTCGTCGAGCAGGGCGCCGAGGCTCGTCACCACGGCGCGCAGGTTGAGCGCGACCAGCAGCATCCCGACCAGCACGAGCGCCCCACCGGTCGCCGGGTGCGTCCGACGCCCCGCCGGGTCGCGCGCCGGGCGGGTGTCGACGGCGACGGGAGCGGGAGGGGCCGGAGCGGCGATGGGTGGCGGAGTCATGACCTCTAACCTACAATCATGGGATGAATTTGGGACCGGTGATGTAACCAGTGCCACCGTCGGTCGATTCCCCCTCCGCGCCACCGGTGCCGCCTCGCGGCCACCGCGTCCGGCAGACCATCGAGCAGCTCCGGGCCCGGATCCTCGGCGGTGAGTGGCCGGTCGGTGGGCGCATCCCCACCGAGCCGCAGCTCGTCGCCGCGCTGGGCGTGGGGCGCAACACGGTCCGCGAGGCCGTCCGCGCCCTGGTGCACGCCGGGGTGCTGGAGTGCCGGCAGGGCTCCGGCACGTACGTGGTGTCCACCGACGAGCTGGCCCCCGTGGTGGCCCGCCGGCTCGGCGACGACCGGATGACCGAGGTCATCGAGGTGCGGCGCGCCTTCGAGGTGGAGGCCGCCCGGCTCGCCGCGCTGCGTCGTACACCCCAGGACCTGGCGGCGCTCGACGGCGCGCTCGCCGACCGCGAGGCCGCCTGGCACGCGGGCCGGGTCGACGCCTTCGTCGAGGCCGACGCGGCACTGCACACGGCGGTGGTCGCCGCCGCGCACAACGCGATGCTCGCCGAGCTGTACGCCTCGGTCGGCGCCGCCCTGCGCAGCACCGTCGCCCAGGCGATGGGTGACGCGCTCACCCCCGAGCGTTACGTCGACCACGCCCGGCTGGTCGAGGCGATCCGGGCCGGCGAGCCCGGCCGGGCGGCGATCGAAGCCGGCGCGTTTCTGGAGCCAGCTCCCGAGGCATAGGTTGTGCCGGACGGAAAACCGGACACCTCGGGAGTACGGATGCTCAAGGGCTTCAAAGACTTCATCATGCGCGGGAACGTCGTCGACCTGGCGGTCGGTGTCGTCATCGGCGCCGCGTTCACGGGCGTGGTCACCCAGCTCACCAAATCGTTCCTCGAACCGCTGATCCGCGTCTTCGTGCTGCTCATCACGGGCAGCGACAAGGGCCTGGCCGGCACGGCGCCCGAGTTCCGCGGCATCCCGTTCGACTGGATCGCCTTTGTCAACGCGGTGATCACCTTCCTGCTCACTGCGGCGGCGCTCTACTTCCTGGTCGTCTTCCCGATGAACCGGCTGGCGGAGCGGCGCAAGCGGGGCGAGGAGCCGCCGCCCTCGGCGCCGAGCGAGGAGGTCAAGCTGCTCACCGAGATCCGGGACGCCCTGGTCTCGGCCGGGCACACCACCCCGGGCCAGCAGCGCGGGGCACTTGACGACGTACTGGGTCGGCGGAACGAGCCGCCGGCGCCGCGCTGACCCGAACGGATGCACATCGGCCCCTGTGGGAATCCCGCAGGGGCCGCACGTTCTCGTACGTGTGTTCGATAGAGTCCCGCCATGGAGCAGCGAAAGCACTGGTGGAACGGGAAGTGGGGGCGGCTGGCCCGGCGGGACGTCTTCCTGCGGGTGGACGCCGACCGGTGGCACGTCGAGCAGCGGGCCGGCGGCGCCGAGGGCATCTCCCGCTTCTACGAGTACGGCAGTGCGGACGAGGCCGAGGAGACGGTCCGGGCCCTCCTCGACGGCACGGACACCTGGCGGGAGCTGTCTCCCCGCCCGCCGGGCAGCTGGACTCTCCCGAACAGCTGAGCGCATCGTCGGCATCCCGGCGTGTCGCTCGCCATCGTTGCGCAGCGCCTGGAGGCGGTACCGCCCTCGACCGTTATGACTCTGCGGCATATTTATGCCACCGAGTCATACCGCTCTCCAGCCATCGCGCGCCGGCTGACCAGCAGGTCGGGTGAGCGGCGCATCGCTGCCGCCCCGGCGACCCACCCCCGGCGTTTAGTGGCGCGCCACCCCGGGAACCGCTGAGGGATGGACCAGCAGGACGAGCAGCAGGCGACCATCTCGCGGATCACCACCGGGATGCCGGTGATCGACTCCGCCGGCACCGAGGTCGGCACCGTGGACCTCGTCCAGCGGGGCGACCCGAACGCGGTGACCGTGCAGACGCCGACCGCCGACCCGGGCAGCAGCCTGGACGAGCTGATCGAGGCGACGGCTGTCGAGGAGCCGGACGTGCCGGCCGACTTGGCGGCTCGGCTGCTGCACACCGGCTACCTGAAGGTCACCACCGAGCTGACGCGCACCGGCGCGGTCTACGTACCGGCTGACCAGATCGGAGCGGTGGCCGACGGTCGGGTGCGTCTCGCCGTGGGCGTGGCCGACCTGCCTCCCGAGGAGTAGTCCACCGGCCTCAGGACGACGCCCGGATGGCACCACTTCGCTGATCCGGTGTGGCTCTTTCCGGAGTGTCGGGCGGAGCCGGAGGAGCCTCGGGGGCGGAATGGCGGGGGAAGAGCAGCAGCATCAGGCAGCCGGCGACCAGTCCCCAGAACGCGCCGCCCACGCCGATCAGCGTCACCCCGGAGGCGGTCACCACGAAGGTGACCACGGCGGCCTCGCGGGTCGCCGGGTCGGTCACCGCCGCCGCGAGCGCCGTGGCGAGCGCGCCCAGCAGGGCCAGGCCGGCGACCGCCTCGATGAGGACCGGCGGGGCGACGGCGACAAGCGCGGTGGCGACGCCGGCACCCAGCCCGAGCAGGGCCAGTCCGACGCCGGCGGTGACCGAGGCGACCCATCGGCGCTCCGGGTCCGGGTGGGCGTCGGGGCCGGCGGCCAGCGCGGCGGTGATCGCCGCGAGGTTCACCGCGTGCCCGCCGGCCGGGGCGGCGAGCAGGCTGGCCAGACCGGTGGCCCGCAGCGCCGCCCCGAACGGCGGCCGGTAGCCGTAGCCGACAAGCACCGCCATGCCGGGCACGTTCTGCGCGGCCATGGTGACCAGGAACAGCGGCAGGGCGAGTCCGACCAGCGCGGACGCGTTCCAGGCCGGGGTGGTCAGGGTGACCGACGGGATCAGCGCGGCACCGCCCAGTCCGGTCGACGGCGAGGTCAGCGCGATCGCCACCACCGCCACGAGCAGCGCGCCGGGCACTGCCCAGCGGCGGGCGAACCGGTGCAGCAGCAGCCAGCCGACCAGCACCGGGCCGGCCACCGTGGGCACCTCGACGAGCGCGCGGACCGGTGCGGTGCACAGCGGCAGCAGCACCCCGGCGAGCATCGCGCCGGCCACCGGCTTCGGGATGGCGGCCACCACCCTGCCGAGCGGCGGGAACAGTCCGGCCGCGACGATCAGCAGACCGGAGACGAGGAACGCGCCCACCGCCACCGGCCAACCGCCGGTCGGCGGCCCGGTCGCCACCAGCAGCGCCGCGCCCGGCGTCGACCAGGCCACGCTCATCGGGATCCGGTGCCGCCAGCCCAGCCAGGCGGCGGCGAGCCCGCACGCCACGCAGAGGGCGAGCAGGCCCGAGGCCGCCTGCGCGTCCGACGCGCCGGCGGCCCGGAGGCCGGCCAGCACGACGGTGAACGAACTGGCGAAGCCGACAAGCGCGGTCACCACACCGGCCAGCACCGGTTGCGCGCGTCCCACCATCCCACCCTCCCAGCGTTCCGTTTACGGAACGACAGCGTGTAGCACGATAGCCGGGTGCCGCAGCACCCACCACCAGCCCGCCGGCCGGGCCTTGACGTGGATCCCGCAGTCGTCGGACGCCGGGTCCGCGCCCTGCGCGAGGAGCGGGGGATCTCGCTGTCCACACTGGCCCGGCTCGCAGGTGTCGGAAAGGCCACCCTCTCCGGCCTGGAGAACGGCACCCGCAACCCGACCCTGGAGACGCTCTGGGCGGTCACCGCGCAACTCGGCGTACCGTTCACCGCCCTGCTGGCCGAACCGACGGCCGAGCCCACCGTGCACGGCAGCGCGGTCACCGCCACCCTGCTGGAGGTGTTCACCGACACCGACGCGACCTACGAGCTGTACCGGATGCGGGTCGCGCCCGGCGTCACGCAACTCTCCCCCGCCCATCAACCGGGCGTCACCGAACACATCACCGTCTTCGCCGGCGTGCTGCGGGCCGGCCCGGCGGACGCCCCGCTCACCGCACCGGCCGGCGGTCACCTGCGCTGGGACTCCGACGTGCCGCACACCTACGCGGCGGTGGGTGACGAGGAGGTCGCGGCCAGTCTGCTGCTGCGTTATCCGCGCCGCTGAGCCCGAATTCGCAATCATTTCTCGACCCGACGCAGGAGCCGTAGAGACGAACGCGGGGTGTTCTTGGCAAGCTTGTCCCCATGACGCTGATCCTCCGCTCGGTCATCCTCAACGACATCGGCCTGGTACGCACCAACAACGAGGACTCCGCCCTCGCCGGTGACCGCCTGATCGCCGTCGCCGACGGCATGGGCGGGCTGCCCGCGGGCGAGGTGGCGAGCGAGATCGTGATCCGGATCCTGGACGAGCTGGCCCCGCCGACCGACCCCGACGGGGCAGCGGACGCCCTGCGTGCCGTGGTCAGCACCGCCAATCAGCGCATCCACGCCGCCATCACCGTCGACCCCACCCGCGAGGGGATGGGCACGACGCTCACCGCGGCGCTGCTCGCCGGGGAGACGCTGGTGCTGGCCCAGGTCGGCGACTCCCGCTGCTACCTGCTGCGCGACGGGGAGCTGACCCAGCTCACCCGGGACGACACGTTCGTGCAGGCGCTCGTCGACCAGGGCACGCTCTCCCCCGACCAGGCCCGGCACCATCCGCAGCGGTCCCTGGTGACCCGGGCCGTGCAGGGCGCCGACACCCCGCCGGCCGTCGGTGTGCTCACCGTCGTCCCCGGCGACCGGCTGCTGCTGTGCAGCGACGGGCTCTCCGACTACGTCGAGGACGACGCCATCGCCACGGCGCTGGGCATGTACGCCGACCGCCAGCAGTGCGGCGAGCAGTTGGTGAAGTTGGCCCACCACGCCGGCGCTCCGGACAACGTCACAGTCGTCGTCTCCGACGTCACGCCTCGCTGACCTCGCCCGACCCGCCCGACGGTCCACCGGACCACCCGGACGGGTCCGGTCGACCTCACTAAGTAGTTGTGCCATCTAGGTTGCGCCGCTAGTGTCCGGCCCTGTGGATTCCGACAGGCGCGGGCAGTGGTTGCGGGGGGTGCTCGACATCTGCGTACTGGCCCTGCTGGCCGAGCGCGAGTCCTACGGCTACCAGCTCGCCCAGGCGCTCGACACGGCGGGTGTCGGGCCGATCCAGGGCGGCACGCTCTATCCCGTGCTGCTGCGCCTGCAGAAGACCGGCCTGGTCACCGCGCAGTGGCGCGAGGGCAGCGCCGGACCGGCCCGCAAGTACTACCGGCTCACCGACGACGGGCACGCGGCGCTCCACGCGGGCGGCAGCGCCTGGCTCACCTTCGTCCGGCCGGTGAACGACATCGTCACGAAGGGGGTCGCCGGGTGAACGCCGACTACTGGCTCCGCGCGCTCACGGCCGAGCTGCACCAGCGCCGGGTCGCGCCGGACGCCGCCCGACACGTGGTGGCCGAGGCCGCCACGCACCTGCGCGAGGGAGGCGGCGACCCCTGGGTCGTCTTCGGCCCACCCCAGCAGTACGCGGGCGCGATCGTGGAGAGCATCGGCACCGCGCCCCCGCCGCGACCCGGCCCGGTCCGGCTGCACGCCGACGGCATCACCAAGCGGTACGGCCGGCGGACGGTGCTGCGCGACGCCTCGCTTACCGTCCGGGCCGGACAGATCGCCGCCGTCGTCGGCGCGAACGGCTGCGGCAAGAGCACCTTCCTGCGGATCTGCGCCGGGCTGATGTCACCCGACGCCGGCGAGGTGACCGTCTCCGGGCGGCTCGGCTACTGCCCGCAGTCCGGCGGCACCGCCGACTTCCTGCTCGCCGACGAGCACTTCGTGCTCATCGGCGCCGGTCAGGGCGTGGCCCGGGGTCCGGCCCGCCGCGCCGGCCGGGTGGCCGCCCGACAACTCGGCTGGGAGGCGGGTGGGGACACCCAGGCCCGGCACCTCTCCGGCGGCACCCGGCAGAAGCTCAACCTGACCATGTCCACGCTCAGCGAGCCCGACGTGCTGCTGCTCGACGAGCCGTACCAGGGCTTCGACCAGGGCACCTACGTCAACTTCTGGGACCAGCTCGGCCGGCTGCGCGACGCGGGCACGGCGATCGTCGTGGTGACCCACCTGCTCAACCAGCTCGACCGGGTGGACATCGTGCTCGACCTGACCCCGACACAACCGTCCGGGTGGGTCGCGCCCGGCGTTCGAGGAGGCCGCCCGTGAACCGGCTCGTCACCGTCGCCGAGATGACCGTACGGGAGCTGCTGCGGCGTCGGGGCGTACTCCTGCTGTTGTTGTTGATGCCGTTGACCTTCTACCTGATCCGGCGGGACGCCTACCTCGGGCAGTCGGTCCGGTCGCTGCTGCTCGGCGTGGGTTGGGCGGTGAGCACCGCCGCGCTCTTCGCCACCAGCGCGGCCCGGGAGCTGGAGCCGAGGCTGCGGCTGGCCGGCTACCGCCCGCACCACCTCTACCTGGGTCGGATGCTCGGCCTGTGGACGGTGGGGCTGGTCATCTCCGTACCGTTCTTCCTGCTCCCCATGCTCGACGGCGCGGATCTTCGGTACGGCGGCCTGGTCGCGGCGATGCTCTGCTCCGTCGCCGTGGCGGCGCCGTTCGGGATGCTGATCGGCACGCTGCTGCCCCGCGAGCTGGAAGGCACGCTGCTGCTGCTCACCGTGGTGACCGTGCAGATGCTCATCGACCCGGCCGGGTCGGGGGCGAAGCTGACGCCGTTCTGGTCGAGCCGGGAGATCGCCACCTGGACGGTGGACCACACCGACGCGGGTTACCTCAGCCGGGGCGTGCTGCACGGGCTCGTCGTCACCGCCCTGCTGGTCCTCGCCGTGGCCACCGTCGCCGGTGTGCGGCTGCGCCGTCGCCGGCACCTGCGTCACCTGCCCGTCGGCTGACGGATCCGGCCAATCCGGTTGCCGGGGCCCTCGCGGCGGGTTGAGATGGGCGGATGACCATCCGACGGGTGACCGCCGACGACCGCCTCACCACCAGTTTCCCGCTGGCCGCGTACGCGTTCGAGTCGTCGCCGCTCGCCGCGACGCGGGTCGAGCAGTTCCGCGACTACCTGCCCTACCACCAGGGCAACACGACGCTGGCCGTCGAGGAGAACGGCGAGACGCTGGCCGCCGTCTCGGCGATTCCGATGCGGCAGAACCTGCGCGGGACGGTCCTGCCGATGGCCGGCGTCGCCGGGGTGGCCACCCATCCACTGGCCCGCCGGCAGGGGCACGTACGGACGCTGCTGCACCGGCTCCTCGACGAGATGCGCGACGAGGGGCACGCGCTCAGCGCGCTCTACCCGTTCCGGCCCAGCTTCTACGCCCGGTTCGGCTACGTGGGGCTGCCCAAGCCGCGCACGGTCACCTTCACCCCCGCCGACCTGGGGTCGCTGCTGCGCGCCGAGCTGCCCGGCGAGATGGGCTGGGAGCGGATCGCCACCGGCTACCCGGTGTGGCGCGCGTTCACCGAACGCTGCCTAGCGCAGCGGCACGGCTTCGCGGTCTTCCCGGACTACCGGGACGCCGGCCTGCGCGACCGGGACGAGCACTGGCTGCTCACCGCCCGGGTGGACGGTGTGGTGACGGGCGCGGTCACGTACCGGATCGACGAGCACGGCGGCACGTTGCACGGCAACGAGCTGCTCGCCACCGATCCGCTCGCGCGGGCGCTGCTGTTGCAGTTCTTCGCCCGGCACGTCGACCAGGTCGAGCGGGTCACCGTCCAGGTGCCGCCGGACGAGCTGCCGGAGCTGTGGCTCACCGACCTCGACGTGCACGTCGAGGCGCGGGTGGGCCGGCCGGGGTCGTCCGCGCCGATGGCCCGACTGCTGTCGCTTGACGCGCTGCGCGGGCTGCCCGCGGGTTCGGGCCGGGTACGCGTCGAGCTGACCGGGGACCGGTGGCTGGCCGGCACGCACCTGCTGGACGGCACGACAGGCGCCCTGGAGGTGGTCGACGGCGACGGCGGCCGGGCGCCGACCGCCACGCTCACCGCGGCCGGGCTCTCCGCCCTGGCGTACGGGGTGCTGGACCCGGCCGAGCTGCCGTGGCGAGGGCTCGGCGACGTCCCGGCCGACGCCGCCGCCGAGCTGCGCGGCATCTTCCCGCGCGCGGTGCCGTACCTCTTCGCCGACTTCTGAGCGCGGTTTGCCACAGGGGTCCCACCGGGTACGGTCCCGGAAACGCCGGAGTGGTTGCAGGCGGGTGGATGGGGACTGCTGGCCGGGTCGGCGCTGCTGATCGGGGCGGCGGTCGGTTGGTTCGCCCGGGTGCCACAGCGCCTCATCGCGTCAATCATGGCTTTCGGGGCGGGAGTGCTGCTCTCCGCCGTGTCGTTCGAGTTGATCGCCGAGGCGCACGAGCAGGGCGGAATGCTGCCCACCGTTCTCGGCGCTACCGGTGGTGCGGTTGTCTACACGCTGGCCAACGTGACTCTCGCCCGACATGGCGCACGGCACCGCAAGCGGTCCGGCGACCAGCAGCCCTCCGAGGGCGACAAGCCCGGCTCCGGTTCGGCGATCGCCGTGGGCGCGCTGCTGGACGGCGTACCGGAATCCGTGGTGATCGGCGCCAGCCTGCTCACTGGTGGCGCGGTCAGCCTGGTCACGGTGGTGGCGGTGTTCCTCAGCAACGTTCCGGAGGGGCTGTCCAGCGCGGCCGGCATGCGCCAGGCCGGCCGGTCCCGCCGGTACGTGTTCCTGCTGTGGACCGGGATCGCGCTGGTCAGCGGGGTCGCCGCGCTGGTGGGCAACACCCTGCTGGGCGGTACACCACCGGAGGTGCTGGCCGCCATCACGGCGTTGGCGGCCGGGGCGATCCTCGCGATGATCACCGACACGATGGTCCCGGAGGCGTTCGAGAACGCCCACCTGCTGGTCGGTCTCATCACGGTCGCCGGCTTCCTGACGGCCTTCGCGCTCTCCCACGCGTGAGCGCGAAGGGCTGCGTGAGTCGGCTGCCGGCGGTCCCGTCGAGCGGCGTTGCTTAGCGGCGCATTAAGCCGGCGCGGTGGATTCGTCGTGACGCCGTCGGGGCTCCTAGCATCACCCGGGTGCGCATGACGTCGCTTGCCGCTCTGCTCGTCCTCGGTGTCGCCACCGCGACCCTGCCCGCCTGCGGGTCCACCGATCCGGCTCCGGCCGGCGCGTCGACCACCCCGGAGGCCACGCCGGACGCCCTCTCGATGGGCGACCAGGGTGTCGCGCCGGCGGGCCGGGACGGTCTCGGTGGCCCCGGGGCCAGCGCGAGCCCGAAGCCGACCGTCCCGGCCGCCAAGGCGCTCGCGGCCGGCAACCCGAACGGCCACGCCACCGTGCCGACCGAGGCGCGCGCGGTGGACACGTCGAAGCCGACCCGCACCATCGGCACCGGCACCCCGGCGAGCTGCACCTCGGCGGCGGTGGTGAAGGCCGTCGCCGCCGGGGGCGTCATCACGTTCAACTGTGGACCGGCCCCGGTGACGATCAAGATGGCGGCCACCGCGAAGGTCCGCAACGCCAACGGGCCGAAGGTCGTGCTCGACGGCGGCGGCAGGGTCACGCTGAGCGGCCAGGGCCAGCGACGCATCCTCTACATGAACACCTGCGACGAGGCCCAGGGCTTCACCACCTCGCACTGCCAGAACCAGGACCACCCGCAGCTCACCGTGCAGAACCTGACCTTCGCCGACGGCAACTCCACAGGCGACAAGGCCGAGGGTGGCGGCGGTGGCGCGATCTTCGTCCGCGGCGGGCGGCTCAAGGTCGTCAACTCGCGCTTCGTCGGCAACCGCTGCGACCGCACCGGCCCTGACCTGGGTGGCGCTGCCGTCCGGGTGCTGAGCCAGTACGAGAACAAGCCGGTGTACGTGGTGAGCAGCACCTTCGACGGCGGCTCCTGCTCGAACGGAGGGGCGCTGAGCAGCATCGGCGTGTCGTGGGTGGTGCTGAACAGCCTGCTGAGGAACAACGAGGCGATCGGTAGCGGCGCCAACCCGGCCAAGTCGGGTACGCCCGGTGGCGGCAGCGGCGGCGCGATCTACTGCGACGGCAACGAGTTCACCGTACGGATCGCCGGCACCGTCATCGAGAACAACAAGGCCAACGAGGGCGGCGGCGCGATCTTCTTCGTGAGC
Organism: Micromonospora orduensis; assembly: GCF_006228125.1. GTDB lineage: Bacteria > Actinomycetota > Actinomycetes > Mycobacteriales > Micromonosporaceae > Micromonospora > Micromonospora orduensis. The sequence continues at coordinate 3,038 of NZ_VDFY01000231.1, read as the reverse complement.
AACAACCGCACCGGCACCATGAAGATCGAGAACTCGACGCTACGCCGCAATCCGAGCGGCAAGTTCGAGACCCGTGGCTACCCCGGCATCTTCTTCCTGGGCGCGCGGAACCCCACGGTGACCGGCTCCAAGCTTCAGTAGGGGTTGCCCTGGCCCGGGGGCCGGCCGGCGAGGAGACCGCTGGGGCGGCCGGGTTGGTTCGGCGCGGCGGACATGGGCGGACTGCCCGTGTGGTCACCGCCGGCCATCCCGAGGAACAGTTCCTTGAGGGCGGTGAGCGCGTCGATCTTCGGTGACCAGCCCAGCTCGGTCTCCGCCCGCTCACTGGACATCAGCGGCGCGTTCAGGCCCAGCTTCACCCAGCCCGCGTCGACCGGTTGCAGCCGCGCCCGCCAGGTCAGCGCCGCCGCCACCCGCAGCACCGGCGCCGCGACAGGCACCGTCCAGCCGTGGAAGTGCCGGGCCACCAGCTCCGGAGTCAGCACCGGGTCCGCGGCGACATTGAAGGCGCCGCGCGCATCACCCAGAACCGCCCTGGCGTACGCGTCAGCCACGTCATCGGCGTGCACCGCCTGCATCCGCAGCCGGCGGTTCGTCGGCACGAGCGGGATCCGACCGAAGCGCAGCAGCCGCACCGGCGCGAACGGGCCCAGGAAGTAGCGGGTGATCTCCACCCCGGCGTCCCGCTGGAAGATCAGCCCAGGCCGCAGCCGCACCACCCGCAGCTCGGGACGCTCCCGCTCCAGCCCGTCCAGCAGCGCCTCGACCTCCGCCTTGTGCTCGCTGTACGACGACCCCGGCACCCCGGTCGCCGGCCACCGCTCACTGATCGGGTGATCCTTCGGGCCGGGCGCGTACGCGCCGACCGACGACGCGTACACAAGCGCCGGCACCCCGGCCCGGGCCACCGCCTCGAACACCGCCCGGCTGCCGTCGACGTTGGTCCGGCGCAGCACCCGCTGATCATGGCTGGGCTGGATCTGCCAGGCCAGGTGCACCACCGCGTCCGCACCGGCGAAGATCTCGGCGAGCTGCGGTGGGGCAGTCGGCGCGCCGATGTCGCAGGAGTGCCACTCCACCTGGTCGTACGGCGTACCGGCGTCCGGGCCGGGCAACCGTCGGGCCACCCCGGCCAGCTCCACACCCCGCTTTCGGCGCAGCCGCCGCAGCACCGCCGTACCGACGTTGCCGCTCGCCCCCACCACCACGATCCGCATGCCCGACCCCGTACCCGCCCAGCACGGCCTCAACCGCCCGGCTCTGGCCTCGCTTGATCGACCCGGCGTGCTGCCTTCCCGATCAGGGGCGCGGCGAGTTCCGGACCCAGCCGTGCTTCTCCTTGCCGCGCCGGCCCGCGGTGGCCGCCAGGCAGCGTGGGCAGATCCAGCCCACCGCGTCCGCCTCGGTGAGCACATCGGTGCCCGAATAGTCGAAGCGCACATGCGGGAAGCGACGCAACCTGGTCCGGCTGAGCGCCAGCCCGCAGACGGTCTGGTTCTGGCCGGGCAGCCAGGCGTGCACCTCGCCACCCGGCTGTCGTACGCCGTCCGGCCCGATCTCCTCCCCGGACGCCGCCACGGCCGGGTTGCCGCTCACTCTCATGCCCAACCGGTTCCCCAGCCTCCCTCGACCATGCACCGTGGCTGGGTGATCGCTTGATCCACTCCACATCGCCGACCTGGCGGTATCCACCGCCCCATCGCCGCTCTGGTGATGATCAGGAGTGGTCCGGGCCGGCGCCGCCGGGCATCGACGGCCGGCCGGAAGCCGAGAGTCGGCGACGCTGACTGTCAGGTAACCTGAGCGCGCGGGCCGCTAGCTCAATGGCAGAGCTGTGGACTTTTAATCCATAGGTTCAGGGTTCGAGTCCCTGGCGGCCCACTCCATGACGTGATCTCGCTGATGACCTGCGTTTCTGCGGTTCGCATGACCGGAGGGCGCGTCCAGTAGGTAGCGGTGCGCGAACCACAGGGATGGCCGCATGCTGCGGTACGCCGCCGCTTGGTGGATACGGACCCGGCGAGGTTCCGCGCTTTGTTTGCGAGGTTGGGGCTGGGGGCCTCTGGTCGGCATCAGGCGTTGATGGAGCCGGTTCGGTTACACCTTGAGAACGTCCACGTCGTACAGCGCTATAGACGCGTCGCGGGAGGCCAGGGTCAGACTTTCAGTGATCGCTTGGGCCACCAGCATGCGGTCGAAAGGATCGCGGTGATGCGGTGGCAGGCGGCCGGCGGCGATGGCGTGCGCGTGGGTCACCGGGAGTTCGCGGAAGCCCATGTCTCTTACCCGCTCTGCGAGGTCGGGGGGTCCGGCGAGCTTCCCCGTGCTCTGTTTGATGGTGATCTCCCATAGAGTGACCGGGGAGAGGAAGATGTCCGGCTCGTGGCGTAGTCGGTCGAGGAACTCGGTGCCGAGGGTCGCGTCGCCGGTGATGGCCCAGAGCGCGACGTGGGTGTCGAGCAGCAGGGTCATGCGCCGATGCCGAAGTCGGCGGCGATCTCGGCGTTGGTCTGTGGTGAGTCCCAGTCGCCGGAGAGATCCAGTTGCCCGGCGAGGGAGCCGACTGCGGTGCGGTTGGCCCGCCGAACCAGCGGCACGACCTTCGCCACCGGCGTACCGGCCCGGTCGATGATGATCTCCTCGCCGTGTTCCACCCGTTCGATGATGCGCGACAAATGGGTCTTGGCATCATGCATGTTGTAGTGCACGGCCTCAGCCGACATGGCGCAACCTCCTCGGTTAGCTAAGGGCCTAGTTTAGCCTGCTTGGCCCCATGCGCTAGCGGTTCGGCTGCTTGGTTGGGTCACTAGACGCCGTCCGAGTCCGTGATCTGAGCACAGTCAGGGTCAGCGGATCACCGCTGATCGTGGCGGTGGGGTTCGCATGGTGGTACCTCCGGCCCACCATTCAGGGGTCTGCTGCACCGATAGGTGACATCTGAGTTGGCTTGCCCTGGTGGCGGGCTGGAAGGATGTTGCTGTGCCCAAGCCCTACCCCCGTGAGTTCCGCGATGACGTTGTGCGGGTGGCCCGTGATCG
>NZ_VDFY01000219.1 GCF_006228125.1 Micromonospora orduensis | reverse complement strand
TCGAGATCCCCGGCACCGGCCGCCGCCTTGGCTATGGCGGTCAACGCCTGCGCCTGCTCGTTCGGGTTGGTGATGCTGCGGGCGATCGTCTCGGCCCGGTCGAAGTCCCCGGCACCGGCCACCACCTTGGCCAGCGTGTTCAACGCCTGCACCTGCCCACTCGGGTTGGTGATATTGCGGGCGATCGTCTCGGCCCGGTCGAAGTCCCCGGCACCGGCGACCACCTTGGCCAGGGCAGTCAACGCCCCTGCCCGCTGGATCGGGTGGATGATGCTGCGAGCAATCGTCTCGGCCCGGTCGGCGAGCGTCCGCGCCCGGTCGAGATCCCCGGCACCGGCCGCCGCCTTGGCCAGCGCGCTCAACGCCTGCGCCCGCTGGTTCGGGTTGGTGATGCTGCGAGCAATCATCTCGGCCCGGTCGGCGAGCGTCCGCGCCCGGTCGAGATCCCCGGCACCGGCCGCCGCCTTGGCTATGGCGGTCAACGCCTGCGCCTGCTCGTTCGGGTTGGTGATGCTGCGGGCGATCGTCTCGGCCCGGTCGAAGTCCCCGGCACCGGCCACCACCTTGGCCAGCGCGGTCAACGCCCCTGCCCGCTGGATCGGGTGGGTGATGCTGCGGGCGATCGTCTCGGCCCGGTCGAAGTCCCCGGCACCGGCCACCACCTTGGTTATGGCGGTCAACGCCTGCGCCCGCTCGTACCAAGCGGTGATGCTGCCGGCAATCGTCTCGGCCCGGTCGGTGAGCATCCGTGCTCGGTCGAAGTGCCCGGCACCGGCTACCACCTTGGCCAGGGCGGTCAACTCCCACGCCTGCTGGTTCGGGTTGGTGATGCTGCGAGCAATCGTCTCGGCCCGGTCGGCGAGCGTCTCAGCCCGGTCGAAGTCCCCGGCACCGGCCGCCGCCTTGGCTATGGCGGTCAACGCCTGCGTCTGCTCGTACGAATCGGTGATGCTGTCGGCGACCGTCTCGGCCCGGCCGGTGAGCGTCCCTGCCCGGTCGAGGTCCCCGGCACCGGCCACCACCTTGGCCAGGACGGTCAACGCCCATGCCTGCTCGTACGGATCAATGATGCTGCCGGCGATCGTCTCGGCCCAGTCGAAGTCCCCGGCACCGGCCACCACCTTGGCTAGGGTGGTCAACGCCTGCGCCTGCTGCGTCGGGTTGGTGATGCTGCGGGCGAGCGCCTCAGCGCGGGCTCGTTGTCCGAGTAGTACCCAGATGCTGGGCAGTTCGGTGGGAATGGAGTTGTTACGGTCGGCGAGATCGTTGCGATGCATGCTGAGCATCAGCAACGAGCCGAGGTCGGGCTCGTCATGGGCGAGGATGACGTCCTGTATGGCAACGATCTCGCTGAGCGCGGCGGCATCGCCGCCGGTGATGTCGAGCATGCGGTCATGCCTGCCGCTGTCAGTGGCGTAGGCGATCATCCGTGTGTGGTCACCGTCGGCTTGCAGCATGCGATAGTAGCCGCGTAGTAGATACTCCGGCGTTCCCGCTGGCCATCCTTGTTGTCGGTATCCCTCGGCCCAGGCATGCAACCGCTCCCGGTAGCCGGCTAACCGGAGCGACCCCAGACGCTGCGCCGCGGTAATTTGAAGCTCCTCGTGCCCGAGGACGAACACCTCCGGTCCGGTATCGGGTTGGAACCGACTCTGCCGGGCCGCGAACGTACGTCCAGACACGCTGTGCAACTGCTCGTAGACCTCCCACGGCTCTACGCCGACAAGTTCGGCAAGGTTCTCGACGCCAAGTCCGCCGCCGGCCGCGGTTAACAACCCCAGCAGATCCCGTTCTATCGGTGACCCGTTGAGCAGCCGAACCAGTTCCCGTTTGGCTTCGTTCTTGATAGCTGTAGCAGCGGAGGAGCGGCCGAGGACGCGGACGATCCGCGCGTCACGGAGCGGATGGTCTTGAGGGACGTCACCGGGGATCGGAGGGTTAGGACGGCCGGAGACAATGACGCGCATCCCCGCTACCGAGAGGGGCGGCAGCAGTTTGGCGATACTGTGCGCGTCCACACCGGTAGTCACCCCACGATCCTCGTCCAACCCGTCGACCAACAGCACCAGCCGTTCACCCTGGAGCTGGCATGCCTGGGCCGCCTCGTTCAGCAGGCCAAAGAGGTGCGCCTCCCGGGTCGCCTCGCTCAGCAGCGGCGGCTTCTCCTGCCCGAGTAGATCCAACAGCTGTTCCATGACAACGTCAGTGAACGCCACACGATCGTTCTGCTCCGCGAACCGCGCAGTGATGAAGAACGACACCACTCGTACCCCCGGCGGGGGCTGCAGCACGAACCAGGACATCAACGCCGACTTACCCGTCCACGCCGGCGCCCGCCACCACCTGTACCAGTCCCCATCCTCGCCCATACAGAACGCGGCCAACTCGGCGAGTTCCGCCTCCCGTCCTATTAGCGGTCGCGGCGCAATCCGTCGTACCGTCTCCAGGTACCGGGACTCCACTTCCACACCCGGACGCACCGTTACCCCACCAGCAACACTGCCGAACTGGTACAGATCCCGACCAACGCTGGTGTCGATGATGTCCTGGCCAGCCTGCCCACGCACAGAACGCCTACTCACCTGAGGGTCACATCCCCCTCAACATCCCCTGCCTGAACTATGTCTCCACCCACCCAGGCACCGCGTACGACCTGCCCACCTGCTACAACACCCGCCCGAGTCGACTCCGACGAAGATCGGGCACCGGACGGCGCCGGCACCACCGATCCTGCCGATCTGGCCGACGAGCGGAACCCGCCCTTGACCCTGCGGAACTGGGCCAGACGGCCACCTACCACCACATCAGCCACCACCTGCGAACCGGCACCGTCCGCCACCAATGATCGCGGCGGTGGCAGCAGGTATGGGGCACCCAGCGCGGCCAAGGCCACCAACAGGCTCAGCCCACTCGCGATCTTGTCCGCTTTGTCCACCCCTGCCACATAAAGATACATGGCGACACCACCAACAACGACAACCGCGACCCCACGACCAACCCAAACCCATCCACGAGTCCGGTGCGGCACCATAACCCCAATCGGCACAGCGATCATCGAAAATAGAAATTGTTCCAGAGCCAGCTACCTTGACACAGTCATCCAACCGACAACAACCGCGCCTCTCGAGCGATGCCGAATCACCGGAGAACGGATCTATTCACGACGGGCGGGCTCCGATCCCCGCCCTCCATGACCTCATTACAAGATCCCCTGTTGCCCCTCCATCGGCAGGAGACGCACTACCATGTCGCGATGCGCGCTGCGACGCGGGCGCCAAACAGTCGCCCCCAGTTATCACGATCTTGGCTCGGCTCGAACAACCGAGCGTCGCTGAAGTTGATAGGTAGATCGACGGCAGGATGGCGGACCTCCGAGATTGATCGTTGAGCGTCGTTATGGTCCTGTGCACGTTCGGGGGTACCCAGTTCGCACGTTGGCCCGTATGCCGACGGATGTCGTCGACAGCCGGTGTCTCGACGGCTCTGACCTGTGTGTTCAACCCGTTGAGGATCTTGTTCAACCGGGTGGCGTCGAGCGCAGCGCCCGGCTCGGCAGCGAGCGCGGTTTCCAATCCGCGGCTCGGATTTGTAATCCCCTAGTGTCAGCGCTTGTCGGTGGACGTGGCCCACACGCCCATGCCAAAGCCCAGCTCCACCGCCCCCGATGACCGGCCCCAGCCGGCACCGGTCGGGCTGCTCCTTCCCCGAACCCATGTCCCGCGCACGCCCCGCCCGGAAGTGCCGGACTGGCACGGACTGGCCCCAAACCACCTCGCCTACCTCATCCGCCGCTACACCCAATCCGGTGACGTGGTGCTCGACCTCGACGCGCACCCCGCCGCCATCGCCGCAACCGCCCACCTGGACCGGGTACCGGCCCGACTGGTCACCGGTCGCCACGGCCCGCACGTGCGGCTCGTGCCGCCCGCCCCCGAACACCGGATGGGGCGCGCCATGCGGCGTCCCGGCCCACGTGTCGACCTGATCCTGGCGACCCTGCCGCAGGGCGCACAGGGCCTCGCCCGAGACGGCATCGCCACAGCAATGAGCACCTGGCGGCCTCTGCTACGCCCCGGCGGTTTCCTGCTTGTCGGACTCACCGCCTCGCCGCCCCAGCCGGGCGAGGTCAGCCACCGAGCCACAGTCATCGCCGCCGCCCGCGCCGCCGGGCTCTTCTACCACCAGCACATCCCCGCCGTCCTCGTCCCGCTGCCCGAGCACGAGCCACGCACCGCCCCGAAACACCCCGACGAGGCCGACGACGGCCGCCGTCTGCTCGCAGGCCGCCACCTTCCGACGTTCCGGGATCTGGTCGTGCTCGGGACCACCGCCACCGGTGAGGAGAACGCCCATGCCTAAGTCCCGTCCGCCGTTCCATATCGGCAACCTCCACGACTCCGAATCGCCGTACCCCAGCGCGTCTGACCTGGCGGGACTGCTCGCCGAGGGCTACCTCGGTGCGGTCTGGCTCACCGGTCAAACCGCGTCGCGGGACCTGCGGCGCGGCCGGTACACCCCGGAGTCGTTGACGCACCCCGGCAAGATGCTGCCAACCATCCCCCGCTACGCCATCCGCACCTACACCAGCCCTGGTGACGTGGTCCTCGACCCCATGGCCGGCATCGGCACCACCATCATCGAGGCCATGCACCTCGGCCGCCACGGTGTCGGCGTCGAGTACGAAGCCGAATGGGTCGCCAAGGCAGCCGACAACATTCGCCACACCCTCCGGGCCGGGGCGTCGGGTCGGGGCGAGATCTATCACGGGGACTCGACCGCGCTGCCGTCCCTGCTGCCGGCAAGCCTGCACGGGCAAGCCTCCCTCGTAATCACCTCACCGCCGTACGGGTCGTCCACCCACGGCCACGTCCGTACCCCCGGCCCGAGGCGCGGCAAGGTCCGCAAGATCAACCACAGGTACGGCGGCACGGACAACCTCGCCTACCGCAGTCACGGCGAGCTGGCTGACGGGTTCACCGCGATCCTTGCCGGCTGCCGCACGCTGCTGCGGCCCGGCGGGCACGTCGTCGTCACCGCCCGGCCCTACCGCCGCCACGGCGAACTCATCGACATCCCCGGCATGGTCGTCGCCGCCGGCATCAACGCCGGCCTCGAACTGGTCGAGGAATGCATCGCCCTCATCTGCGGCGTCCGCGACAGCGTGATCATCCCCCGCGCCTCGTTCTTCCAGCAGAAGAACACCCGTGACGCCATCGCCACCGGCGACCCGCAATGGCTCGTCCAGCATGAAGACGTAGTGGTCCTCCGCGCCCCGCGGTCACCCCGGCACGACTCCACCCAGAGCGGATCAGCCAGCGCCCGTGCGCACGCTGATCGGCTTGATGCCTTCACGCCGTCCCGGATGGATCGACGTGCACACCCGGCGCGCCCGGCGAACAGCAATCCCAACGGCAGCGCCACCGACACCCGGTCCCACCCGGGCCGGGACGTTGAAAGGACACCCGATCCGTGCCCGCCCAACTCACGGCCCATCCCCGGGGTCGCACGGCCCGATGCAACCACCAATCCCGGCAGGCGATACCCGCAGCCCGGTCGGCCCTACACGGCGGGTCAGTGATGACCGCCCCGACTCCCGCCGAATGGCGGCCCGACCCCCTGCTGACCATCGATGACGTCGCCGCCTGGCTGGGCAAGCCGAAGAACACCCTCTACGCCTGGCACAGCCGAGGCAAGGGACCACGCGCCATCCGCGTCGGCAACACTCTGCGCTACCGGCGCAGCGAGGTCGAACGCTGGCTCGACGACCACACCGACCCGGAGCGATGAGCCATGGCTCGACCACCCCTCCCGATCGGCACCTGGGGCAACATCCGCACCGAGAAACTCGCCCCCAACCGGTTCTGCGCCCGAGCCCGCTTCCGCGACTACGACGGCAAGACCCGTGACGTCGAAGCCACCGGCACCAGCGGACCCGCCGCCACCCGGGCACTGAAGGAGAAGCTGCGTGACCGCGTCGCCCCCAACGACGACGAGATCACCAGAGAGACCTATGTCAGTACCCTCGCCGGCCTATGGATCGAGGAGATCATCGCAGAGGAACGAATCGCGCCGCAGACCATCAACAATTACAAGACGAGCCTGCGAGTCTCGATCCTGCCCGCCCTGGGCAAACTGCGCATCCGAGAGGCCAGCGTCGGCCGTCTCGACAAGTTCCTGCGTGAGGTGGCGACGGACCGCCCGGCAGCGGCCAAGAACGCGAAGGTCGCCCTCGGGCTGATGTTCGCTTTGGCGGTGCGCCGTGGCGCGCTTTCCACCAACCCTGTTCGTGAGACCGGTCGCCTTCGCAAGGCACGCCGTACCGTGCGCGCTCTCGAACCCGAACACCTCGAAGGCGTCCGTTCGGCGATCCGCCAGTGGCAGCAGCCCGTTCCCGGCAAGCCGGGACCTCGCCACACAGGCGACCTGGCCGACATCATCGACCTCATGCTCGCCACCGGCGCCCGCATCGGTGAAGCCCTGGCCGTGCGGTGGGAAGACTCGGACCTCAGCGCCGATCCTCCAACCGTCACGATCTGCGGCACTATCGTCTACCTCAAGGGCAAAGGCTTCTTCCGCCAGGAGTGGACTAAGAGCGACGCCGGCCACCGGACAGTAATTCTGCCTCGATTCGCGGTCGGGATGCTGCTGGCCCGCAAGCTCACCGCCGCCGAGAACGCCCACGATGCGGTCTTCGCCTCCCGGCGCGGCACCTGGCTGTCTCCCCCGAACGTACGCCGCCAGTGGCGGCAAGCACGCGCAGACACCGGTCTCGAATGGGTCACCCCGCACACCTTCCGCAAGACAGTCGCCACGCTCATCGACAAGGAGGCCGACGCCAAGAGCGCCGCTGCCCAGCTCGGGCATGCCAGCGAGGACGTCACCAACACGTACTACATCGCCAAACCTGCGCTCGCCCCGGACAGCTCCCACATACTCGAACAGCTCGGTGGCAGCCCGGCCCCAACTCCCCCAGAAACCCCCGGCGCTCCGACGAGAACAGCCTGAACGCGCAGGAACGTCCAACGGCACGAAGCGCCGACGGGGCCAACCCGCCGACGAACGTGGTCACGTCCAAGCGTTTGTGAGGGGTTCTCGGGGGGTGATTCAAAATTACATAGACAAACTTAAGGCCCTGACCGGCGTTCCCGCTGGTCAGGGCCTTACAAGTGTGGAGCTGAGGGGATTTGAACCCCTGACCCCCTCGATGCGAACGAGGTGCGCTACCAGTCTGCGCCACAGCCCCCCACCGGCGAACCGGCTTCGGTCCCACCCGGCTTACACCGGGCGGGCCGGGAGCAAGGCTAACAGGTCGTCGACCTTCACCGCGAATCCGCCCCTGGGCGCGGCGCTGGCATCCCTCGGAGATCCACTCGCGTTCCGGCAAACCGGGGCATCCGGGATGCTCGGACACCCCGCTTTCCAGGAAACCGAGTCGATCACGGCGACGCAGGCGTTGATCGACTCCATATCGCCGAAATGGCGGTGTCCTCCCGGCGCTGATGCCGCCACATCGCCGATGTGGAGTGGATCAAGGCGCGGAGCGCGCCGGCCAAGCGGCCCGACGCGCAGAGCGCCGGCCAAGCGGCCCGATCAAGGCGCGGAGCGCCGGCCAAGCGGCCCGATCAAGGCGCGGAGCGCCGACGCCGGCCAAGGCGGCGCCCCGGGCTCTTAGGCGCCTCGGCCGGCCTCGTAGGGGCGGCCGCGCAGGCCACCGGAGCGCCGGTAGGACACCGACCCGCCGTTGACGGCGGCCGGCAGGTCCCCGGGTCGGTCGAGGCCCATCGCGGCGCGGCGTACCCCCTCGCGTTGGGCGGCGAGGCGGCGCTGCGCCTCCCGGCGGGCGGCGGCGCGGCGGGCCTGCTCGCGGCGCACCTCGGCCTGCCG
>NZ_VDFY01000110.1 GCF_006228125.1 Micromonospora orduensis | reverse complement strand
CACCTCCCGCCCGCGACAACCTGCGTGGGCGGGCGTCGCCCCCCGCCCACGGGAAGGCCCCCGATGTCCTTACCACTGCGCCGCGCCCTCGCCGCCGGCCTGCTCGCGCTGGACACCGCCGGCGCCACCCTGACCCTCGCCCCCACCGCCGCGCAGGCCGTGGTGCTGCCGAACAACTTCAAGAGCGTCGGCTACATGCCCTCGTGGGCCGGCAACGTCAACAGCATCCAGTACAACAAGCTCACCCACATCAACTACGCCTTCGTGCTGCCCAACAACGACGGCAGCCTGCGCGCGGTGGAGAACCCGAGCAAGCTCTCCTCGCTGGTCTCCCTCGCGCACGCCAACAACGTCAAGGTGTCGATCGCCGTCGGCGGCTGGAACGACGGCAACGACTCGGCGTTCGAAGCCCTCGCCGCCAACTCCGGCAGCCGGACGACCTTCGTCAACAACCTGGTCAACTTCGTCAACCAGTACAACCTCGACGGCGTCGACATGGACTGGGAATATCCCGACCCGGGCGCCTCGGCCAACAACTACACCCAGCTCATGACGCAGCTCGGCAGCGCGATGCACAGTCGCGGCAAGCTGCTCACCGCGGCCGTCGTCTCCGAGGGCTACTACCTCGACGGCGTACCGACGGCCGTGTTCGCCCAGGTCGACTGGCTCAACATCATGGCGTACGACGGCGGCAGCCCGCACTCGAACTACGACTGGTCGATCAACAGCGTCAACCTGTGGAAGTCCCGGGGCCTGCCGGCCAGCAAGGCCGTTCTCGGTATCCCGTTCTACAGCCGCCCCGGCTACTTCACGTACTCGGCCCTGGTCGCGCTGGACCCCGCCAACGCCAACCGGGACTGCACCACCGCCGGCGGCGCGCAGCAGTGCTACAACGGCATCCCGACGGTCAAGCGCAAGACGCAGTGGGCCCTGGCCAACGCCGGCGGCGTGATGAACTGGGAGCTGTCGCAGGACACCACCGGCTCCACGTCCCTGGTCAGCGCCATGTACGACACCATCATGGCTGGCACCACCCCGCCGCCGACCGGTCGTACCGGCCGGATCACCGGCATCGGCGGCAAGTGCGTCGACGTGGCATCGGCCAGCACCGCCAACGGCGCCGCCATCCAGCTCTGGACCTGCAACGGCACCACCGCGCAGACCTGGACGGTCGCCGGCGACGGCACGCTGCGCGCCCTCGGCAAGTGCGCGGACGTCGCCAGCGGCTCCACCGCCAACGGCGCCAAGGTCCAGCTCTGGGACTGCAACGGCAGCGGCGCCCAGGTGTGGCAGGCGCAGTCCAACGGCACCCTGCGCAACCCGCAGTCGAACAAGTGCCTCGACGCCACGGACAACAGCTCCGCCGACGGCACGCGGCTGCAGATCTGGGACTGCTTCGCCGGCGCCAACCAGCGCTGGACCCTCCCGGCCTGACGGTACGACCCGCACGGTCCCCGGTCGACGCCCAGCGTCAGCCGGGGATCCCTGCGTGCTCGCGGGCCAGGGCGAGCATCTCGTCGACCGAGCCAGCCGGATCGGTGACCGGGAACTGCACCGCCCGGACCACCGACGCCGGGTCGACCAACAGCGTCAACCGCTTGAACCGGGTCTGCCCACCGGCCCGGAAGACGGGCAGCAGCAGCCCGGCGGCGAGCCGACCGTCCTGGTCGGACAGCAACGGGAACGGCAGCTCGGCGTACGCGGCGAAGTCGGCGAGCTGGTCCGCTCGTTGGGTGCTGATGCCGTAGACGCGTACCCCGGCCGCCTGGAAATCCGGGTGCCGCCTCGCGTAGGTGGTCGACTCCAGGGTGCAGCCCCGGGCGCCGGGGATCTCCGCCCAACCGGGCGGGTAGTTCTGCGCCGCCCCAGGCGCGTACGCCCCGGGAAAGAGGTAGAGGACGCTCCAGGCGTCCGGTGCGGTGACCGCTACCGGCTCTCCGTCGGGGCCGGGCAGGGCGACCTCCGGTAGCCGCCGGCCGATCAGGTCGTGCACACGGCGCGCCTCGGCCGAGTCGGTGTCGGCGGTCGCGGTCAGTTCTCCGTCGCCCATCAGGTGCCTCGTTCCCCAGTCCTGAAGGGCGATAAGCACCGGCAACAGCCCCTCGCCCCTCGCGGTGAGCAGGTAGTCGTGCCGTGGCGGGTGCGCGGAGTAGGGCCGGCGTCGCAGCACGCCGTGCTCGACCAGGGCGGCGAGGCGTTCGGTCAGCGCGCGGCGGCTGACGCCCAGCTCGCGCTGGAGCGCGTCGAAGCGGGTCGTGCCGCCGGCGACCTCGCGCACGATGAGGAACGTCCACCAGTCCCCCAGTACGCCGAGCGCCTGCGCGATCCCGCAGTCCGCGTCGGCGAGATCCTCTCGTCGCACCGGCTTTCTCCGATCGTCCGACCCGACTATAGTCCGTTCCAGATTGGAACGCACTGATCTGACGGAACGCCGCGGCACGACGGACGGGGGCCGGCGACATGCACGTCGACGAACGGGCCGCGGTGTTCTGGCGATGGTGGACCGCCGGCACGGCCAGCATGGTCGGGTCGGCGGTCGGCGCCGTGGCCCTGCCACTGACCGCGCTCACCGTCCTGGACGCCTCCGCGTTCCAGATGGGCCTGATCGCCGCGGCGAGCTACGTCGCCTGGATCGTGATCGGCCTGCCCGCCGGCGTCATCGTGCAACGCCTGCCGCTGCGCGGCGCGCAGGTCGGCGCCGACCTGGCCCGTGCAGTCGCCGTCGCGTCGATCCCGCTCACCTGGTGGTGGGGCCACCTCACCGTGACCCACCTGGTGGTCACCGCGCTCGTCGTCAGCTTCGCCAACGTGCTGTTCGACGTGGCCAACGCGACGTTCCTGCCCAGCATCGTCGAGCGGGAGCGGTTGCAGTCCCGCAACAGCCTCACCTCCGCCACCCACGCCGCCACCCTGCTCAGCGGGCCGTCCCTCGGCGGCCTCGCCGTGCAGGCCCTCGGCGCGGTGCCCACCCTGCTCGTCGACTCCGCCAGCTACCTCGTCTCGGCGGCCCTGCTGCGCACCCTGCCCGCCAGCCGCGTCCCGGCGCCGGACCGCTGGCCGCCGGTCGGCGAGCTGATCCGCCAGGGCTGGCGCTACGTCACCCACCACCCGGTGATGGGTCCGAGCATGTGGGCCGCCACGGCGATGAACTTCGTCTGCGGCGCGCAGTTCGCGCTGCACCCGCTGTACCTGGTCCGCGACCTGCATGCCCCGGCCGGCCTGGTCGGCGTCCTGCTCGCCGTCGAGGGCGTCGGGGCGCTGGTCGGGGCGGCGCTCACCACGCGGATCACCAACCGGATCGGCACCGCCCGCGCGCTTGTCGCCGCCGGGTTCACCACGGTCGCCGGGGCGTTCCTGATCCCGTGGGGCACGGGCTGGCTGGCGTACGCCGCGTTCGCCACCGGCAGCATCGTCTTCTCCCTCGGGACGGTGGTGCTGAGCGTGACCACCCGGACGTACCGGCAGATCGCCAGCCCACCCGACCTGCTGTCCCGGGTGATGGCGACCGTGCGGTTCGTCTCCTGGGGCGCGATCCCGGTCGGCGGGCTGGTCGCCGGCACCCTGGCCGGCCCGCTCGGCGCCCGCGCCACCCTGCTCGTCTTCGCGGCGACCCTGGTGTGCGCGCCGCTGGTGCTGCTGCTGTCTCCCATCCGGCACCTGCGCGACCTCACCGACCACGACCAGGAGAAGGAGCGACGTCCGACCGTCACGGCCAGCGGCCGGTGACCTCGTCACCCGGCCACAGGCCGTCGGCCACCCGGCGGACCCGGGTCGCGTCGGTGAGGACGTCGACACTGTTCACATACTGATCGACCGCGCCCAGCGGAGGTAGGCCACGAAGCGCCGGATCGGTCACGGCGGCCCGTAGGGCGGCGACGATCCGCTCCGCGTGCAGCACCAGGAAGGGGCGACTGTGAAACGGGACGACCCGGGCACGCACCGGCGTCGCCAGGCCGGTCTCGTCGGTCCAGCGGGCCATCGTCTCCAGCGCCTCGACCAGACCGGACTGGCGTCGCGTCCAGGCACCCGGACCCATCGCCACGGCCAGCGCCGCGACCACCGGGGCCGCGCCGGGCAGCCCGGCGAAGACCGTGCCAAGCCATTTGTCGTACGGTGGCCAGCGCCGACGCAGCAGCAGACCGAGCCGCAGCACGTCGCGGGCGATGCCGCCGGTGACGACCCGGCTGCCCAACTCGTCGCCGACCTCGGCGCACCGGCCGGGCAGGTGCTCCGACTGTGCGATTCGGGTCCACACCGCGGCGAGCACGTATCGCCACACATCCGGCGGATACCACCGCACCGCCGCCCGCCGAGCCGTGAGCGCGCCGCCGAGGCCGTCGTGAAAGACCGCGCCGCCTGTCACCTCCGCCAGCCGCTGGGTCGGGCTGGCGAGCCAGTCGGCGGTGCCGATCCCGGCCGCCGGGTCGAAGCCGAGCCGGTCGCGCCACCAACCCGCCAGTTCGTCGACTGCGATCCCGTGCCGGACACCTGCCGCGTCGGCGATGCCCAGCCGGCCGGCGCCATCACTGAAACGGGTGGGCCACCCCAGGAACTCCGTCGGCAGCTCAACGTCCAGGGCGGCACGAAGATGCGGGATCGCGGCGATGTCAGCCACTCCGACGAACAGCTGCACACGTGGCCCCCAGTCGTGATCGGTGGACCGCGCGGTGTCCAGCCCGAGCAGCTCCGAACCACCGTCGAGCAGCCCGGCCGCGTACCGCAGCTCGGGGTACCGACTGCGCAGAATTGGCGCGACCACCTCTTCGTGGTAGCGGCGGGCCAGCGTCAGGCCGGGAAGGAACGCCACCCCGGCAGTCTGCGCATAACGAAGGCGCGCCCGCACTGCGGTTTCCCTGTCCGGAGGGTATCGGGGGCCATAGCCTGATTTCCGAGGTCGCCCGGGCGGGCGTTCCCCCACCGGGAGGACAACGTGGCAGGCAACGAGGCGGACCGGGCGGCGACACGCCGCCGCCGGCAGCTGTGGGCCGGGGTGCTGGCGCTCGTCGGCCTGGTCCTGCTGATCATCGGCCTCACCGTGGCCGACGGGGTCGCGGCCTGGGTCGAGGTGCTGGTCGCGATCCTGCTGCTGGTGGCGAGCTACGTCGTGCAGCACCTGGCCCGCCGGGAGACCGTCTACCGGCGCTGACCCGTCGGCGGCCGGGCGTACCCCTGATCGTCGGAGGGCTGTGCCAGGCTGTTCGACGTGGCACACCGATCCCCGATCCTGCTGATCGACGCACCCAGCCTCTACTTCCGGGCGTACTTCGGCATTCCGGAGTCCGTCGCCCGCGCCGAGGACGGCACCCCCGTCAACGCGGTACGCGGCTTCCTCGACATGCTCGCCACCCTGATTCGCGGGCGGGGCGCCGACCGGATGGTCTGCGCCCTCGACTACGACTGGCGTCCGGCGTGGCGGGTCGACCTGCTGCCGTCGTACAAGGCGCACCGGGTGGCGCCGCAGGGTGGCGAAGTCGTACCGGACACGCTCTCCCCGCAGGTGCCGATGATCCTGGAGGTGCTGGAGGCCGTCGGCATCACGTCCGTCGGCGCGACCGGCTACGAGGCCGACGACGTGCTCGGCACGCTGTCGGTGACCCAGCCCGGCCCGGTCGAGGTGGTCTCCGGCGACCGGGACCTGTTCCAGCTCATCGACGACGCCCGGGAGGTCCGGCTGCTCTACGTCGGGCGCGGCGTGGCCAAGCTCGACGACTGCGACGACGCCGCCGTGCGGTCGCGCTACGGCGTGCCGGCCGACCGGTACGCCGACTTCGCCGCCCTGCGCGGCGACCCCAGCGACGGCCTGCCCGGGGTGGCGGGCGTCGGTGAGAAGACCGCCGCGCGGCTCATCGAACGGTACGGCAGCATCGCCGGCATCCTGGCCGCGCTGGACGACTCCGACTCGTCCTTCGCGCCGGGCCTGCGCGGCAAGCTGGTCGCCGCCCGCGACTACCTGGCTGTGGCGCCGACGGTGGTCCGGGTAGCCCTGGACGTGCCACTGCCGGAGCTGCCCACCGTGCTGCCGACCGCGCCCGCCGACCCGGACCGGCTACTGGACCTGGCCGGCAGGTGGAACCTGGCCGGCTCCACCCGCCGCCTGGTGGACGCCCTCGCCGCCCGCGTCGACGCCTGAGGGCGGCGCCCCCTGCGGCCCGGCGTCGCCGAGCGGGGGCGCGGTTCAGGCGCGCAGCGCCGCCGCGAGGTCGCCGATCGTTCCCATGGCGACATCTCCTCCGGCGGCGTGGAGCCGTCCTCGTAACCGAGGGAGGCGGCGATTCCCGCGCTCGGCGTGGCGAGCGCGGGGAAGCCGGCGTCGGCGAAGACTCGGGCGCTGGCCGCGTCCCACGGCCCCGGCAGGACGAGCGGGTCGCCGGTGGCGCGACCGTGGTGCAGGGTACGGAAGGTGGACGTTGTCGTGGTCACACGTACCCCTATTTCATCTTCCGCGTGGACCGGGCCACGATGTCCTCGTACTCCGGGTGCTTGGTCAGCCACTCGGCGAGGAACGGGCAGATGGGCACGACCGTCCGGCCCCGGGCCCGCGCGTCGTCCATCACCGCGCGGGCGAGGGTCGAGCCGACGCCCCTGCCCTCGAACGCGGGGTCGACCTCGGTGTGGGTGTAGGCGATGATGCCGCCGGTCAACTGGTAGGTCACGATGCCGGCGAGGGCGCCCGCCTCGTCGCGCGCCTCGAAGCGTTCCCGCGCCGGCGCGTCTGTCACGGTGAACTGCACCGGATCATCCAATCACAGCGTGCGCAGGCATTCTCGCGACCGTAACGGGAATCGCAGTGCCGCCGAAGGACCGCCGGGAGGAGACGCGCCATGACGGACCTGACGACGGACGGCGGCTTCGCCGTCGTGGAGATGTTCACCTCCCAGGAGTGTTCGAGCTGCCCTCCGGCGGAGGAACTGCTGACCGAGATCGACGACGACGCCCGGACGCGAGGGCGGCCCGTCTTCGCCCTCGGTTTCCACGTCGACTACTGGGACGACCTGGGCTGGCCGGACCCGTTCGCGGACGCGGCCTACACGGCGCGACAGGAGTCGTATGCCCGCGCCTTCGGCTCGGGCCGCCTGTACACCCCGCAGATGATCGTCAACGGGACCGACGAGTTCGTCGGGTCGGACCGGCGGCGGGCGGCGGACGCGATCGCGTCCGCCCTGGCGGCGACGCCCGCCACACCCGTGGCCCTGTCGGTGCGGGAGTTCGACGGCGAACGTCGGGTGGTGCTGGACGTGGGGGCCGAGCGGCCGCCGCAGCACGCGGTGGTGAACGTGGCGGTCGTGGAGCGCGGCCTGAGCAGCGAGGTCATCCGGGGAGAGAACGCCGGGCGGACCCTGCGGCAGGACAACGTGGTCCGCGCCTTCGCGTCGGTGGCCCTGGACGGCGGGCAGGCTCGGGTGGAGGTGCGGGCGCCGCGGACATGGATCCACAGCGGACCACTGTGGTCGGGTACGTGCAGGACGACGGCCACCGGGTCGTCGTCGGCGCCACGGCCGTGGACCTGTCGGCCGAGAGTCGATGAGCCGGGCCGGTGCGGAGGACCGGTGACGGTCCTCCGCACCGACGCCGTGATCAGCTGGCGGTGCAGGTGGGGGTCATGCCGGTCCCGCTGCCGTTGCCCTGGAAGCCGAACTCGGTGCCCTGACCCGCGCCGAGCCGCCCGTTGTAGTCCACGTTGGTGAACCGCACGGTGCCGGTGGAGCCACTTGCCGACGCGCTCCAGGTGTTGGTGACACTCGCGCCGCCCGGCAGGGTCATGCTGACGGTCCAGCCGTTCGTTCCAGACGAGCCGGCGGTCACCCGCACGGTGGCCACGAACCCACCGGTCCACGAGTTCAGCGACACCGACGCCGAGCATCCACCCGGCCCCGGCGGAGGCGTGGTGGGCGGAGGCGTGGTCCTGTCTCTTATACCCATCT
>NZ_VDFY01000126.1 GCF_006228125.1 Micromonospora orduensis | reverse complement strand
ACTGGCGACCCCCCGCCCCCGGGTGCCGGCCGGCTCCGTCGCGCTGGCCGGCCCCTACGCCGGCATCTACCCCGGTCCGTCCCCCGGCGGTTGGCTGCTGGTCGGCCGGACCGACCTGGTCCTCTTCGACGTGCACGACGAGCCGCCTGCCCGGCTCGGACCGGGCACCGAAATGCGGATGGAGGTCAGGTGATCGACGCGGTCGAGGTGCTCCGCGCCGGCGCGCTCACCACCGTGCAGGACCTGGGCCGACCCGGCTGGGCGCACCTCGGCGTACCCCGCTCCGGCGCGCTCGACCCGGCCGCCCTGCGACTGGCCAACCGGCTTGTCGGCAACCCCGAGCAGGCCGCCGGGCTGGAGATCACCCTGAACGGCTGCGCGCTGCGGCCGACCCGGGCCACCACGGTCGCCATCACCGGCGCCGAGGTGGCGGTGCACGTCGGCGAGCGGCCCGGCGACACCGGACGTCCGCTCAGCGTGCCGGCCGGGGCGGTGCTGCGGATCGGTCCGGCCCGCCGGGGCGTACGGAGTTGGCTGGCCGTGGCGGGCGGAATCGACGTACCACCGGTGCTCGGCAGCCGCTCCACCGACACCCTCTCCGGGCTCGGCCCGCCCCCGTTGCGCGACGGCGGACGGCTGCCACTCGGCCAGCCCTTCGGTGAGCCCGCGCCGGTCGACCTGACCCTCGGCACCGCGCCCCCGCCGGAGCTGCACCTGACCGTGCGCCTCGGCCCCCGCGACGACTGGTTCACCCCGACCGCGCTCGACCGGCTGCTCGGCACCCCGTACACCGTGAGCCCGGTGAGCAACCGGGTCGGCGCGCGCCTCGCCGGCCCGCCGCTGCCCCGCGCGGTCGCCGGCGAACTGCCCAGCGAGGGCATCGTGCTCGGCGCGGTGCAGGTGCCGGCCGACGGCCAACCCCTGATCTTCCTCGCCGACCATCCGACCACCGGCGGATACCCCGTCATCGGGGTGGTCACCGACGTGACCCCGCTCGCGCAGGCCCGGCCAGGTACTACCGTCAGATTCCATGGACCTCAACGCTGACCTGGGCGAGGGATTCGGCATCTGGCGGCTCGGCGACGACGACGCGCTGCTGGACCTGGTCACCTCCGCGAACGTCGCCTGCGGCTTCCACGGCGGCGATCCGTCCACGATGCGGCGGGTCTGCGAGGGCGCCGCGCAGCGCGGGGTCGCGGTGGGCGCGCAGGTCGGCTACCGGGACCTGGCCGGCTTCGGCCGGCGACCCATCGCGTACGACTTCGCCGAGCTGCGCGACGAGGTGACCTACCAACTGGGGGCGCTGGACGCGTTCTGCCAGCTCTTCCGCACCCGGGTCCGCTACCTCAAGCCGCACGGCGCGCTCTACCACGCGGCGGCCACGGACGAGTCCCAGGCCGCGGCGGTCGTCGCCGCGATCTGCGGCTACGACCCCGGACTGCCCGTCCTCTGCCTACCCGGCTCGGTACTCGCCCAGCTCGCCGTCGGCGCGGGCCTACCGGTGGTCGCCGAGGCGTTCGCCGACCGTGGCTACCTGCCCAACGGGACGCTGGTGCCGCGCGGCACCTCCGGCGCGCTTGTCACCGACCCGGAGGAGGTGGCCGCCCGTGCGGTACGGATGGCCACCGAACGGACCGTCGTGGCGGTGGACGGCACCGTCATCCCCTGCCCGGTGGACTCGATCTGCGTCCACGGCGACACACCGGGGGCGGTCTCCGCCACCGAACTCGTCCGCGCCAGCCTGATCGACGCCGGGGTCACCCTGGCCGCGTTCGCCTGAGCGCTACGCGTCGAGACCCCGCAGCACCAGCGGAAGCCGCTCCGCCGCCCCGTCGACCACCCGGACCGGTACGCCCCAGTCCTGCCGGGTCAGGTGGCAGGCCGCGTGTTCGACGTCCGCGTCGCAGGTCGCCGCCTGCGCGGTCACCTGGAGCACTCCGCTGCTGACCTCGCCGTTGAGCACCAGCCGGCGGGACAGCTCGGTGCCCGTACCGGCGCCCTCCAGCAGCAGCTCCGGCGGCGACGCGGAAACCACAAGCCGCGTCGACGGCCCGTACGTCTCGTCCAGCTTCTGCCCCGGTGCGGGCGTGAAGACGATGTCCAGGGTGACCTCGCCGGACGCGATGTCGGTGGGCTTGCGCTCGGTGCGGTGCCGGGGCCCGTCCACCGTGCTGGCGCCCGCCGCCGACAGCGCGCCCGGGGCGAGGCGGGTCAGCCGGTGCGCCGCGGACTCCACCACCAGCACCTCGCCGGCCGGCGTCAGCACCAGGTCGCTCGGCTCGGCCAGCCCGTCGGCGACCGTGGACACCTGGCCGGTCGCCGGGTCGAAACGACGCACCGCACCGTTGTACGTGTCGGCGATCAGCACCGAACCGTCCGGCAGCGCGCACACCCCCAGCGGATGCTGGAGCAGCGCCGACTCCGCCGGCCCGTCCACGTGCCCGAAGTCGAACAGGCCCTGCCCGACGGCGGTGCCCAGCACCCCGTCCTCGACGTACCGCACGGCGCTTGTCTCGCTGTCGGCGATCCAGAGCCGGACGCCGTCAGCCGAGACGGAGAGCCCGGACGGCTGCGCCATCCACGCCTCGGCCAGCGGGCCGTCGCGCAGCGCCTCGACAGTCATGCCCGCGTACATGCCGGCGGTCCGCTTGATCGGGTCGAACCACCAGAGCTGGTGGATGCCCGCCATCGCGACGATCAGCTTGTCGTCGTACCAGGCCAGATCCCACGGGGAGGAGAGATCCACGGCCAGCGCGTCGTGCGCGTGGTCATCGACCGACGCGCGCCACTGCCGCCCGCTGCCGGCCACGGTCACCACCTCGCCGGTCTCCAGGCGTACGCCGCGCAGCAGGTGGTTGACCGTGTCGGCGACGACCAGGTCGTAGCCGGCCACCTCGGCGACGTGCGTGGGCAGCACGCAGAGGCCCTGCGGCTCGGAGAAGGACGCCGCGCCGGCCGGCCCGTCCGCCCGACCCCGCTCGCCCGAGCCGATCCGGCGCACCAGCGACTCGCCGTCCGGGGCCACCTCGACCAGCGAGTGCCGCGCCGAGTCCGAGACCAGCAGGTTGCCGTCCGGCAGCACCACCGCCTTGCCCGGGAAGCGCAGCGTGGTGTCCGGCGCGGGCGGCGGCACGTACGGGCCGTCACCCCGGTGCAGGGTGCCCTTCGCCTCGTGGGTGGCGATCAGCTCGTCGATCAGGCGGGCCAGCCCTTCGGCGTGCCCCTCGCCGGCCATCGTGGCCACCACGTAACCCTCGGGGTCGATCACCGACAGCGTCGGCCAGGCCCGGGCCGCGTACTGCTGCCACATGTCCATCTCAGGATCGTCGAGGACGGGGTGATGCACCCCGTACCGCTCGACGGCGGCGGCCAGCGCGTCGGCGTCCTTCTCGTGCTCGAACTTCGGCGAGTGCACGCCGATCACGACGAGCACGTCGCCGTACTTCTCCTCCAGCGGGCGGAGCTCGTCGAGCACGTGCAGGCAGTTGATACAGCAGAAGGTCCAAAAATCCGCGATGACGATCTTGCCGCGCAGATCCTGCAAGCTCAGGTCCTGGCCGCCTGTGTTGAGCCATCCCCGGCCGCGTAGCTCCGGCGCACGTACACGCGCTGTCGTTCCCATACCTGTCAGCCTGCCACGCCCCACCGGCCCGGCCGCCGTGACCCGTCACCTGATCACCGCCACCCGCTTGGCGTACGACGAAGGCGGGGCCACGGACGTCCGTGGCCCCGCCTTCGTGAGGTTCTACGGGGTTGCCGGCTTGAGGCAGAGCACCCGGTTGGTGCCGTCGCCGGGCAGCACCACGTACGGCTGCGTCGTGTCGGTGCACTTCTCCTTCGCGTCCACCTTGGAGACGATGGTGAACGCGCCCGCCTCGCCGCAGTCGGCCGCCGAGGCGCCGTCACCGGACTTCTTCACGCAGGTGCCGACCGCCGGGTCGAACGCCGGCGCGTCGTCGCCGCCACCGAACTTGCCGAGCAGCATCAGCAGACCGAGCGGCACCGCCAGGATGAGCACCGCGGCGATCAGCACGGCGGCCAGCACCCGGCCGTTGCGGACCTTCGGCGTCGGCGGTTCGACCTTCGGCTCCTCGGCGTCCGGCTTGAACGCGTCGAAGCGGCCCTGCTCCGGTTCCTGACCCCAGGAGGACGGCGCGGACGGCTGGGCTGCCGGCGGGAACGCTGGCGGGAAGCCGGGACCCGGTGCCGGGTCGGCGCTGGGACCACCGAACGGCGGACCACCGAAGCTCGGTGCCCCGTTGACCGTGGCGGCGCCGGCGGCCGGTGCTGCGGCGTTGCCGAACCGGTCGTCCGGCCGCTCGGCGCCGGACTGCGGCCGGACCCCGTTGACCTGTCGGTTGTTGCCCGGCGCGTCGACGAAGGACGGCACTCCCGGTGGGAACGCCGGTGGCGCGGACGGAGCCTCACCGAACCCGTTCGGCGTCGACGGCCGGTCCCGGTCGTCGAAGCGCGGCTCCGGGGTGGGCTCGCCACCCCAACCCGGGGAGGCCTGCCGGTCCGGGCCCTGGTGCCAGTCCGGCGCGCCCTGGCGCTCCGGGCCGTTCTGCCAGTCGGGTGCGGCTGGCGGATTCTGCCAGTCCGGTGCGCTCGGACGCTCGGACGCCTGCTCGGCCGGGAAGGCGTCCTGCTCCGGCTCGTCCGTCGGCTCGGGCGCGGCGGGACGGCCGTACACCCGTGGCTGGGGTGCGGGCGTGCCGGACGGTCGCATCGCCTGGTCGGTCGGGGGCATCACCCGGCTGGCCAGCGGCACCGAGGCGCTCGCCGAGGCCCGGCCGACCGCGCCGGCCGCCGACTCGGCCTCCGGCGCCGGTACGACCGCGCGACCCGACTCGGGGGAGGTACGCGGGGCGGGCACCACGGCACCGCTCGCGGGAGCGTCCTCGGCGCGACCCCAACCGGCCGGCTCCGCCTCGTAGTGTGCGGCCGCCTCCGGGGTCTCCCGCTCGGCGTACGCGGGTTGTTCGGGGATCGGGGCGTACTGGTTCTGCGGCGCGAAGTCGGCCGGCGGGGCGGCGGCCAGGCTGGCGCCCGGCACGCGCTGCTCCTGCGGCGGCAGCGGTACGGCGTTGGCGGGCGAGATGCCCGGCGCGGGCGCGGGCTGGTAGATGGGCGAGTCGTCGCGCTGGTCCGCCTCCCAGCCGCCGCGGGACTGGGCGGAAGCTTCCGCCTCGGCGCGCCCCCACACCTCGCCGGGCGCCCACGGCTGGATCTCCGCCGCGCCGGCACCGCTCTGCGGGGCCGGATTGTCCGGGGCGGCGGCCCAACCGGGCGTGCCGTCGTTGCCGGGCACGCTGGCGCTGGCCCGGGCCGGAAGCCCGGGCTGCTCCGGCGGGGTCCATCCCGCGCCGGCCTGCTGCTCGGCCTGCGGGCGTCCGGCCTGCTGGTCCTGCTGTGCGAGCACCCAGTCGGGCTGCTGCGGACGCGCCTCGGCCTGACCACCCCAGGCGGCCGGCTGCTGGGGCTCGTCCTGCTGCGCGTCGGCGTTGTCGCCCCAGTTGGCGGGCTGGGCCTGCTGCTGGGCGGCCCACCCGCCGGAGCGGGCCGGGTCGTCCTGGCCGGGCCAGTTCGTCGACGGTGCCGGCACCTGGGCGGCGCCGCGCGCGGCGGCCGGCTCGGCCTGCCCCCACGCGGGGGCCGGCTGCTCGGCCGGCTGGGTGGACTGACCCCACGACGGGGGCGACTGCTCCGCCGGAGTCCACGCTGGCTGGTCCTGCTGGCCCGCACCTGCGGGCCAACCGCCGGACTGCGCCGCTTCGGGCTGCTGCTGCTCGTCGCCGCGCCAGTCACCGGCGGCCGGGCTGACCTGCGCGGGAGTGCCCCAGCCGCCGGAACGGGACGGGTCCTCCTGGGCGGGCCAGGCGGTGGTGGCCGGCGGGACCTGCGCGGCGCCCCTGGTGGCCGGCTGGGCCTGCGCCCAGTCGGGCTGCTCGGCGGCGCCGGTGGCCCAGGTGGGCGCGGTCTGCTCGGGCGGCGTCCAGCCCTGCTGCGGCGCGGCCCACTGGGCGGGCTGCTGCGGGCTGTCGGGGGTGGGGTTGGTGCCGGCCCAGGCGCCGGGCTGCTGCGGCTCGCTCGCGCCACCGCCGGTGGCCCAGGCGGGCTGTGCCGGCTCGGCGGGCTGCGGCGCGGCGGCGGCACCCCAGGCGGGGTTGGGCTGCTGCTCGGGCTGGTTGGCCCAGGCCGGGTTGGGCTGCTGCTCGGGCTGGTTGGCCCAGGCCGGGGTGCCCTGGTTCGGCTGCGCCGGCGGGGGTGGCGCCCAACCCAGGTCGGGGCCGGCGGCGTTGTAGCCGTTGTCCGGCTGCGCCGGGCGGTCGCCGTACGGCGCCGGTCCGCCGGCGCCCGGTGACACCTCGTCCGGCTCCTGGCCGGGACGGTGCGGGCCCTCGGACGTCATGGGTGCGCCTCCTCCATCACATGTCGGCCGCCGGTGCCGATCGGTCTCCTCGGCATGGCTGCCGGCGTCACCGGCGTGCCGGCTCCCCGCACCGTATCGGGTGGCAGCACGGGGTGTCCAAGGAGCACCGCCCGTCACTCCGTGTTGCCGAGTGGTGTCGAGCAGCTTCTATCGACCCGGCCGGTGGGGGTCGGCGGGCGGCGACCGAAGCCCACCGTACCGGGCGCTGCGGCAGGGCGGAATCCCGGTGCCACGTGGCGGCGATACGCCGATGGCCCACCCGGTGGGCCGGGTGGGCCATCGATCTGGAGGAGGCGAGGAATGTCGTGGAGCGTCAGCTCATGTGACGCTGGGCGATGACGAGGAGTTCCTCGCGGACGGCCGGCGTGTTCGCCGAGCGCAGCGCGTGCTGGATGGCACGGGCGCGGCGGGTGGCGTCGCGGTGGTTGCGGATTCGCTCGATCATGCTCATTGGTGGGTCCCCCTGGCTTATTCGGTTGTCGGCCCCTGATGCCTCTATTCAACAGCAGAACGCCTACAACTTCCATCGATTATTAGGTGAGTTGCGACACCTGCCTAACAATCGAAGGTCAACGGGCTCCCCGACCGACGCTTCCGTCGCCCAACGGACACGGCCGGTGTGCCGGGCGTTAACCCGTGGCACACCGGCCGTGGCTGGTGATCCGGACGGTCAGGTCCAGGCGAGCAGCGCCGCCTCGGGGTCGGCGAGGAAGTCGCCGATGTCGCGCAGGAACTTCGACCCCAGCTCACCGTCGATGATCCGGTGGTCGAAGCTCAGCCCCAGCGTGGTGACCTGGCGGGCCTTGACCTTGCCCTTGTGCACCCAGGGCATCTCCCGCACGGCGCCGAAGGCCAGGATCGCCGACTCACCCGGCGGGAGGATCGGCGTACCGGTGTCCACCCCGAATACACCGACGTTGGTGATGGTCAGGGTGCCGCCGGACATGTCCGCCGGCGACGTACGGCCGGACTTCGCCGTCTGCACCAGGTCGTTCAACGCGTCCGCCAGCTCCCGCAGCGAGAGCCGCCCGGCGTCCTTGACGTTCGGCACGATCAGGCCACGCTCGGTGGCCGCCGCGATGCCGAGATTGACGTACTCCTTGACCACGATCTCGTCGCCCGCCCAGGTCGAGTTGACCATCGGGTGACGCTTGACCGCCAGGAGCACTGCCTTCGCCACCAGCAGCAGCGGCGAAACCCGCACGTCCCGCCACTCCCGCCGGCCGCGCAGCCGGTCCAACGCCTTCATCGCCCGGGTCACGTCGACGGTCAGGAACTCCGTCACGTGCGGGGCGGTGAACGCCGAGCGGGACATGTTCTCGGCGGTCAGCTTGCGTACCCCCTTGACCGGGATGCGCTGCTCGCGGTCGGCGCCGAAGCTCGCGGCGCTCGTCGCGGTCGAGGTCGCCGCGACCGGCTCGGCCACCGCCACGGCCCCGCTCGCCGCCTGCTGCACGTCCTCGCGGGTGATCGAGCCCAGCGGCCCCGACCCGGTCAGCGTCCCCAGGTCGACCCCGAGGTCCTTGGCGAGCTTGCGCACCGGCGGCTTAGCCAACACGCCCGCCCCAAGGCCCGCCCCGGCTGATCATGGAGTTGTGGCGGGGGACAGAACC
>NZ_VDFY01000075.1 GCF_006228125.1 Micromonospora orduensis | reverse complement strand
CGCCCAGCACCGCCTCCAGCACCTGCCCGGCCACCGGCGCCGGGGCGTGCCGCAGCACCCCGCCGGAGCCCACCATCAGCCGCACGTCGCGCAGGTCCCGCCCGGCGCGTTCCCCGGTGGCGGCCCCGCGGGCGTGCCGGCGCAGCGCCACGGTCGCCGCGAGGGCGGCGATGCGGGCGTCCGCGGCCCGCTCGGCGTCGTCGACCGCCAGGAAACCGGGGTCGGCGGCCCGCCGGGCCGCGGCGGCCGTCAACGCGTCGGCCTCGTCGGCGGCGAGCAGCCGCTCCTCGGCGGCGGCGCGCACCACCCCGGGCGCGCTCCACCGCATCCCCAGGTCACCCTCGACGGTGCGGGCCCGCCACAGGCTGCCGGCGACCTCCCGCCCCGGCCCGGTGGCTCGCTCGTCGGGGGTGAGCACCGAGTACACGTCGGTGGTGGCGCCGCCCACGTCGACGACGGCCAGGTCACCGCCGATGGTGTCGGCGAGCACCTCCACGCCGGTGAGCACGGCGTCGGGGGTGGCCGCACGGACCAACCGCGCGAACCGGCCGCCCCGCGACAGCCGTTTACCGCCGATGACGTGGCGCAGGAACACCGCCCGGATCGCCGCGCGCGCCGGCTCCGGGGCGAGCACCCCGATGCGCGGCAGCACGTTGTCCGCGCCGGTCACCGGCACACCGGCGGCCTCCAGCAGCCCGGTCAGCTCCGCGCGCACGTCGGCGTTGCCCGCGTACACCACAGGCCTGCGCCAGCGGGCCCGCGCCAGCCGGGTCGCGTTGTGGGCGATGGTGTCGGCGTCGCCGCCGTCGGTGCCGCCGACCAGCAGCACCACGTCAGGTCGCGCCGCGCGCAGCGCCGTCAGGTCCGCCGCGCCGAGCCGCCCGGCCGCCACGTGCACCACGTGCGCGCCGGCGGACAACCCGACCCGCCGGCCCGCCTGCGCGGTGACCAGCGGCTCGTAGCCGATCACCGCCAGCCGCAACCCACCCCCGGCCGACGAGCACACGTACCACGGCACGTCGCGCGCCCCGAGCCCGGCGGTGGCCGCCGCGACCGCGGCGTCCAGGCCGTGCAGCACGTCGCTGCCGACCGTCGTGGGCGCGGCCCCCGCGCCCACGAGGACACCGGCGGCCAGGTCCACCACCGCCGCCTTGGTGTACGTCGAGCCGACGTCCGCGCAGACCGCCAGGGTCACGACGCGGCGGGAACGACCACGGTGCCGGTCGCGGTGACCGCCACGATCGGCGGGTCGAGGACCTCGGCGGCGGACTCGGAGCGTTCGGGGCGGCCCCGGCACACCACCGCGCACTCCAGCTCCAGGGTGCGGCTGCGCGAGCCCACCCGCGCCACCCGCGCGGTCACCTCCACCACGTCACCGGCCCGTACGGGCGCGAGGAACCGCACGTCGGCGTACCCGGCGAACAGGCCCTCGTCGCCGTCGGTGCGTATGCACACCTCCGTGGCGACGTCCCCGAACAGTCCGAGGGCGTACGCCCCGTCGACGAGGTTGCCGGCGTAGTGGGCGTGCGAGTACGGCACGTACCGCCGGTGCGTCACCGTCAACCCGAGCCTGGAGTCGGTCATGTGGTCGCCTTCCGCTGCGTGATCAGGGCGTGTACGAGGTAGCTGGCCACCTCGCCGGGCGTGGTGCCCCGACCGAAGATCCGGTCCACGCCCAACTCGTCGGTCATCGTCTCGTCGAACCGGGGACCGCCGACGATCAGCAGCGGCCGCCGCCCCGCCGGCATGGCCTCGCGGAACGCGGCGGACATCTCCCGGGTGTTGTGCAGGTGCGCGTCGCGTTGCGTGACGACCTGCGACACGAGCACCGCGTCGGCCTTCTCCGCCCGGGCGGCCTCGACCAGCTCCGGAACGCTGACCTGCGCGCCCAGGTTGGTGACCTTCAACTCCCGGTAGTACTCCAGGCCCTTCTCCCCCGCGATGCCCTTGACGTTGAGGATCGCGTCGATGCCCACGGTGTGCGCGTCGGTGCCGATGCACGCCCCGACCACCGACAGTTTGCGGCGCAGCCGCTGCTTGACCACCGTGTTGACCTCCTTGGCCGACAGCAGCGGGAAGTCCCGTTCCACCACCTGCACCGCGTCGAGGTCGACGAGGTGGTTGACCCGCCCGTAGACGACGAAGAAGGTGAACCCGTCACCCATCGGTTTGGCGTGCACCAGCATCGCCGGGTCGATGCCCATCCTGTTGGCCAGCTGCACCGCCGCGCCCTCGGCCCGCTTGTCGTGGGCCACCGGCAGGGTGAACGACACCTGCACCATCCCGTCGCCTGTGGTGTCCCCGTACGGGCGCACGATCTGCCTGCTCACGCCGCAGCCTCCAGGATGTCGGTGGCCGGGTTGCAGTAGTCCGCCTCGTGGGCGGCGACCCCGGCCAGGCCCTTGCCGCGGTCCGCGGGCCGCTTCATGATCCCGAAGGTGCCCTCGGCGATGGCGGTGAGCAGCGTCTGCTCCCCGATGCGCTCCAGCAGGTCCAGGGCCTCACCGAGGACCTGGTTGGCGCGGCGGCGGATGAACCCGCCGGGCGCCGGCACGAAGTCCTCGTGCAGCCCTCCGGCCGCGCCCAGGACGTACCGCACGTTCTGCAGGGCGATGTCCCGGTCGGACAGCCACGGCGTCACCACCGCCTCGGTCATCATCCCGACCAGCAGGATGCCCTGACCGGTCAGCGCGCCGGCCAGGTTGAAGAACCCGTCGAGCAGGTTGCCCCGGAACACGTCGCCGGTCATGTGCTTGGTCGGCGGCATCCACTTGAGCGGCGCGTCCGGGAACAGCTCGCGCGCCAGCAGGGCGTGCGCCAGCTCCAGGCGGAACGACTCCGGCACCTCCGGGTTGATCTCGAACGCGTGCCCCAGCCCCAACTGCCAGTCCGCGAGGCCCGCCTCGTGCGCGAAGAACTCGTTGAGCAGCTGCGACACCGTGACCGTGTGCGCCTCGTCGACGGCGTCGGCGGTGGTCAGGTAGTTGTCCTCACCGGTGTTGATGATGATCCCGGCGCGGGCGTGCACCTGCCGGGAGAACCGCTGGTCGACGAACGTGCGGATCGGGTTGATGTCGCGGAACAGGATCCCGTACATCGAGTCGTTGAGCATCATGTCGAGGCGTTCCAGGCCGGCCAGGGTCGCCATCTCCGGCATGCACAGCCCGGACGCGTAGTTGGTCAGCCGCACGTAGCGGCCCAGCTCCTTCGACGACTCGTCCAGGGCCGCGCGCATCAGCCGGAAGTTCTCCTGCGTGGCGTACGTGCCGGCGAAACCCTCCCGGGTCGCGCCCTCGGGCACGTAGTCCAGCAGCGACTGCCCCGTCGAGCGGATCACCGCGATCACGTCCGCGCCGGCCCGCGCCGCCGCCTGCGCCTGCGGAATGTCCTCGTAGATGTCCCCGGTCGCCACGATCAGGTAGATCCACGGCCGCTGCTTCGGGTCCCCGTGCCGCTTGATGAGCCGGTCCCGCTCGGCGCGCCGCCTGTCGATCCGCCGGATGCCCGCCCCGACGGCCCTGCGCGCCGCGGACCGGGCCGCCGTGGCGGCCCGCCCGGTGGGCAGCGCGAAGCGCACCGACCCGGCCGCGGCCTTCTGCGCCAGCAACGTCACATCGGTGATGCCCTCGCGGGCGAGGGCATCGAACACCGGCACCGCCACCCCGTGGCCCAACCCCACGTCCGCGACGACCGCCTCGACGAGCCGGTTCACCCAGGGGATGCCGTCCGGGTCGGCGCCACTCACCCCGGCCAACCGCAGCACGGCCCGCTCCACCGACACCGTGGTGTGGCTGCGGGCCAGGTCGACCACCGGCTGCCCGGCCCGGCGCGCCAACTCCCGCGCCCGCGCCACCAACACCGGATCAAGATCAAGCTTGCCGGTCACGCCGCCGCCCCCGCCACACCGCTCGTCCGCTCGTTCACGACGACCCCTCCTCGTAGATGACCTCACCGCGCAGCACCAGGCGCCGGCACACCGGCAGCGGCGTCGGATCGTCCGGACCCCGCAGCTCCGGATCCTCGGCCAGCAGCACCGGCAGGCCCCGCTCCACCCCGGCCGGCGTCGACCACACCGCGAACGTCGCCGGCGCGCCCAGCGCGAGAACGCCCTCGGCGTCCAGGTGCACCGCCCGCCACCCACCCCGGCTGTGCGCCGCGAACGCCGACCGCACACTCATCCGCTGCGCCGGGTTGTGGTGCGCCGCCGCCGCCCGCACCGACCCCCACGGGTCCAGCGGCGTCACCGGCGAATCCGACCCGAACGCCAACGCCACACCCACCGAGTGCATCGCACCCATCGGGTTCGACTCCAACGACCGGTCCAACCCCAACCGCGCCTCGTACATCCGACCCGCACCGCCCCACAACCGGTCGAACGCCGGCTGCATGCTCGCCACGACCCCGTACTCCACGAACCGCGCGATCATCGGCTTGTTCATGATCTCCGCGTGCTCGACGCGGTGCCGCGCCGCGCGCAGCCGCTCCACGCCCAACGTCGTCGCCGCCGCCGCGAACCCGTCGAGCACCGTGCCGATCGCCGCGTCCCCGATCGCGTGGAACCCGCCCTGCAAGCCGTGCGCCGCGCAGTCCACCAGGTGATCGCGCACCTGCTCCGCGCTGAGGTACCCGTGCCCGCACCCGTCACCGTCGCCGTACGGCTGCGACACGTGCGCCGTACGCGACCCCAACGCCCCGTCGGCGAACAGGTCACCACCGGCGCCCACCGCGCCCAGCTCCCGGGCCCGCGCCGCGCCACCCAGCTCGCCCCAGTACCCGTACACCTCCGGCAGTCCGGCACCGGAGATGCCCAGCAGACCGGTGAAGTCCTCCTCGTCGGAGATGTCCGGACCACCGCACTCGTGCACCGCCGCGATCCCCAGCGACGCCGCGTGCGCGAGGGCCACCCGCTGCGCGGCGACCCGCTGCGCCCGACTCACCGACCCCTGCGCCGCCGCCCGCACCACATGGTGCGCGTCCCGACGCAACCAGCCCGACGCGTCGTAGCCGACCTCGGTCGCCGCCCGCGGGCACGCCGCCAGCAACGCCGAGGACACCAGCGCCGAATGGATCGACGCCTGCGACAGGTACACCCGCCGGCCCCCGGCCGCCCGGTCCAACGCCGCCGCGTCCGGCAACGCCGGATCCGACCAGCCCGACTCGTCCCAGCCGTGCCCCAGCACCACCGCGTCGGCCGGCAGATGAGCCGCGAACCCCGCCACCGCGTCGAGCAGCTGCCCCGCCGAGCGCACCCCGGACAGCTCCAGCCCGGACAACGCCAACCCGGTGTCGGTGGCGTGCACGTGCGCGTCCACGAACGCCGGCGTCACCAGCGCCCCACCCAGGTCCACCACCCGGTCGGCCGGCGGCGCGTCGCCGTCGGTCCCCAACCAGGTGATCCGCCCATCGGACACCAGCAGCGCGGTGGCGCTCGGATCGGCGGGACAGTGCAGCACGCCGCCGCGGTACAACGTCGAGGGGTTCGTCATGACCTCAGTCTGCCGCGATCCGCGCCGCGAACAGTTGACGCACCCCCGGCTCGGCGCGCAACAACCCCAGCGCCAGCTCCGCGTGCCCCGGCACGTACCCGTTGCCCACCAGCATCGTCACGTCCGCCGCCAGCCCCTCGGCGCCCAACGCGGCCGCCGAGAAGCTCGTCGCCATCGAGAAGAAGATCACCGTGCCGCCGTCCGCGGTGGCCAGCACCGCCCCGTGCTCACACCCCGGCACGTCCACGCAGACCACCGTCACGTCCGCCGGCGCGCCCAGCACGGTGGTCACCGCCGTGGACAAGCCCACCGGGTCCCGCGCGTCGGCCAACGCCACCACCGACGCCAGCCCGGCGGCCGCCAGCGCGTCGCGCTCCGCCGCCACCGGCACCACTCCGACGGTACGCGCGGCGCCCGCCCGGCGCGCCGCGGCCAGGGACAGCGACCCGCTCTTGCCCGCCCCACCGATCACGGCCACGCTCACCGGCGTCGGGTCACCGGCTCGCCGACGATCCTCGACATAGCGCGACACCACCCGGGCGGTCAGCGCGGGCGCCCCGCACACGTCCAGCACGGCGAGGGACAACTGGGGGTCCTCGTCGTCGGGCAGCACCGCGGCGATGGACCGCGCGAACAGGATCGCCCACCCGTCACACGGCACCTGCTCACTGCGCCCGTCCCAGCGGGCCAGCCCGTCGGTGATCACCAGCGGCGTCAACGTCAACGACACAAGCGTGGCGACCCGCTCACCGGCCTTGAGCCCCAGCGGGGATCGTCGGCCGACCTCCTCGACAGTGCCGATCAGCATTCCGCCGGAGCCGGTCACCGGGTTCTGCATCTTCCCCCGGGTGGAAATGATCTCCAGCACCTCGGCGCGGACCGCGTCACCGTCGCCGCCGTGCTTCTCCGACAACTGCCGGAAGCTCGCCGCGTCCAGGTTGAGCCGCTGCACCCGGATCCGCACCTCGTTCGGCGCGATGGCGGCGGACGCGTCCAACCGCCAGGCCGCCTGCGGCAGCACCCCCGCCGGTTGCACGACACGGTGCAGTCCCACCGGTGACGTCACGCCGACCTCCCCTGTCCAGCCGCCCGAAGCCCCGGTCAAGGCTCGCGTAACGGGAAAACTTACGGCAGACTAGTTTCTGTACCGAATATTTTCCAGTAGCCTTCGGGCCCGTTGATCAGCCGCAGCACCGAGGAGGGGCCGTGACCCAGACCCAACCGGTTGAGACCATCCCTCAACCCCGTCACGCCCCGGTCGCCGCACCGACCGCCGGGCAACCGTACGAATACCACCGCCGCCCCCTGGTCGAACCCGACTGGACCCGCTTCCCCGGCTGGCGCCACGTCACCCGCGACCAGTGGGAATCCGCCCAGTGGCAACGCGTCAACTGCGTCAAGAACATCAAGCAGCTCCGCGCCGTCCTCGGCGACCTCATCGACGAGAGCTTCTACGCCGACCTCGAGGCCGACCAGAAGGCCATGGCCACCATGTCCATGCTGGTGCCACCGCAGATGATCAACACGATGGTGCCGTTCACGCCGCTGACCACCGAGGCGCTGCTCGCCGACCCCATCCGCCGCTACATGATCCCCGTCGCCTCCGACCGGCGCACCGACTGGCCGTCACACCCCTACGCCAGCCGCGACAGCCTCCACGAGCACGACATGTGGGTCGCCGAAGGGCTCACCCACCGCTACCCCACCAAGGTCCTCGCCGAGCTGCTCTCCACCTGCCCGCAGTACTGCGGGCACTGCACCCGCATGGACCTCGTCGGCAACTCCACCCCCGCCGTCGACAAGCTCAAGCTCACCCTCAAGCCCGTCGACCGCTACGACGCCCACATCGCCTACCTCAAGGCCCACCCCGGCGTCCGCGACGTCGTCGTCTCCGGCGGCGACGTGGCCAACGTGCCCTGGCGCAACCTCGAGTCGTACCTCATGCGCCTGCTGGAACTGGAGACGGTCCGCGACATCCGGCTCGCCACCAAGGCCCTCATGGGCCTGCCCCAGCACTGGCTCCAGCCCGACGTCGTCGAAGGCCTGGAACGCGTCGCCCGCACCGCCGCGCGACGCGGCGTCAACCTCGCCATCCACACCCACGTCAACCACGCCCAGTCGCTCACCCCACTGGTCGCCAAGGCCGCCCAGACCGCCCTCGACGTCGGCGTCCGCGACGTCCGCAACCAGGGCGTGCTCATGCGCGGCGTCAACGCCACCACCCCCGAGCTGCTCGACCTCTGCTTCGCCCTGCAGGGCGAAGCCGGGATCCTGCCGTACTACTTCTACATGTGCGACATGATCCCCAACGCCGAACACTGGCGCGTCCCGGTCTGGCACGCCCAGCAGCTCCAGCACGACATCATGGGCTACCTGCCCGGCTACGCCACCCCCCGGATCGTCTGCGACGTGCCGTTCGTCGGCAAGCGCTGGGTGCACATGCTCACCGACTACGACCGTGAGCGCGGCATCTCCTACTGGACCAAGAACTACCGCACCTCCATCGAGTCCGCCGACCTGGAGGCGCTCAACAAGCGCTACGCCTACTACGATCCGATCGACACCCTCCCCGAGGGCGGCCAGCAGTGGTGGGCCGACCACCGCGACGACTGACCCACCGACGGCGACGCCCCCCGGAACCTCCCCGGGGGGCGTCGCCGTCCGCCGTCACCGACAGCCCAGGCCCTGCACGTACCCGCCCGGCAGCGTCCCCGCCGCGACCTCGTCGGCGTACTCCCAGAACACCTCCGGCCAGTCACCGGCCTTCTCC
>NZ_VDFY01000302.1 GCF_006228125.1 Micromonospora orduensis | reverse complement strand
ATTTTGGGTTTGGAGTAGCACGGGCCAGGGTGGCCTGCAAGCGAAGCGTCCCCGGACCGGACCGCGTTGATCAAGAGATTTGCGTCAAAAATCGCGTCTCCCCTGACGCGAACCTCTTGATCACCGGGATGGGGGTGTGCGAAGAGGCCCGCCGGTGGTGTGCCGGCGGGCCTCTTCGGGGCAGGTGGTGCGGGGTTACATGTTGGCGACGTCACCCTGCTTGGCGCGGACGGCCTCGGCGGCGGCGAGGAGGCTGGCGAGCTCGTCGGCGTCCAGGTCGGTCTCGACGATCCGCTTGACGCCCTCGGCGCCGATCTCGGCCTCGACACCCAGGTAGACACCGGAGATGCCGTACTCGCCGTCGACCCAGGCGCAGACCGGCATGACCTCGCCGGAGTCCTCGGCGACGGCCTTCGCCATCCGGGCGGCGGCGGCGGACGGCGCGTAGTACGCCGAACCGGTCTTGAGCAGCGCGACCACCTCGGCGCCACCGTTGCGGGTCTTGACGACCAGCTCCTCGATCTGCTCCGCCGGCATCGCGTCGCGCAGCGGCTTGCCGTTGACCGTGCTCTTCGACGGCACCGGGACCATGGTGTCGCCGTGCGAGCCCAGGGTCAGCGTGCGGACCGACGCCACCGGCACGTTCAGCGCCTCGGCGACGAAGTTGCTGAACCGGGCGGTGTCGAGCATGCCGGCCTGGCCGAGGACCCGGTTCTTCGGGAACTGGGTGGCGAGCTGGGCCAGCGCGGTCATCTCGTCGAGCGGGTTCGAGACGACGATGACGACGGCGCTCGGGGCGTACTTGGCGACGTTCTCGGCGACCTGCCGCACGATCTTGGCGTTGGTCTCCAGCAGGTCCATCCGGCTCATGCCCGGCTTGCGCGGCAGGCCGGCGGTGATCACGACGACGTCGGAGCCCTCGATGGCCTCGTAGCCCTCGCCGTTCGGGCCGGTGGTCACGCCGACGACCTTGGTCTCGAAGCCCTGGATGGCCCGCGACTGGTTGAGGTCGAGGGCGAGGCCCGCGGGCTTGCCCTCGACGATGTCGGTGATGACGACGGTGTCGAATACGTCGTACTCGGCCAGGCGCTGTGCGGTCGTGGAGCCGTAGAAGCCAGCCCCGACGACAGTGACCTTCTTACCCATGGTCGTCCCACTCCCTGATACCAGTCGGTTTTCCGGACCGTATCAGTCATCCTGGCACCCATCAGGCCAGGGGCGGACGGTTACAGCCTGCTGGGCGAAGAAGGACCGTTTCCTCCCGCTCAGCCGCGCTCGGCGCGCTCCACGACGTTGGTGAGCAGCATGGCGCGGGTCATCGGGCCGACGCCGCCGGGCATCGGGACCACCGCGCCGGCCGTCTCGGCGACCTCCGGAGCCACGTCGCCGGTGTAGCGGCCCTTGCCGTCCGGGCCGATCACCCGGGTGATGCCGACGTCCACCACGACCGCGCCCGGGTGGATCATGTCGGCGGTGAGCAGCCCCGGTACGCCGGCCGCGACGATGACGATGTCGGCGGCGCGGGTGTGCGAGGCGAGGTCGAGGGTGCCGGTGTGGCAGAGGGTCACCGTGGCGTTCTCACTGCGCCGGGTGAGCAGCAGGCCGAGCGGGCGGCCGACGGTGTTGCCCCGGCCGACCACCGCGACGGTCGCGCCGCGCAGCGCCACGTCGTGACGGCGGAGCAACTCGACGATGCCGCGCGGGGTGCAGGGCAGCGGGCCGTCGTAGCCGAGGACGAGCCGACCCAGGTTGACCGGGTGCAGGCCGTCGGCGTCCTTGGCCGGGTCGATCAGCTCCAGCACCCGCTGGGTGTCCAGGTGAGCGGGCAGCGGCAGCTGGACGATGTAGCCGTGGCACGCCGGGTCGGCGTTCAGCTCGGCCAGCACGTCGTCGACCTGCTGCTGGGTGGCGTCGGCGGGCAACTCCCGGCGGATCGAGGCGATCCCCACCTCGGCGCAGTCGCGGTGCTTGCCGTTGACGTACGCCTGGCTGCCCGGATCCGCGCCGACCAGGACGGTGCCCAGTCCCGGGGTGATACCGCGTTCCGCGAGTGCCTTCACACGTATCCGCAGCTCGTCCTTGATCTCCGCTGCGGTCGCCTTGCCGTCCAGAACCGTCGCCGTCACGATCTGATCGTCTCACGGGCGTCGCGCGCGGTTCGGGCGACCTCGTTTCGACAGGCCCGCCAGCGCTCCGGTCGCACCGCCGACAGTAACGATGAGTCACGTGTCACTCATCACTCTGCGTGACATTCTGTGGAACTCGTCACCGCCAAACCGGTCCGGTGGATTCAAGTCCGACCGATACCGGACGGTGGGCCAGCGACGGCCGAATCGGGTTCAGGCGGGCACACGACACTCCCCAACGCACGACGAATGCACAGCTTGTAGCCGCATTTTGGGTTTGGAGTAGCACGGGCCAGGGTGGCCTGCAAGCGAAGCGTCCCCGGACCGTTACGCACCCGCAACCCTCTCGTTGTCGAAGGCCACCACCCCGACCTACCGTTACCGCTTGTTGCGCAGCGTAAACCCAGCGTCGGGCTTGACTGCGCAGCGTGAGGAGATGAGGAGGCTCAATGCGAGTTCGTAGACTCGCCGCCTGGACCGCCCTCCCGCTCGCGGTGACGCTGGGCCTCGCGGCCTGCGGCAGCGGCGGAGACGGTGGATCCGGCGGCAGCGACAGTTCGGCGGTCAGCATCCAGATCGGCGAGCCGAAGCACCTGGTTCCCACGAACACCACCGAGACGTCCGGGTCGCAGGTGCTCGCCGGCCTGTTCAGCCCGCTCGTCGACTACGACGCCCAGAACAAGCCGTACGAGGTCGCCGCCGAGTCGATCACCTCGTCGGACAACAAGGTCTGGACGATCAAGCTCAAGGACGGCTTCACCTTCCACAACGGTGAGAAGGTCACGTCCGAGGACTACATCAACGCCTGGAACTACGGCGCGTACGCCCCCAACGGCCAGGACAGCAACTACTTCTTCGAGAAGATCGCTGGCTACACGGACCTCCAGGGCGAGAAGCCGAAGGCCAAGGAGCTGTCCGGTCTGAAGAAGGTCGACGACCTCACCTTCACCGTGACGCTCGCCGAGCCGTACATCGACTTCCGGACGATGCTCGGTTACAACGCGTTCTACCCGATGCCGGATGCCGCGTTCTCCGCTCCGGGCGTGCTCAAGGACTCCTACGAGCAGGCGCCGATCGGACAGGGCCCCTTCAAGATGAAGGGCGCCTGGCAGCACGACAGCAAGATCGACATCGAGCGCTACGACGCGTACCCGGGCGAGAAGCCCAAGGTGCAGAACATCGAGTTCCGGATCTACCAGCAGCTCACCGCCGCGTACGCGGACGTCCTGGCGGACAACCTGGACGTGCTGCCGACGATCCCGACCGAGAGCCTGAGCACCGCGCCGACCGACCTGGGCGACCGGTTCAAGACCAGCCCGATGTCGTCGTTCCAGTTCCTCGCGTTCCCGACGTTCGACAAGGACTACAGCAACCCGGACGTGCGTAAGGCCATCTCGATGGCGATCGACCGTGACGAGATCACCAAGTCGGTCTTCAAGGACTCGCAGCAGCCGGCGCGCTCCTTCGTCTCGCCGGTGCTGCCGGGCTACCGGGACAACACGGCGGGCAAGGCCGGCGAGTTCAACCCGACCGAGGCCAAGAAGCTCTACCAGGCCGCGGGCGGCCCGGCGAAGATCGTCATCTCCTACAACGGCGACGGCGGTCACAAGGACTGGGTCGACGCGACGGTCAACCAGCTCAAGGCCAACCTGGGTGTCGACGCCGTCGGCGTGGCCGAGCCGAAGTTCGCCGACCTGCTGACCAAGGTCGAGAAGAAGACGCCGGTGGGTGCGTTCCGGATGGGTTGGGTCATGGACTACCCGACCATGGAGGACTACCTCGGCCCGCTGTACAGCACCAACGGCTCGTCGAACTACTACGGCTACAGCAACCCGGAGTTCGACAGGCTCGTCAAGGAGGGTTCCGCCGCCAAGACGCAGGACGAGGCGATCGCCAAGTACCAGCAGGCGGAGGACATCCTGGCCAAGGACATGCCGGTGATCCCGCTCCGCTTCGGCGAGAACGTGTTCGGCCACTCGTCCAAGGTCAAGAACGTGGAGATGGACCTGTTCCAGCGGGTCAACCTCGTCAAGATCGAAGCGGCCAGCTGAGCTGACCAACGGTTGCGGGCCACCCGGGCGACGACGCCCGGGTGGCCCGGACCGCGCCACCGCCGCCGGGCGCCGCACGCGCGGGTCCGGCCGGTGGCGCCGGCTCCCCCGGGCCGACGGCACGTCTCCGACATTTCGGGTACGACGAGAGATGCCGTCCTGCGACCCTTTCGCACATTTCCGGAGAGACTGCTAAGCATGTTCCGCTACATCTTGCGGCGCCTACTCCAGATGGTCCTGGCGTTCTTCGGGACCACCCTGATCGTCTACGCGCTGATGTTCGCCGGCCAGGGCGATCCCATCCAGGCCCTCGCGGGCGAACGACCGGTGACGGAGGCCCAGCGGGCCTACCTGACGGAGAAGTACCACCTCGACGCCACAGGCGTCGGTGGCTTCTTCTACCGCTACTTCGACTACGTCAGGAGCCTGCTCCAGGGCGACCTCGGCCAGTCCCTGACCGGCCGGCAGATCGGCGACATCCTCCAGGCCGCCTGGCCGGTCACCCTCAAGCTCGCGCTCATCGCGCTCGCCGTGGCGATCATCTTCGGGGTCACCGCCGGCGTGGTCGCCGGCATCCGCCGGGCCAGCATCTTCGACAACTCGACTCTGGTGCTGACCCTGCTGGTGCTGGGCATCCCGACAATCGTGCTGGCGCCGCTCGCGCAGTACCTCCTGGGCGTCAAGTGGCAGCTCTTCCCGCCCACCGCCGGCTCCCAGCCCACGTTCTACGCGCTGCTGCTGCCCGGCATCGTGCTCGGCTCACTGTCGCTGGCCACCGCACTGCGGCTCACCCGTACCTCGGTGGCGGAGAACCTGCGCGCCGACTACGTCCGGACCGCCCGGTCCAAGGGCCTGGTCAAGCGCCGCATCGTCACCGTCCACGTGCTGCGCAACTCGCTCATCCCGGTGGTCACCTTCCTCGGTGTGGAACTCGGCAACCTGATGAGCGGCGCGATCATCACCGAGGGCGTCTTCAACATCCCCGGCGTGGGCTTCAACCTCTTCCGCGGCATCCGCACCGAGGACGGCCCCCTGGTGGTGGGCATCGTCAGCGTGCTCGTCGTGGTCTACCTGGTCTCGAACCTGGTGGTGGACGTCCTGTACGCCGTACTCGACCCGAGGATCCGCTATGAGTGACTTTGAGACTGTGGCGGCCACCGAGAACCAGGCCGCGCGACGTGGCCCCTCGGGCGAGCCGGGCACGCCGAACCAGATCGGCGCTCCGCAGAAGCCGCGCAGCCTCGCCGGAGACGCCTGGCGCGACCTGCGGCGCAACCCGATCTTTTGGATCTCGTCGGCGCTGGTCGTCATCTTCACGCTGATGGCGCTGGCTCCCGGCATCTTCACCGCCAACAGCCCGAACGACTGCCTGCTCTCCCGGCAGCACGCCGGGCCGTCCGGCGGGGCCATCTTCGGGTACGACTTCCAGGGCTGCGACACGTACTCCCGGGCGGTCTACGGCACGCGGGCCTCGCTGCTGGTCGGCGCGCTCGCGGCGCTGGGCACCGGCGTCATCGCGCTGGTCGTCGGCATGCTGGCCGGGTACTTCGGCCGCTGGGTCGACGCCGTGCTCTCCCGGGTGATCGACGTGGTGCTCGGCATCCCGCTGCTGCTGGCCGCGATCGTGCTGCTCAAGCGGGTGTCCAGCGGCAGCGACAACGCGCGGATCGCCGCGGTGATCTTCGTGCTGGCCATCCTGGGCTGGACCACCGCCGCCCGGGTGGTGCGCTCCTCGGTGATCACCGCCAAGGAGCAGGACTACGTGGCGGCGGCCCGGATGCTCGGCGCCGGCAACGGCCGGATCATGTGGCGGCACATCCTGCCGAACTCGCTGGCCCCGGCCATCGTCGTGCTGACCATCGCGCTCGGCTCGTTCATCGCCGCCGAGGCGACGCTCTCCTTCCTGGGCATCGGCCTGAAGGCCCCGACCATCTCGTGGGGCCAGGACATCGACACCGGTCGTATCCACATGCGGGAGGCGGCGACGCCGCTGATCGTCCCGTCGGCCTTCCTCGCGCTGACCGTGCTGGCGTTCATCATGCTCGGCGACGCGATCCGTGACGCCTTCGACCCGAAGCTGCGGTGATCAACTCATGACCGTCGAACCCACCCCCGCCTCCCCCACCCCTGAGGGCGGCCACCTGCTGGAACTGCGGGATCTGCACGTCGAGTTCCGGACCAACGAGGGCGTCGCCCGGGTCATCAACGGGGTGTCGTATCACCTCGACGCCGGTGAGACCCTCGCGGTGCTCGGCGAATCCGGCTCGGGCAAGTCCGTCACCGCCCAGGCGATCATGGGCATCCTGGACACGCCACCCGCGTTCGTCCGCTCCGGTCAGATCCTCTACCGGGGTCAGGATCTGCTCACCAGCTCCGAGGAGCAGCGCCGGCAGGTCCGCGGCAAGGAGATCGCCATGATCTTCCAGGACGCGCTCTCCGCGCTGAACCCGGTCTTCCCGGTCGGCTGGCAGGTCGGCGAGACGCTGCGCCAGCGCTCCGGCATGTCCCGGGGCGACGCCCGCCGCCGGGCCGTCGAGCTGATGGACCTGGTCAAGATCCCGGGTGCCGCCAAGCGGATCGGCGACTACCCGCACCAGTTCTCCGGCGGCATGCGACAACGCGTCATGATCGCCATGGCGCTGGCGCTGGACCCGAAGGTGCTGATCGCCGACGAGCCCACCACCGCGCTCGACGTCACCGTGCAGGCCCAGATCATGGACCTGCTGGCCGACCTGCGCCGGGACCTCAACATGGCGATGATCCTGATCACCCACGACCTGGGTGTGGTCGCCGGCGTCGCGGACCGGATCGCGGTCATGTACGCGGGTCGGATCGTCGAGCACGCCGACGTCCGCTCGCTCTACAAGGCGCCGGCCCACCCGTACACCAAGGGGTTGTTGGAGTCGATCCCGCGGATGGACGTCCGCGGCCAGGAACTGTCGACGATCAAGGGGTTGCCGCCGAACCTGATGCGCATCCCCTCCGGCTGCCCGTTCCACCCCCGGTGCCCGTACGTGCAGCAGGTCTGCGTGGACGTGGTGCCGCACAACTTGGTCCTCGGCGACGGCCGGACCAGCGCTTGCCACTTCGCGCAGGAGGTTCGTGATGACAGCGCCCGCTAGCTCCACCAAGGTCCGGGGCGAGACCATCCTCTCCGTCGACAACCTGGTGAAGCACTTCCCGATCAGTCAGGGTGTGCTGTTCCAGCGGCAGATCGGCGCCGTCAAGGCCGTCGACGGCGTGAGCTTCGAGCTGCGCCGGGGCGAGACGCTGGGCGTGGTCGGCGAGTCCGGCTGCGGCAAGTCCACCCTCGCCCGGCTGTTGATGCGTCTGGAGACGCCCACCTCCGGACGGGCCACCCTCGAGGGCAGGGACCTGTTCAAGGCCTCCGGGGGCGAGCTGCGCCGGCTGCGCCGCAACATGCAGATGGTCATGCAGGACCCGTACACCTCGCTGAACCCGCGGATGACGGTCGGCGACATCATCGGTGAGCCGTTCGAGATCCACCCCGACGCCGCGCCCAAGGGCAGCAAGGCCAAGCGGGTCCAGGAGTTGCTGGACCTGGTCGGGCTCAACCCGGAGCACATCAACAGGTACCCGCACCAGTTCTCCGGCGGTCAGCGCCAGCGCATCGGCATCGCCCGCGCCCTGGCGCTGCGCCCGGAGATCATCGTCTGCGACGAGCCGGTGTCGGCGCTGGACGTGTCCATCCAGGCCCAGGTGATCAACCTGCTGGAGCAGCTCCAGGACGAGCTCGGGCTGTCGTACATCTTCATCGCGCACGACCTGTCAGTGGTCCGGCACATCGCCGACCGGGTGGCCGTGATGTACCTCGGCCGGATCGTCGAGATCGGCACCGAGGACGAGATCTACGAGCGCGCCACCCACCCGTACACCCAGGCGCTTCTCTCCGCGGTGCCGGTGCCGGACCCGGAGGTACGCGACCAGCGCACCATGATCCGGCTGGTCGGCGACGTGCCCAGCCCGGCCGACCCGCCGAGCGGCTGCCACTTCCGCACCCGCTGCTGGAAGGCCCAGGACATCTGCGCCAAGGAGGATCCTCAGGCGGTGCCGAGAGCGGCAGACCCGCACCCCTCGGCCTGCCACTTCGCCGAACTGCGCCCCGCAGG
>NZ_VDFY01000308.1 GCF_006228125.1 Micromonospora orduensis | reverse complement strand
CCCACCACCACCCCGCCCCCGTCGGGCACGAAGGTGGACAACCCGTACGCCGGAGTGCGCGGCTACGTGAACCCGGAGTGGAAGGCCAAGGCG
Organism: Micromonospora orduensis; assembly: GCF_006228125.1. Classification (GTDB taxonomy): domain Bacteria; phylum Actinomycetota; class Actinomycetes; order Mycobacteriales; family Micromonosporaceae; genus Micromonospora; species Micromonospora orduensis. The sequence goes on along the minus strand of NZ_VDFY01000308.1, from coordinate 8,282 downwards.
GACGCCGAGCCGGGCGGAAGTCGGGTCTCCAACAACCCCACCGCCGTCTGGCTGGACCGGATCGCCGCCATCAACGGCACGCCGAACAGCAGTTCCAACGGCGCCTTCGGGGTGCGGGAGCACCTCGACGAGGCGCTGCGGCAGGGTGCCGGCTACATCCAGTTCGTGATCTACAACCTGCCCGGCCGGGACTGCTCGGCGCTCGCCTCCAACGGTGAGCTGGGCCCGAACGAGCTGCCCCGCTACAAGGCCGAGTACATCGACCCGATCGCCGCTATCCAGGCCGACTCGAAGTACCGCAACCTGCGGATCATCAACGTCATCGAGATCGACTCGCTGCCGAACCTGATCACCAACACCTCAGGTCAGGCCGGCGGCACGGTCATGTGTGACACGGTCAAGGCCAACGGCGCGTACGTCAACGGTGTCGGCTACGCCCTGGCGAAGCTGGGCGCCATCGGCAACGTCTACAACTACATCGACGCCGGCCACCACGGCTGGCTCGGCTGGGACACCAACTTCGGCCCGACCGCCGACATCCTGAAGACCGCCGCGGTCGCGTCCGGCAGCACGGTGAACAACGTGCACGGGTTCATCGTCAACACGGCGAACTACTCGGCCCTGCGTGAGCCGTACTTCAAGGTCACCGACACCGTGAACGGCCAGACGGTACGGCAGTCCAAGTGGATCGACTGGAACTACTACGTCGACGAGCTGTCCTTCGCCCAGGCCTTCCGCGACAAGCTGGTCTCGGTCGGCTTCAACTCCGGCATCGGCATGCTGATCGACACGTCCCGCAACGGTTGGGGCGGCTCCGCCCGGCCCACCGGCCCGGGCGCGACGACCAGCGTCGACACCTACGTCAACGGCGGCCGCATCGACCGCCGGCTCCACGCCGGTAACTGGTGCAACCAGGCCGGCGCGGGCCTCGGCGAGCGGCCCCGGGCCAACCCGGAGCCGGGCATCGACGCCTACGTCTGGGTGAAGCCGCCGGGTGAGTCGGACGGCTCCAGCAAGGAGATCCCGAACAACGAGGGCAAGGGCTTCGACCGGATGTGCGACCCGACGTACGGCGGTAACGCCCGCAACGGCAACAGCCCGTCCGGTGCGCTGCCGGACGCGCCGATCTCCGGTGCGTGGTTCTCCGCCCAGTTCCAGGAGCTCATGCGCAACGCGTACCCGGCCCTCTGACCGGATCGCTTCCACACCAACCCGCCGCCGGCAGTAGGTGAGGCACTGCCGGCGGCAGGTTCCCCCGGGGTCCCCGGTCCGACCGTCACAGGTCGGGTCGGGGACCCCCCTTGTCGCGCCGGTCCCGGTCAGGGCACCGTGCGCTCGATCGCCGCCCGGCCCTGCTCGGCCAGGTCGCGGCGGGCCTTGTCCAGATTCTCCGGGGTGAGGTCCTGGCCGCGGGCCATCACCAGGTCCTCCGGCTCCCACGGCTGCTCCGCGCCGGTACGGATGTTGTCGCCGCCGGCCCCGGTGCCCGTTCCGGTCGCGCCAGTCCCCGCGCCGTACGGGTCGCCGATCAGGTCGTCGGTGTCCGGTGCGAGATCCTCCGGCCGGTTGCGGGGCTCGGCGAAGGTCGGGGTGTCCCGGTCCGGCCCGCCCCCACCGCTCAGCTGCGGGACGGTGGTGTCGTCGTCCACCGCCGCGGCCATCTCCGGGCTCTCCTCCAGCGGCGGTCGGCGGTCGCGATCGGTCATGGTGTCGCCTCCTGTGTCCGGCGCGGTGCGTTATCCCCCTCGGCTACCCGATGCGGGGACGGCCATGCGCGCGAGGCGGACGGTCAGCTGCCGGGTTCCCGCTCGTTGGGGGCCGGCGGCTCCGCCGGGCGCAGCCACTGCCAGAGCAGCATGAGCAGCCCGAAGGCGAGCATCGTCAACCCCGCCCACAGGTTGATCCGTACCCCCTGGGCCTTGTCGATCTCGGCCCGGCTGTCGAAGACGCCGATCAACGTCACGATGACCCCGTACGCCACGAAGAGCTCACCGATCACCCGGCGGATGTCGAACAGCCGGGCGGCGGCGGAGCGGCGCTGCTCCGCCTGCGTCTCGTCGATCAGCGGGTCCTGCGCCGGCTGGCCGTCGTTGCTCATCTGCCGACTCCTTTCCTAGAAGACCGGGATGTAGAAGAGGGCGGCCAGCGCGACCGCGACCAGGCCGAGCAGAACGGGCGAGCGGTACCAGACGGCGTCCCCCGCGAGCACGTCGCCCTTCAGGTCGACGCCGCCCATGCCGTACACCAGCCCGCGCAGCTCCTCGTCGCGCTTGGGGGCGGTGAGCGGGGTGAGGATCACGGCCACGATCGCCACCGTGACGAACGCGATGCCCGCGCCCCAGAAGCTCTCCTCCAGGTCGGAGTTGAAGTCGATCACGCCACCCTTGTAGAGCAGGTACGTCGCCAGCGACGCCAGCGTGCCCAGCAGCAGCGACCAGAAGCCGGCCAGGGCGCTCATCCGCTTCCAGAACATGCCGATGATGAACGTGGCGAACAGCGGCGCGTTGAACAGCGAGAAGAGCGCCTGGATGTAGTTCATGATGTTGCTGAACCCGGCCGCGATGAACGCGGTGCCGATCCCGATCACCACGGCGGCGACCGTCGCCCACCGGCCGATGCGCAGGTAGTAGTCGTCGGACCGGCCGGGACGGAGGTACGCCTGCCAGATGTCGTAGGTGAAGACGGTGTTGAAGCCGCTCACGTTCGCCGCCATGCCGGCCATGAACGAGGCGAGCAGGCCGGTGACCGCCACGCCGAGCACGCCGTTGGGGAGCAGGTCGCGCATCAGCAGCGGGATTGCGTTGTTGTACTGCAGGTCGCCGCTCTCCGCGCCCAGGCCCTTCACGGTCACCAGGGCCACCAGGCCGGGGATCACCGTGACCAGCGGAATGAACAGCTTCGGGTACGCGGCGATGATCGGTGTACGCCGGGCGGCGCTCATGTTCTTCGCCGACAGGGCCCGCTGCACCTCGGCGAAGTTCGTCGTCCAGTAGCCGAACGACAGCACGAAGCCGAGCCCGAAGACGATGCCGATCCACTGCGCGCCCAGCGGGTTGGCGGTGCTGCCGGTGTCCTGCCAGGCGTGCAGGCCCGCCTCGCCGAGCTTGGAGTCGCGTACGGCGTCCATGAGGCCGCTCACCCCGCCGACCTTGACCAGGCCGATCACGGTGACCGGGATGAGACCGGCCAGGATGACGAAGAACTGGAGCACCTCGTTGTAGATCGCCCCGGACAGACCACCGATGGTGATGTACGCCAGCACGATCGCCGCGCCGACCCCGATCGCCGTCCAGAGCGGCCAGCCGAGCAGCGCCTGCATCACCAGGGCCAGCGCGTACAGGTTCACGCCGGCGATCAGCACCTGGGCGACGGCGAAGCTGAGCGCGTTGAGCAGGTGCGTGGGGCGGTTGAACCGCAGCCGCAGGTACTCGGGCACGCTGCGGACCTTGGAGCCGTAGTAGAAGGGCATCATCACGATGCCCAGGAACACCATGGCCGGCACCGCGCCGATCCAGTAGTAGTGGACCGTCATCACGCCGTACTGGGCGCCGTTCGCGGCCATGCCGATGATCTCCAGTGCGCCCAGGTTCGCCGAGACGAAGGCGAGACCCGTCACCCAGGCCGGCAGCGACCGACCGGAGAGGAAGAAGTCGACGCTGGTCCGGATCGCCCGGCGGGCCGCGAAGCCCACTCCGAGGACGGTGACGAAGTACAGCGCCAGAATCAGGTAGTCCAGCCCGTTCATGTTGAGCCGAAGACCGCCGCCGTCCATCCCGTCACCCCTCGTCCCGACGTTGTCACCGGTTTACCGCGCGCGCCCTATTACCCCGTACGGGCGGTCTCACGCCTGCGCGCCCGCTCTGGTGTGTTCCGGTCCGCTCGGGCGGTCTCGTGTGGTCGGACAGCACGGAGCGCCCCGGCCGTTGCGGCCGGAGCGCTCAGTGGTCGTCCTTCACTCAGCGTCCCAGGACCCGGTCCAGGAAGTCGCGGTAGTTGCGGACCGCCATCCGCAGCTGCTCGGTGTCCGCCGAGCCGGCGTCCTGCCAGCCGCCCAGCGTGGTCTTCTGCGCGGCCAGCGCCGAGGAGAGGGCCTGGATGGCCTCCTCGACCAGCGCCTGCGCCTCGCCGGCCGCCGCGTGCGGGTCATCGACGAAACGCAGCTGCACGTCGCGCCAGCGGTCCCGGAAGCCCTGCGCGGAGTCCGCGTCGAGGAGGGTCGCCGGCTCGGCCGCGACCGTCGAACCGACGGGCCGCGACGTCCCGGCCGACTCCAGCGAGGTGCTGTTGTCGTCGGTGGTGACCGGCTCGGCGTCGGCGTCCGGGTCGACCATCTCCGGCGCCGCGCTGCCGTAGCCGGCCGCGCCCGCGTCGACCCGGTCGACGTCGGTGCGGTCCGCGTCGGTCCGGTCGACGTCGCTGTCGTCCACGTCGACGTCGCGGCGGTGCAGCTCGGCGGTCGGGTCGGCCCGCAGGCCCTCACGCTCGCCGTCCTCGGCGCCGTCGCCCGGCTCGGCGGTCCGCTCGGCCCGCGGGTCCGGCTGGTCCTCCGGACGAGGGCTGGCCAGTGCGGACGCGGCCACCGCGTCAGCCACCGTGGTGGCGCCGAACGCGGTCGGCAGCGGCCCCGGCTCGTGGAAGCCGCCCTCGTCGGTGGCCCGGTCGTCCCGCCGGTCGGTGTCGTCGGTCCGCTCGTCGTCGGCGGGGTCGTCCAGGGTGTCTCGTTCGGTACCGTCGGTCGGCTCGTGACCTCCGGCCGGGTCGTCGAAGGTGCCCCGCTCGTCCAGGGCGTCCTCGGGTAGGTCGGCGTGGCCGGCACGGTCACCTGATGGTGGTACCGGAACCGGCGCGGACCGCACGGCCTCCGGGTGGTCGTTGTTCACCTGCTGCTCTTCCTGGCGCATCGGTGGCCTCCTCAGCGGCTCGTGGCGTCGTGCGGGGTGTCCGGGTGGCGCTGTTCGGGCGTGTGGTGACCGGCCGGTTCCGTACCGAGCAGGTCGGTGAAGAGTGCCCGGTAGTGCACCACCGCCTGGCGCAGCTCCTCGGTGCTCGCCTCACCCCGCGAGTTGCGCAGGTGGATCTCGTGCGCGTCCCGATAGTTGGTCAGGGTGCGGGCGTGCTCGACGGAGAGGTGGGCGATCTGGTCGGAGAAGTCCCCGGTCGGGTAGCCCTGCTCCTCGATGAGTCGGGTGACCAGCTCATCGGCGTCGCCAACGGTCTCGCCCGGGGAGTCGATGAAGCGGACCTGGAGTTCCTCCCAGGCTGCGGCGTACCGAGCCCGGGACTCGGGGGTGAGTGGGGTGAGCGTGAGCTCGGCGTGCCGGCGTTCCCGGTCGCGCAGTTCGCGCTCCGCGGCGGACCGGCTGTCCTGCTCGGCCACCACCCGGTCGTACTCCGGTCCGAAACGGTCGCGCAACGCGCGGCGACGGCCCAGCGACCGGAGAGCCACGGCCAGCGCCGCGACGACCACCAGCACGACGAGCACGATGACGATTATCTGCGTGGACGACATGGGCTCCTCCTTCGTCACCTGGTATTCCCTCGGCGCACTGATCGCCAATCCCGATCCGGGGCACTTTCCTTGCCGCGCTGTGTCCGCTGGCCGGATAACGCCCGTCCCGTCCCCTTGCCGACGTGCGTCACGTCCCTGCGGCGGGCAAAAACTTGACTCATTCCAAAACGCCCTTGGGTGGGGCGATGAGCGAGTCACCGGCCGGCAAGCCGACCCTCACCACCCGGCAGGGTCACCCCGTGCACAACAACCAGCAGCAGCGGACGGTGGGGTCACGCGGTCCCGCGACGCTGGAGAAGATGGTCTGGCACCTGCGCCAGTGCGACGAGAGCTACGGCCGGCGGGTCGCCGAAGGGCTCGGCATCGCCGACAACGCCTGATCCGTCTCCCGCACCACGACGAGCGCCCCGCCGGCCACCGGCGGGGCGTTCGGCCATTGTCGACCCACCGAATGTCGGAGCGTCGATGTCGGCGCGACGGGCGGTAGTGCAAAGGGCCGTGATTACGTATCCTGCCCAAGGCGCCCGCGCCGGTGCCCGGCGTCGCCGCCGGGCGGCAGCCGGCCGGTGCGTTGCCCGGCGGTGCCGGCGCCCCTCCTGCCACCCCTTACGGGCGAGGTCTGATGAGAACCCGCGACTGGCCGATCCGCTCGAAGCTGACCGCACTCGTGGTCGCGCCGGTGACCGCGCTGCTGGCACTGTGGATCTTCGCGACGACGTTGACCTTCGGCCCCGCCCTGAACCTGCTCTCCGCCCGCACCCTGCTGTACGACCTGGGCCGCCCCGGCGAGGCAGTGGTCACCGAGCTGCAACGCGAACGCCGACTCTCGGTGGTGCAGCTCGCCGGCACCACCGACCTGCCGGCGCTGGTCGAGCAGCGTCAACGCACCGACCGGGCGGTCACCGAACTGCGTCGCCGGGTCGACGGGGAGGCGCTGCGCGACGCCGCCGACGACCTGCTGGAGGACCGCGTCGACCGGCTGGTCACCGCCCTGGCGGCACTGCCGAGCGGCCGGGACTTCATCGACGCCCGGATGATGGACCGCTCCGGCGCGATCGGCCTGTACAGCGGCATGGTCTCGGCGGCCTTCCAGGCGTTCGCCGCGATGGCCAACCTGACCGACCCCGGCATCAACCGGCAGGCGCTGGCGCTCACCGCGCTGGGCCGGTCCCGGGAACTGCTCGGCCAGACCGACGCCATGCTGGCCGGCGTGCTCACCGCCGGCCGGTTCGCCCAGGGCGAGCACGCCCAGCTCGTGCAGGCCATCGGCAACCAGCGGTGGCTCACCGAGAGCGCCGTGGCCGACCTGCCCGAGGCGGGGCGCGTCGCGTACCAGCGGCTGACCGAGAGCCCGGCGTTCACCAGCCTGCGCGCCATGCAGGAGGCGTTGATCGGGGCCAACCGGACCGGCCGGCCACCGGTGGACGCGGCCTCGTGGCAGGAGAGCCACGACGCCGTACAGCAGCAGCTACGGGACTTCGAGCTGGCCGAGGCGGACCATCTCACCGACCGCTCGGTGCCGATGGCGGTCCGGATCCTGGTCCGGCTGGCCGCCGCCGGTGTGCTCGGACTCGCCGCGGTGGTGGTCTCGGTGCTGGTGGCCGTTCGGGTCGGTCGCACGCTGGTCCGCCGCCTCAGCGGGGTCCGCACCGCCGCGCTGGAGCTGGCCGAGCACCGGCTGCCGGACGTCGTGGCCCGGCTGCGTCGCGGCGAGCAGGTCGACGTGGCCCGGGAGGCGCCCCCACTGGAGTACGGCAACGACGAGATCGGCGAGGTCGGGCGGGCCTTCACCGAGGTGCAGCGAACAGCCGTGCAGGCCGCGGTGGACGAGGTCGCTCTGCGGCGAGGGCTCAACGAGGTCTTCCTCAACATCGCCCGCCGTAGCCAGGGCCTGGTGCACCGGCAGCTGCACCTGCTGGACCGGATGGAGCGCCGCGCCGAGGACCCGGACGAGCTGGCCCAGCTCTTCCAGGTGGACCACCTGGCCACCCGACTCCGCCGGCACGCCGAGGACCTGGTGATCCTCGCCGGTTCCGCGCCCGGTCGGGGCTGGCGCAACCCGGTCGCGATGGTCGACCTGATCCGGGGCGCGACCTCCGAGGTCGAGGCGTACGACCGGGTGGACATCACCGCCGTACAGCCGGCCGGCGTGCTGGGCCGGGCCGTCGGCGACGTCATCCACCTGCTCGCCGAGCTGATCGAGAACGCGACCGCGTTCTCTCCGCCGGACACCCGGGTCAGCGTCGCGGGGGAGCAGGTGTCCAACGGGTACGCCCTGGAGATCACCGATCGGGGGCTGGGGATGTCAGCCGCGGCGCTGGAGAGCGCCAACACCCGGCTGGCCAGCTCGCCCGAGTTCGACCCGGCGCAGAGCGCCCGACTCGGCCTGTTCGTGGTGGCCCGACTGGCGGCCCGGCACGGGGTCCGGGTGAGCCTGCGCCCGTCCGGGGACGGCGGGGTGACGGCCGTGGTGCTGCTCCCCGCCGACCTGATCACCAGCGAGCCACCGGCTGGCCCCGACCCGGCCACGCTGGGCGCCGAGCCGGCCGGCGCGGACCGACGGCTGGCCCGAAGCGCCCGTCGCGCCAGCGTTCCGCGCCCCCGGGCCGGCCGTGCCCGGACGATCACCGCCGACCCCCCGACGGCCGGCCCCGCGCCCGTCGCCGTACCTGCTCGGCCCGCGCACGGGCCGCGCGACGGGGAGGCGTCCGCGCCGGCCGGTGACGAGCTGGACGGCTTGCCCCGCCGGGTGCGTCGGCAGACCCCCGCGACC
>NZ_VDFY01000274.1 GCF_006228125.1 Micromonospora orduensis | reverse complement strand
GGCTAGGGGAGGGGGATGGTGCGGGACTCGGTGCGGGCGGTCTCGGCGGCGGCGAGGATGGTGACCACCTCGCGGCCGAAGCGGACGTCGCAGCGGTGGTCACGGGTGCCGGCGCGGACCTGCTCGACGAGCTGGTCGATCGCGACGCCGAACGCGGTCGCGGCGTCGTTCTCGCCGTACGGCACGGTCTCGATGCCGTTCTCCCCGTAGAACACGAACTCCCGGGTCATCGACTCACGGGGCGCGTCCAGGGAGAGCGAGGCGCTGCTGGTGGCGCCACCCTCGTGGGTGAGCAGCAGGTGCACCATCCCGCTCGGCCCGTCCATCGCCGCGACCTGGGTCACCCGGCCCAGCACCGGCAGCAGGATGGAGAGCGCGTGCGGGGCGATGTCCCAGAGCGCCCCGTGCTCCCGACGCCACAACGAACCGCCGTACGGGCTGCCGTCCTGGAAGATCGACGCGAAGGCCGTGGTCCGGCCGTGCTGCCAGCCCCCGGCGGCGGCGGTGGCGGCGAGGAACGCCGTCACGTTCGGCTGGAACCGCTGGGTGAAGAAGACGACCGAGGCGACCCCGGACGCCTCGGCGGCGGCGACCACCCGATCGGCGTCGGCCACGCTGAGCGCCAGCGGCTTGTCCAGCAGCAGGTGCCGGCCCGCGGAGGCGGCCCGGACCGCGATGTCGGCCTGGATGTCCGGGGGCAGCGCCACGGCCACCGCCTCGCACTGCTCGATCAGCGCGTCGACGTCGCCGTACGCGGGCACCCCGTACCGTTCGGCCAGCGCGGAGGCCCGCTCCGGGTTGCGCCCCCACACCCCGACCAGCTCCGCGTCCGGGTGGGCGTGCAACGCCTTGCCGTGCGTCTCGATCGCCCAGTGACCGGTGCCGAACAACCCGAACCGCAGCACGTGTACCTCCGCTGTCTCCCCGCACCGCGGCAACGCCACGGACGTGATCCACGCTAGTCGTCCCGCCGGCCGCACCGGCGGCGGGTCGCCCAACCGGCGCGGCTCACGACCGGTGAGCCAGGCAGCGTGACCCTGTTACTACGACGGTTAGTAGGCTGTGCCGGTGACCGAGGCAACGACCGGGTGGGTCCGGTGACCAGCGTGGGCACCGACTCGCCGGTGGACGGGATCGTCGCGACCGTGCCGATCGTGCTGTCGCTGCTCGTGGCGGCGTGGGCGCTGGTGGCGGCGGTACGCCACCGGCCACCGGACCGGGTGCAGTTCGTCGGTCTGGCCGTACTCGAAGTGGCGTTGCTCGTGTTGGGCGTGCTGGCGCTCGTCGCGGTCGGCGGCGGGGAGCAGCCCGGCGAGCCCGGCGCCTTCTTCGGCTACCTGGTCACGCTTGTCTGCCTGCCGCCGCTGGCCTGGGTGCTGGCCCGGATGGAGCCGACCCGTTGGGGATCGGCGATCGTGTGCGCGGTCTGCCTGGTGACCCCGGTGGTGGTGGTCCGGTTGCAGCAGACCTGGGAGGTGCTCGGTGGCTGAGACCCGTCGCACGAACTCCGGCCCGGGTCGACTGCTGATCGCGGTCTACCTGCTCTTCGCCATCGCGGCGACGAGCCGGGCGGGCCTGCAGATCGCCACGAAGTTCGACGAGGCGCCGGTGGCGTACCTGCTCTCCGCGCTGGCCGCGCTCATCTACATCGTGGCGGCGGTGGGCCTGGCCCGCGCCGGACACACCGGCCGGCGGGTCGCGTTGGTCTGCTGCTCGGTGGAGCTGGTCGGCGTGGTCGCGGTCGGCGTCCTGAGCCTGGTCGACAGGGAACTCTTCCCCGACGAGACGGTCTGGTCGCAGTTCGGCAGCGGGTACGGCTACATTCCGCTGGTGCTGCCGGTGCTCGGCCTGTTCTGGCTGTGGCGCACCCGCCACGACCACGCCTGACCCCGGTCAGTCCCGCGGGCCGCCGGCGACGTAGATGACCTGCCCGGAGACGAAGCCCGCGCCCTCGCTCACCAGGAACGAGATGGTGTGCGCGACGTCCTCCGGCCGGCCCGGTCGACGGACCGGGATCTCGGCGGCGGCGTGCTTCTGGAGGTCCTCGAAGTCGACCTTCATCCGCGCGGCGGTGGCCGCCGTCATGTCGGTGACGATGAAGCCGGGCGCGACAGCGTTGGCGGTGATCCCGAACGGCCCCAGCTCGATGGCGAGCGTCTTGGTGAAGCCCTGGAGGCCGGCCTTGGCGGCGGCGTAGTTCGCCTGGCCCCGGTTGCCCAGCGCGGAGGTGCTGGACAGGTTGACGATCCGCCCCCACTTGCGGTCCACCATGTGCTTCTGGGTGGCCTGGCTGAACAGGAACGCACCGCGCAGGTGCACCCCCATGACCGTGTCCCAGTCGGCGTTGGTCATCTTGAACAGCAGGTTGTCGCGGAGCACGCCGGCGTTGTTGACAAGCACGGTGGGCGCGCCCAGCTCGGCGGCGATCCGGGCCACCGCCGCCTCGACCTGGTCCCGGTCGGACACGTCGGCGCCCACGCCGAGCGCCCGGCCGCCGTCCGCCGCGATGGCGTCCACCGTCTCCTTGGTGGCCGACTCCTCGATGTCGACCACGGCGACGGCCAGACCGTCGGCGGCCAGCCGCCGGGCGGTGGCCGCGCCGATACCGCGCGCGGCTCCGGTGACGATGGCGACGCGGGGCTCCTCCGACATGACTACCTCCGGGTAACTTGGGGTGATCGGAGGAGCTTAGCGTCAGAACCCCCGACCCCGGCATAGGCGAATCCACCGGTATCCGTGGCCGGAGACCTTCACCGCGCCGAGCTTGCCCAGGTCGCCGTAACCCCGGTCGGCGAGCACGTCGATCGGCAGGTCGGCCTCCGGTTCGAGGCTGCTCAGGTCCACTTCGACGTCGTCCGTGCCGAGGTTGTGCACGAAGACCATGGTCCCGGTCGGCCCGTCCGCCCGGTGCGTCAGCACGCCGGGCGGCACCGGCACGTCGATGTGGGTGGTCGAGCCGGAGCCGATCTCCGGGGCCTCGCGCAGCGTACGGATCATGCGCTCGAACCAGGCGAGCAGTGACTTCGTGTCGCTCCGCTGGGCGGTGACGTTGACGTTCTGGTAGCCGAACTCACCCTTGTCGATGACCGGGCGGACCAGCTTCTCCTCCTCCGCCGTGGAGAAGCCGGCATTCGGCTGGTACGACCACTGCATCGGGGTACGGATCGACTCCCGACCGGGCAGCGACAGGTCCTCGCCCATCCCGATCTCCTCGCCGTAGCGCAGCACCGGCGTGCCGCGCATCGAGAACTGCAGGGCGTACGCCAGCTCGATGCGCCGCCTGTCGTTGCCGAGCATCGGGGCGAGCCGGCGACGGATGCCCCGGTCGTAGATGCGCATGTTCTCGTCCGGGCCGAACTGCTCGTACACCTGGTTGCGCTGTTCGGTCGTCAACCGGGACAGGTCGATCTCGTCGTGGTTGCGCAGGAAGGTGGCCCACTGCCCACCGACGGGCAGCTTCGGGGTGTCCCGCAGCGCCTCGATCAGCGACTCCGGGTCCTGCCGGGCCAGGGCGAGCATGAGCCGGCCGTTGAGCATGAAGTCGAAGAGCATGTGGATGCGGTTGCCGGAGCCGCTGGTGTCGCCGAAGAACGTCGGCAGTTGGTCCGGTTCGACGTTCGCCTCGGCCAGCAGGACGGCGTCGCCGCGCCGCCACTGCACGTGCTGGCGCATCTCGGTGAGGAACTCGAAGTCCTTCGGCGAGTTCGGGTTGCCCGGCTCGGTCAGTTCGATGATGAACGGCACCGCGTCCATCCGGAAACCGGAGACCCCGAGCTGGAGCCAGAACGACATGATCTTCTTGACCTCGGCCCGGACCTGTGGGTTGGCGAAGTTGAGGTCTGGCTGGAACTTGTAGAACCGGTGGTAGAACCACGCCTTGGCGGTCCGGTCGTAGCTCCAGGTCTCCTTCTGCTCACCGGGGAAGACCATGCCCTGGTTCCGGTCGTCCGGCTCGGTGTCGGACCAGACGAACCAGTCGCGGTACGGCGAATCCGGCGACGAGCGGGCGGACTGGAACCACGGGTGCTCGTCGGAGGTGTGGTTGACCACCAGGTCGATGATCACGCGGATGCCCCGGTTCTGCGCCTGGTGCAGCAGCTCGGCGAAGTCGCCGAGCGTGCCGAAGCGCGGGTCCACGTTGTAGAAGTCGGTGACGTCGTAGCCGTCGTCGCGGTTCGGTGACGGGTGGATCGGGTGCAGCCACAGGCAGGTCACGCCCAGCCGGGCCAGATAGTCCAGCCGGCCGATCAGCCCGCGGATGTCACCAACCCCGTCGCCGTCCGAGTCGGCGTACGTGTCGATGTCGAGGCAGTAGACGACGGCTTCGGAATACCAACGGTCACCCATGCCGGAGGAACATCTCCGAACGATCACGGCGGCAAACCGGATTCGGCAAGTACGGTGCCCGTCATGAACCTCGACCTCGTACCGCCGAGCGAACCGTTGGACTGGTCCCGGGGCCGGTGGCTGAACCCGCCGCTGCGCGCCGAGCAGGGCCCGGCCGGCGAGTTGGTCGTGGAGGCCGCGGCGGAGACCGACCTCTGGCGGCGGACCAGCTACGGCTTCGTCCACGACAACGGCCCCGCCCTGCTGGCGCCGCTGCCGGTCGGCACCGCCATGGAGGTGAGCTTCCGGCTGGATCTGAGCGGACAGTTCGACCAGGCCGGCGCGCTGGTGCGGGTGGACGAACGGACCTGGACCAAGGCCGGCGTCGAGATGAGCGACGGCGAGCTGCAACTCGGCGCGGTGGTGACCCGGGAGTTCTCCGACTGGTCGGTGGGGCCGGTGCCGCGGTGGGCGGGTCGGCAGGTGACCGTCCGGGTCAGCCGGGCCGGCGACGCGCTGACCGTACGGGCCCGGGCCGACGACGAGCCGTGGCGGCTGGTCCGACTCGCCCCACTGGACCCGGCGGCCGAGGCCGTGGCGGGCCCGTTCTGCTGCGCTCCGGTCCGCGCCGGCCTGACCGTGGTGTTCACCTGTTGGCGGCAGGGCCCGGCCGACACCGCGCTGCACCCGGAGCACTGAGCGCAGGTGTGGGACCGGCGCGGCGGGGTATCACCCTCCGATCCCCGACAGCCGACCCGGAAGGACGACCATGGCGTACGCCCAGACTGGTGACCCGTCCGAGTTCACCGGGTTGACCGGTTGGGTGGCCTCGGTGATCGAGGCGATGGGCCCGGCCGGTGTCGCGCTGCTGGTCGCCCTGGAGAGCATCGTCCCGCCGATCCCCAGCGAGATCGTGCTGGCGATGGCCGGCTTCCTGGCCCACGAGGGCCAGTTCAACGTCGTGCTCGTGGTGGTCGCAGCGACGGTCGGCTCGCTGGTCGGTGCGCTGGTGCTCTACTGGCTCGGCGCGGCACTGGGCGAGGAACGGCTCAAGCGCTGGCTGGACCACATCCCGCTGGTGGACCGCGACGACCTGGAGAAGGCCGACCGCTGGTTCGAGCGGCACGGCCGGTGGGCGGTGCTGATCGGCCGGATGGTGCCGGTGGTCCGCAGCCTGGTGTCCGTCCCGGCGGGGGCCAACCGGATGCCGCTGGGCGAGTTCGTCCTGCTGACCACGATCGGCAGCGGGCTGTGGAACGTCCTCATCGTCGGCGCCGGCTACGCGCTCGGCAGCCGCTGGCAGGACGTCGAGCGCTACAGCGACTGGTTCAACTACGCGATCGTCGCGGTCTTCGCCGTCATGCTTGTCACCTGGGTGATCCGTAAGGTCCGCCGGCGCCGGGAACGCGACGACCGGCGGTCGGTGACCGCCGGTCGCTGATCCGCGTCGCGCTCAGTTGAACTGCGCGCTGATCGACGTGAACTCCCACGTGTTCTGCGCGATGCCGGAGCAGTTGGAGACGACTCCCCCGCCCGGGCACGGCCGGTCCCGGTTGACCGACCAGAACGTGAACCTGCTCAGCCCGCGCGACTTCGCCCAGTCCCGGATCTGGGTCCAGGTGGCCGGCGAGGTCAGCTCCTGCTGGTCGGAGAGCCCGTTCATCCCGGAGATGCCCATGTGGGCGTACGCCGTCGCGTCGGACCAGCCGAAGGCCGTCTTCAGCGTGTTCTTCAGCCCCTCGGCGGCGTTGACGGTGCTCTGGTACATGTTGGCTCCGCCGCCGAAGTCGAACGGCATGATGGTGAAGGTGTCGATGTTGGCGCCCAGCGCGGCGGCCTGGTTGATCAGGCGGGTGCCGTAGTACGACGGGCCGGTGGTCGACGTGCCGAACGTGATGATCGTCTTCAGGCCCGGGTTGTTCTGCTTGACGATCTTCAGCGCGCCGAGGATCCGGTCCTGTACGACCTCGTTCTCGAACTCGTCGCTGTTCTCGATGTCGATGTCGATCGCCTTGAGCCCGAACGCGTTGATCACCTGCTGGTAGGCGCCGGCCAGGGCGCTGGCCGAGGAGCAGTTCGGGCCGAGCTTGTTGCCGCTCCAGCCGCCGATGGACGGGATCACGTCGCCGCCGGCCGCCCGGATGGCCGCGATGGTGTTGGCGTGCGCGCCGCCGGTGAGCGGGCCGCCGCCGTCCCAGGCCGGGGTGCAGCCGCCACCGGAGAGCACGAACGCGATGGTGAACCACTTGACGCCGGTCGCCGACATGACGGTCGCCGGGGCGGGCGGGTCACCCCAGCCCGGGTAGAGGTAGGGCGCGACGGCCATCGAACCGCCGCCACCGGTGCAGCCGGTGGTGCTCGCGGCGACCGCCGCCGACCGCGCCGACTCCCCCGCCGAGTTGTACGCGGCGACCGTGTAGCTGTGCGCCGAGCAGGCCGCCAGGCCGGAGACGGTCGTCGAGGTGCCGGTGACGGTGGCGCGCACCGTCGAGCCCTCGTACACCCGGTAGCCGGTCACGGTGCCACCGACCGCGTTCCAGGCCAGCGAGACCGCCGAGGCGGTGGTGCCGGTGACCCGCAGGCCGCCCGGCGTGCCGGGGGCTCCCGGTGGGGTGGTGGGGCCGCCCGAGCAGGACGCGCCGTTGACCGTGCAGTTGGTGGGGTCACCGGTGCCGGCGACGACGAAGCCAAACGACGTGCTCGCGCCGGCGGCCAACGTGCCGTTCCAGGACTGGTTGCGGGCGGTCACGTGCTGACCCGAGCTGTTCACCAGGGCGTCCCAGGCCGACCCGACCGTGCTGCCGGCCGGCAGGTCGAACTGCACGTCCCAGGAGGTGATCGCCGTGGACGTGTTGTTGGTGACGGTGAACTTCGCCTCGTACCCGCTGCTCCAACTGCTGGTGCGGGCGAAGGCGGCGGTGGCGGCCGACGCGGCCGGCGGTGCCACGACGGTGGCCGCCACCAGTGCGGCGGCCAGCGCGACGGCGAACGTCGCCGCGCGGGGGGATCGGAGTTTCACGGTGGCCTCCAGGGACCGGTGTGGTGGGGGATGGTGCCGATGCCCTGCGCGGCCGGGTGGTGTGCGGACAGCGCAGGTGGTGCGCCGACGCCGGTACGGGCGTCGGCACCGCTCAGGGCAGGGTGTCCAGGTGCGGGGCCACCGTGCGGGCGAAACCGTTGCCGTTGCTGACGTCCCAGTTCACCGACCAGGTCATCGCGCCACGGATGCCGGGGTAGGTGCGCGGCGGCCGGAAGCTGCCGCAGTTGGTGCCCCGGGCCAGGCAGTCCAACGCGGCGTTGACCACGCTGGGCGCGACGATGCCGCCACCGGCCGCGCCCGGTCCGGCGGGCAGGCCGAGGCCGACCTGGTCGGGGCGCAACCCGGCCTCCAGTTGGATGCAGGCCAGCGCGACGATGAAGTTCACAGTCCCCTGGGCGTACGCGGCGTTCTGGTCGCAGCCGAGCATCGCCCCGGAGTTGTAGAACTGGGTGTTGACGACGGTGAGGATGTCCTTGATGTCGAGCGCCAGCTTGAAGTAGCCGCCGGCCGGGTTCTGCATGTCGATGGTCTGCGGCGCCATCGCGATGATCAGGCCCGAGCCGACCTTGGCCCGGAGCGCGCGCAGCGCCTGCGCCATGTACGTCGGGTTGAGCCCGTTCTCCAGGTCGATGTCGATGCCGTCGAAGCCGTAGCGGGCGATCAGCGCGGCGGCCGTGTCGGCGAAGACGGTGGCCGAGGCGGCGTCGTTGACCGTGACCCGGCCGGCCTCGCCGCCGACGGAGAGGATGACCCGTTGGCCGCGGCTGTGCAGGGTACGCACGTCGGCGGTGAAGTCCGCCTCGGTGTAACCGCCAAGCGCGGCGGAGAGCCCCTGGTCGATGCCGAAGGTGAGCGCGCCCGGCGTCGTGGTGGCCTCGGCGAAGGCGACGGCGACGAGGTCGTACTCGGTGGGGACGTCGCGCAGTCGCAGTTCGACGGCGGGGTTGTCGAAGTTGTGCCAGTAGCCGGTGAGCAGGTGCTTCGGCAGCCCGCCGGTGGGCGGGTCCGTCGGGGGTGGCGTGGTCGGCGGCGGGGTGG